>NZ_JAGXJL010000078.1:0-37604 GCF_019091475.1 Streptomyces sp. GbtcB6 | reverse complement strand
CGGCGGGCGCCTGGGCGGCAGGCGCGGCCGCGGCGGGCGCCGGAGCCGCCGGCTGGGCCGGCGCGGGTGTCGTGGAGGTGGTGCCCGCGGCCCCCGCGGCCGCGGTACCCGCCGGAGCCGAGGCGGCGGGCGCCCCCGGCTTGTAGTCGGCGAAGAAGTCCCACCAGGCTCGGTCTACCGAATTCGGGTCCTGGAGGTACTGCTGATAGATCTCGTCGACGAGCCACTCGTTCGGTCCGAACGCGGCTGCGGGATTCTTGCCCGCTTGGTCTGCGTCGGTCGAGATGCTCGAGTTACTGGGGGACTGTGGCGACACGGCGGCAACCGCCCTCTTCCGCTTCACAAGGTTATGGACAGCGGGAATAAAGGCTACGCCTCCAAGACCGCGAAGGTCAGGTCGGGCCGGTTCATCGTCGCGTAAGTCACACCGAAAACCGTGTTTCAGGGCTTGATATGGCGGGAAACAAGCGTGGTTGCGCTGTGAGAGGACGGAACCGGGCATGGCTCCGCCACGCCGGTGATCACCTCGCTCCGGTGCCCGGCGCGACATGCGCGGGGGTCGCACCTGATCACACGTGTCCGGCTGTGCGGACGGCCGCGCGGACCACAGATGGATCTTGAGGCTCCGGATCGAACTTTACGTCAACTTGGCACGGATGAAAGCCCCGGGAGAGTGACGATAATCCTGCAGCCCCGCTCGGATTCGGCCACGCCGATCCGGCCGCCGTGCAGATCCACCGCCCACCGCGCGATCGCCAGCCCCAGTCCGGTGCCGCCGTCGCTGCCCGGACCGTGCGGCCGCCGTACGGAGCCGCGGTTGAAGCGCTCGAAGACGCGGTGCCACTCCGAGCGCGGGATGCCGGGACCCTCGTCCAGGATCTCCAGCTCCAGCGACTCCGGCTGCGGCCCGCGCCGCGCCTTCACGGTCACCCGGCCGTGTGCCGGGCTGTGCTTGACCGCGTTGTCGATGAGGTTCGCCACGACCTGGTGGATGCGCTCCGGGTCGGCGTGCGCGGTCAGCTCGGGCGGGGAGACGTCGAGGTGCAGATGGACGTCGGTACGGGTGTGGTTCCCGGAGCCCGAGGTCATGCTCCCGCGCGCCCCGGCGACCATGTTGGCCTCCTTCAGCACGCCCGAGAGGTACGGCCACACCTCGAAACGGCGCTGCCGCAGGGGGACGACGCCGTTGTCGAGCCGGGACAGGTCGAGGAGGGTCTCGACCAGGCGCCCGAGGCGCTCGGTCTGCTTCAGCGCCGTGCGCATGGTCTCGGTGTCCGGCTCGGCGATGCCGTCGACGACGTTCTCCAGGACGGCCCGCAGGCCCGCGATGGGCGTGCGCAGCTCGTGCGAGACGTTCGCGACCAGCTCCTTGCGCTGGCGGTCCTGGGCCTCCAGCTCGTCGGCCATGACGTTGATCGTCTCGGCCAGGTCGCCCAGCTCGTCCCGGCGGTTCTCCCGCACCCGGCGCGTGTAGTCGCCCTGCGATATCGACCGGGCGACCGCGTTCATGTCGTCCAGCGGCGCGGTGAGCGAATGCGCCACGAACTGCGTTATCAACAGTGTGGCGATCATCGAGAAGACCGTGATGAAGCGCAGCTCCGTCTTGGTGTGCACCGCGACGATCGACAGACCGGTGGTGATCAGCACCGAGACGACGACGAGCGCGCCCAGCTTGGTCTTGATCGAGAACGGGCGTACGGCGCCCCAGGGCTCCTCCCCGGGGCCTCTCGGTCCGGCCGGCCCTCCGCTCATGGCGTCGGTGTCTCCAGGGCGTAGCCCACACCGTGCACGGTGCGGATCCGCTCGGCGCCGATCTTCCGGCGCAGCGCCTTGATGTGGCTGTCGACCGTGCGGGTGCCGGAGGCGTCCGCCCAGTCCCACACCTCGGCGAGCAGCTGCTCACGGGAGAGCACCGCGCGCGGGGTGTTCGCCAGGCACACCAGGAGGTCGAACTCGGTGGGGGTGAGGTGTACGTCCTCGCTGCGCACCCGGACCCGGCGCTGTGCGTGGTCGATCTCCAGCTCGCCGAGGCGCAGGATGCCCGAGCGGGGCGTGGAGGCCGCGATGGCCGCCCGCTCGACCCGCCGCAGCAGCACGTGCACCCGCGCCGCCAGCTCCCGCATGGAGAACGGCTTGGTCATGTAGTCGTCGGCGCCGACCCCGAGGCCGACCAGCATGTCGGTCTCGTCGTCCCGCGCGGTGAGCATCAGCACCGGCACCGGACGGGCGGCCTGCACGCGCCGGCAGACCTCCAGACCGTCGAAGCCGGGCAGCATGATGTCGAGGATCAGCAGGTCGGGCTGCCAGGCCTCGGCGGTGTCGACGGCCGCCGGACCATCGCCCGCCGTTTGCACGAGGAACCCCTCGGCGCGCAGGCGGGCCGCGATGGCGTCGACGATCGTGGGGTCGTCCTCGACGACCAGAACCCGGCGCTGGGCGCCCGGAGTCGCCGTCGCCGTGCCGTTGTGCGAGGTGTGTGTCTGCTCCATCGCCCGCCCCTGTGTGCTTTCCGGAACCAGTGGGGTGATCCCATGACTGCTGACTGCGATTGACGCTTGAATGATCCGCGTCAGGGATGCACATTACGGTGACAGGAGGCGCACTCGCTATCCAGGGCGGACGGCAAGGTGAACGACGTCCGGAACGCCCCGGGCAACCGGGATCTCTTCGGTACGCACCTGCTTGAACCCGGCATTCCGCAAGGTTTCTTCGAATTCGGCAGAGGGCTGCGCCGACCAGACGGCCAGTACCCCGCCCGGCCTCAACACCCTTGCGCAGCCCGCGAGTCCGGCCGGCGAGTAGAGCCCCTCGTTGCCCTTGTCGACGGTCCAGCCGGGGCCGTTGTCGATGTCCAGGCACAGCGCGTCGAACGTGTCCGATGTCTCATTGACGTAAGTGACGAGATCGCTCTGGACGATCCTTGTGCGCGGATCGGCGAACGCGCGGGCGGAGAGCGCCGAGAGCGGGCCGTCCCGGTGCCAGTCGACGACCGCCGCCTCCCGCTCCACGACCGTGATCCGCCCCCAGCGGGGGTCCTGTGCGGCATGGGCGAGCGAGAACCCGACGCCCAGCCCGCCGATCAGCACCGCCGGCTCGCTCCGCCCGTCCAGCGCCTGGTGGGCGGCGTCCACGAGCAACCGTTCCGAGCGTCCGTCGGAGGTGTCCATCAGGAAGCAGCCGTTGGCGATGATCTGCAGGAGTTCGCCGTGTCTGCGCAGCACCACCTCGCCGTACGGCCCGTCGCGCCGGTCCAGGACCACAGGGGAACCAGGGGAACCGACGTACGCGGAGGCCGCGGAGCTTGCGGAGGCTGAGCTGGTCATGGCGGCCATCCTGCCCCAACAGGGCTTTGCGGCCACACGAATTACGGGTGGCGGGCAGCCGCACGGGTGTCACCCGTTCGAGGGGCCGCCCGGCGCTTCGCGCCCGCGGGTGACCGGATGCGGCTCGTATGGTTCCTCCTGACCCCTCTTGGTTCTTCAGAAAATCCTGTGAATCGTCCCCCGGGTGGCCTCGGTCACAGACAGCGGCTCGCGGGACGGCGAAGGGTGGGGTGAAACGGAAGGAGCGCCTCACCGTGGAACGGACCGTGAGGGCCGCATCGACGCCCACGCCCGAGCCCCTTCCCGCCGGGGACGTCGCCGCCCTGCTCGACGGCGTACCGCGCCAGCGCGGCCCGGTCGCGGCACCCGCCCCGGAGACCGCCGGCCCCGCCCTCCGTCCGTACCCCTGGCGCCCGACGGCCCGGCGCCTGCTGCCCTGGCGGCTGCTCCCCACCCCCACCGGCACCCCGGTCACCTTCACCTACACGGCGATCCTGGCCCTCACCTCGCTCTTCGCGAGCTACGCGAGTCCCGGCCTGCTGCACACGCTCTACCAGGACTCCAGCACCGATGTCGCCCATCTGCTGCGCACCCCGGTCTTCGTCCTGCTGGCCAGCGCGGTGTGGATCGCGGGCGGGCTGCTGTCGCCGTTCGCGCTGGCCTTCGTGCTCGTCCTGACCGCGCTGGAGCGGCGGATAGGCGGTGCCCGCGCGATCCTCGTCTTCCTGACGGGCCACGTCCTGGCGACCCTCGCGACCGAGGTCCCGGTCGGCCTCGCGGTCCTGGCCGGCCACCTCCCCGACACCTCCCTGCACCGTCTCGACTACGGCATCAGCTTCGGCGTGGCCGCCAGCATCGGTGCGCTCTCCGGTCTCCTGGCCCCCTGGCTGCGCTGGCCGCTGCTCGCGCTGGTCGGCTACAGCCTCGTCACCGACCTCATCGCCTTCCAGGACCCGATGACCAACTGGGGCCACCTGATCGCGCTGGCCATCGGGACCGGGCTCTGGCCGGTGGTACGGCGCTGGCGGCGGGAGCGGGCCCCGGACCCGGCCCTCGCCGTCGCCGCCTGAACACCCAGGCGCGACGCACCGCCTGAACACTCACGCGCGCCGCGCCGCCGCCAGGCTCTTCGCCGACTCCGGGACGCCGAGGGCCGCTTCCTGTTCGGCCGTGGCGCCGTGCAGGCGGTTGGTGAGCTGGTACGGGTCGGCGGCCAGGTCGTAGAACTCGCGGAAGAGGACCGCGCCGTCGCCCTGCGTGGGCCGGCCCTGCCCGTCGAGGCGGGTGCGGTAGTACTCCGTGTACTGCGTGGACCTGCCGACGTGGGTGGCCCAGGTGTGGATCGGCTCCTGGTCCTGCCGGTTCCACCACCACTCGGCGAGGAGAAGGTCACGGTCGTTGCGGGTGTCGAGCAGCGAGTGGCCGTCGTGCGGGGTGTCCGGGGTGATGCCGGCCGCGTCCAGGAAGGTCGGGGCGATGTCGACATGGCCGGTGAGCCGGTCGTCGACGGTGCCCCTGCCCAGGCCGTGCGCCGGCCAGGACAGCCAGAACGGCACCTCCAGGCTCGGCCGGTACGGCACCGACTTGCGCAGCCAGCCGTGGTCCGCCCAGCACAGCCCGTGGTCGCTGGTGAACAGCACGAGCGTGTTCTCCAGCTGCCCCAGCGCGCGCAGCTTGTCCTGGAAGTCCCGCATCGCGTCGTCCACCGACAGCAGGGTGCGCAACTGGCGCCTGCGCAGCGCCTTTCCCTGGTCGTACGTGTGCTTCGCCGTGCGCAGGAACGGGGGCTTGTCGCTCTTGTCGCCCTCGTAGACGGAGGGCCGGCCCGGCCACTCCGGCACGCGCGCGTGCGCGTACTTCCGCTCCGGGATGTTGAGTTCGTGCGCGCTGCGGGTGGCGACGTACGCGAACCAGGGCCGGGTGTCGGTGCGCGACCCGTCGATGAAGGCGAGGGCGCGGTCCCTGATGACGTGGGTGTTGTAGCCGGGGATGTTCCGGACGGTGCCGTTGTCGTTGTAGTGGCCGTTGTAGTACGCCACCGGTTCCTGGAGGAGCCACTCGTCGAAGTGCGGCGGGTTGTCGCCGGTGTGCCAGTAGTTGAGGTACTTGCCGAACAGCCCGGTGCGGTAGCCGGCCTCGTGCAACTGCCGCTGCACGGTGGTGTGCTGGTCGAGGTGGTACGGGTGGCGGGTGTCGAGGACGCCGTGGTGGTGCGCGTACCGCCCCGACATGATCGAGGCCCGGGAGGGCGCGCAGAGCGGGGTGTTGGCATGCGCCCGCGCGAAGGTCACCCCCTGCCCGCCCAGCCAGTCGGCGGTACGGCGGATCGCCCAGTCCGTCTCCTTCGGCTGGTCGTCGGTGAGGACCAGGAGGATGTTCGGGCGCGGGTCGGTGCGGGGGAGGGGCGAGGCCGACGACGCCGGGGGCCGGCTCGCGGCGGGGGCGGCGGGGGCGGTGCGGGCGGGGGCGGGGGAGCCGGCCCCGTCGTCGTCCACGGCCCGCAGGGCCAACGGGACGGCGGCGCCGGCCGCGACGACGGCGGCGCCGGTGAGCACGGCACGTCGGCCGGGCCGGCCAGGCGCCGGCTGCTTGTCACCCATGTGTCCCCCCGAGCCCCGTTGTGCGCTGTTCGCTGTGAATCCGCTGGCAGTTTCGGCTTTTTTCCTGTGAGTTGCGTTGCGGTGGTGTAGCGATGCCCTTGCGGAGTCATGGCAGCGGCACCGGGGGAGGCCGAAGTGGCGGACGTGGTGGGGCAGATCGACCGGGCGCTGGCGGCGACCGGGCGGGTGGTCGAAGGGATCACGGCGGGGCAGTGGACGGCGCCGACGCCGTGTGCGGAGTGGGACGTGCGGACGGCCCTCAACCACACGGTGGGCGGGATGCGCATCTTCGCCGCCCAGTTGACCGGTACCGAGGCCGGGCGCGAGCACGAGGACGACTGGCTGGGGGACGACCCGCGGGCCGGCTACGCGACGGCCGCGGAGCTGGACCGGGCGGCCTGGCACCGGCCCGGCGTGCTGGACACGACCGTGCGGATCTCGCTGGGCGTGCTGCCCGGCCCCACCGCCGCGCTGATCCACCTGACCGAGGTGTGCGTCCACGGGGCGGACCTGGCGGTCGCGACCGGGCAGCGCGGGGTACTGGACGAGGAGCTGTGCGGGGAACTCCTGGCGACCATGCGGGCGATGCCGGGCTTCGACGCCTTCCGGACACCGGGGATGTTCGGCCCCGAGGTACCGGTACCCGCCGGGTCGCCAACACACGAGCGACTACTGGGGTTCCTGGGGCGGGAGCTGAGGTAGGGGGCCAGGTCTGTCGGCGTCACGTGCCGTGGTCGCGGCAGGTCGGTCGCCGGTCCCTTTTCTCTCCGCCGCGACGGTGCTCGACCCCGACGGCGTTGTCCGGCGGTGCCGGACCGGCCGGTGGGCGCCTGCGGGTCGGTGGGGGCTGGCCGCGGCCACGCGGCGGTAGCCGCATGTCACATACAGCCCCGCGCCCCTGGAGGGGCGCGCTTCAGCGGGCCGGGGTCCAGACGTACGGGGTCGTTGTCGTCACTGCCGTGAAGCCCAGTCGCTTGAGGATCGGGGCGCTGTCGTCCGAGGCCTCCACGAGGAGGTAGGGCGCGTTCCGGGCCGCCGCGCGGGTCGCCCGGAGGGCCACCAGCGCGCGGTAGATGCCCTTGCCGCGCCACTCGGCCAGCGTTGAGCCGCCCAGCAGCATGGCGAAGTCCGTGCCGGGCGGGAAGGCCACCCAGGCCGCCGACACGACCTCCCCGGCCGCCTCGGCGACATAGATCTCGGTGCCGTCCGGGTCCACCGCGAGCCGGCCCCTCAGGTACCCGGCGATCCACGCCATGTCCTCGCCCCACACCGCGGTCTCCAGCGCGGCGATCCGGTCCAGGTCGGCGTCGGCGGTGACCCGGCGCAGCGTCACGCCCGGGGGGAGGGCAGGGGCGGCCACGGCCAGTTCCTCGACCAGGGCGATCACGACCGTCTCCGGCGGCTCGGGCACGAAGCCCGCCGCGCGCAGCCGGTCGGGGAGGTCCGCCGGCTCGTCGTGCCCGCGCGTCTTCCACTCCACCGCCTCGCCGCGCGCCGCGAAGAAGTCCCGCTGCCGGGCGATCAGCGCGTTCAGCTCGGGGCCGCGGACACCGCCCCAGTCGCGCGGCCCGGTCACGAAGCCGCGGTGCTGGCCCACGACCCGGAGGACGGGACCGTCGTGCTCGTAGGTGATCCCGGGCGCGGGGACGGGCTGGACGGCGCGCATCTGGGCGTCGTAGGCGGCCAGCAGGGCCGCGGTGAGGTCGGTGTCGGTCACCGGCCGACCGTACGGGGAATGCGCCCGTGCCGATCAACTGTTTTTACGGGCGTGGACCTTGGCTGCTTTCTCCGTCGTACGCCCCGTACGACCTGGTCAGCAGCCGATCGCTGACAGCGAACGCACCCCTGGGAACATTCGGTGGCTCACGTGCATTGAGTCGGCATAACTCAAGTTGACTGCCGAAGGGGAGATCATGGCTTCGACGTCCGCATCACTCACCCTCCCTGTGCTGCCTCTCGACGGCGAGGTCGTGCTGCCCGGGATGGTGGTCCCGCTGGACCTGAAGGACCCTGATGTACGCGCCGCCGTGGAGGCTGCGCAGGCCGCCGCCCGCACCGAACCCGGCAAGCCCAAGGTGCTGCTGGTGCCGCGTGTCGACGGGACCTACCCGGGCACCGGTGTGCTCGGCACTGTGGAACAGGTCGGCCGCCTGGCCGACGGCGACCCGGGCGCGCTGATCCGCGGCCGCTACCGGGTGCGCATCGGCGCCGGCACCACCGGCCCGGGTGCCGCCCTGTGGGTGGAGGGCACCCGCATCGACGAGAACGTCCCGGACCCGGTGCCCGGTCATGTCACCGAACTGGTCAAGGAGTACAAGGCCCTCGCCACCGCCTGGCTGCGCAAGCGCGGCGCCTGGCAGGTCGTGGACCGCGTGCAGGCCATCGACGACGTGTCCCAGCTCGCCGACAACTCCGGTTACTCGCCCTTCCTGACCACCGAGCAGAAGATCGAACTCCTGGAGACCACCGACGCGGTCGCCCGCCTCAAGCTGGCCACCCAGCAGCTCCGCGACCACCTCGCCGAGCAGGACGTGGCCGAGACCATCGCCAAGGACGTCCAGGAGGGCGTCGACAAGCAGCAGCGCGAGTTCCTGCTCCGCCGCCAGCTGGAGGCGGTCCGCAAGGAGCTGCGCGAGCTGAACGGCGACGCCGCGAAGGACGGCGAGGAGTCCGACGACTACCGCGCCCGCGTGGAGGCCGCCGACCTGCCCGAGAAGGTCCGCGAGGCCGCGCTCAAGGAGGTCGACAAGCTGGAGCGGTCCAGTGACCAGTCGCCCGAGGGCTCGTGGATCCGCACCTGGCTGGACACGGTGCTCGAACTGCCGTGGAACGAGCGGACCCAGGACGCGTACGACATCCAGGGCGCCAAGGCGATCCTGGACGCCGAGCACGCCGGCCTGGAGGACGTGAAGGAGCGGATCACCGAGTACCTGGCGGTGCGCAAGCGCCGTAACGACCGGGGGCTCGGGGTCATCGGCGGCCGCCGTGGCGGTGCCGTCCTCGCCCTCGTCGGCCCGCCCGGCGTCGGCAAGACCTCGCTCGGCGAGTCGGTCGCGCACGCCATGGGCCGCAAGTTCGTCCGGGTCGCCCTCGGCGGTGTCCGGGACGAGGCCGAGATCCGCGGCCACCGCCGTACCTACGTCGGCGCGCTGCCCGGCCGGATCGTGCGGGCCATCAAGGAGGCCGGTTCGATGAACCCGGTCGTCCTGCTCGACGAGATCGACAAGGTGGGCTCCGACTTCCGCGGCGACCCGGCCGCGGCCCTGCTCGAAGTCCTGGACCCGGCGCAGAACCACACCTTCCGCGACCACTACCTGGAAGTCGAACTCGACCTGTCCGACGTCGTCTTCCTCGCCACCGCCAACGTCCTGGAGGCGATCCCGGAGGCCCTGCTCGACCGTATGGAGCTGGTCCGCCTGGACGGCTACACCGAGGACGAGAAGGTCGTCATCGCCCGTGACCACCTGCTCCCGCGCCAGCTGGACCGGGCCGGTCTCGGCAAGGACGAGGTGATCCTCGACGAGAGCGCGCTGCGCAAGCTCGCCGGCGAGTACACCCGTGAGGCGGGCGTCCGCACCCTGGAGCGCTCGATCGCCCGGCTGCTCCGCAAGGTGGCCGCGCAGCACGAACTGGGCGACCGGGAGCTGCCGTTCACCATCAGGGACGAGGACCTGCGCGCCCTGATCGGCCGCCCGCACCACGTGCCCGAGTCCGCGCAGGACCCGGCCGAGCGCCGCACGGCGGTCCCGGGTGTCGCCACCGGCCTCGCGGTCACCGGCGCCGGCGGCGACGTCCTCTTCGTCGAGGCGTCCCTCGCCGACCCGGAGACGGGCGCGGCGGGTCTGACCCTCACCGGTCAGCTGGGCGACGTGATGAAGGAGTCGGCGCAGATCGCCCTGTCCTTCCTCCGCTCGCACGGCGCCGAACTGGAGCTTCCGGTCGGCGACCTGAAGGAGCGGGGCGTGCACATCCACTTCCCGGCGGGCGCGGTGCCGAAGGACGGCCCGAGCGCCGGCGTCACCATGACGACGGCCCTCGCGTCGCTGCTCTCCGGCCGGCTGGTCCGCACGGACGTGGCGATGACCGGCGAGGTCTCGCTGACCGGCCGGGTGCTGCCCATCGGCGGCGTGAAGCAGAAGCTGCTCGCCGCCCAGCGCGCCGGGGTGACGACCGTCATCATCCCGAAGCGCAACGAGGCCGACCTGGACGACGTCCCGGCCGAGGTGCTGGACAAGCTCGACGTCCACGCCGTGACCGACGTCCGGCAGGTCCTGGAGCTGGCGCTCGCGCCCGCCACGAACGGCGCGGCGCCGGAGGTTCCGGTAGCGGCGTGACGGACGCTGCCGGATGCAGAAGGCCCGGATCCCCGCGAGGGGGCCCGGGCCTTCGCCCTGTGTGCCGTCATTCGTCCGCGGCGCCGTCGTGGCTGGTCGCGCCCACGCGGCGGAGCCGCACATTGATACAGCCCCGCGCCCCTTCGGGGCGCTCCGGAACCGCCTACCCGTTGGCGAAGGCGACCACCCGGTCCAGGGCCCCGTTGAACTTGTCGTGGTCACCGACCGTCGGTCCGGTCGACGTGTACTGCCACATCGTGTACGCCGACCAGCCGGCCGGCAGTGTGCCCACGTCCGAGGCGTACCGGGCGACCCACAGCGGGTTGCTGGCGCCGAAACCGCTGTAGTTGCCGGTGCAGTCCTTCCACCAGCTGGTCGCCGTGTAGATGACCGCGGCCCGGCCCGTCCGGGCCTTGTACCGGTTCAGGAAGTCGGTGATCCAGGTGACCATCCCGCTCGCGGATTTGCCGTAGCACGCTGCGCCGTACGGGTTCCACTCGATGTCCAGGACGCCGGGGAGGGTCTGGCCGTCCTTGGACCAGTTGCCGCCGTGGTCGACGAAGTAGTCGGCCTGGGCGGCGCCGCCCGTGGTGTCCGGGGTCGCGAAGTGGTAGGCGCCGCGGACCATGCCGACGTCGTAGGAGCCGTTGTACTGCTGGGTGAAGTAGGGGTTCGTGTAGTACGTGCCTTCCGTGGCCTTGGTGTACGCCCATCTGACCCCGCTGCTCAGCAGGGTCGACCAGGCCACGTCGCCCTGGTAGCTGGCGACGTCGACACCCTCGGTCTGGGTGGCGAGGCCGGTCTTGGGCGTGCCGCTCTGGCCGTCGTGGGCCAGGACGCCCATGCCCATGTACGCCGAGCCGCGGACCGGGACGGCAGGGCCGGACGCGTCGGCGTGGGCCTCGGCGTGGGCGGAGGTCGGGGAGAGCGCCGCCAGCAGCAGCGCGAGCAGGGCGGTGAGGAGTGTGGGGGCGGGTCTGTGCACGGGCATGACGTGCCTCCGTGGGGTGAGGTGAAGATCCCAGGTATGCCAGAGGCGGTCCGTCTACGCGGCGCGACACGACGCGGTGTCACACGGCGTGACCCCATCTGCTGGCGTGGGCATGTCGGCAATGGCCTTGGTGTGGACGCCACGCACGTGGCGGACCCCCTGGGAAGGGGGTCCGGAGGCTGCCCTTGGTCTGAGCCTGCGGAATACTTGGCGAGCTGCGGCGATGACGGGGCTTGACGGAAACTTTCAGGACTGCGAAACCGATCAGGGGTGCTGACGTGCACGAGGACGAACAGGGCGACGAACGGGGCGACGCCACCGGGTTGACGCCGAGTGGTGCGGACCAGGAGTTCCTGGCCCTGGAGCGCGAGTTGACGGTGCTGCTGCGCCGCGCCCGGGCCAGTCAGGGCGAGATGGCCAGGGAGGTCCACCCCGACCTGGAGTCCGCCGCGTACGGACTGCTCGTGCGGCTCGACGAGTGCGGCGGCCAGCGCGCCACCGAACTGGCCGCCTACATCGGCGTCGGCAAGGCCACCATGTCCCGCCAGCTGCGCGCCCTGGAGGAGCTGGGCCTGATCGCCCGGGAGCCCGACCCGGCCGACGGGCGGGCCTGGCTGGTCGCCCTCACCGACGAGGGCCGGCGTCGGGTCGGCACGGTCCGCGAGGCCCGCCGCGGCCGCTACGTCCGCCAGCTCGCCCACTGGCCCCGCCTGGAGGTCGCGGAACTGGCCCGGCTGCTCCACCAGTTGAACGGCGTCATGGAGAAGTAGCCGTCACGCCGCCACCGGGAGCCTCACAGCTCGACGTACACCACCGTCGCGTCGTCGTGCGTCTTGCTCCGCCGCAGGAACACCCGCTCCTCCCGGTCGGCCGCCTCCAGCTCCCGCACCCGGTCGACCAGTGCCCGCGCCCCCTCCTTGCGGACGACGCCGAGAAGGGCCGTCCAGTCGCCCTCGCGGAACTTCTCCGTCCAGCGGGTCGCCCCGTCCGTGAGGGCGGCCAGTGCGCGGACCTCGGCGCGGGGCACGGTCCCGGTGACCGCGCGGGCGGCCACCGAGGGGTCGGCGGCGGCCGTGAAGAAGCCGCCCTCCCTGTTGCGGACCGTGGCGTCGGCGATCGCGTCCGAGGCCAGTGAGGCGCGGGGCACGCGGTCGAGCCGGTCGTCCAGGACCGGGGTGACCGTGCCGTCGGGGGACCTCAGGAGCAGCGCGGAGTCCGACAGGACCAGGAACTCCACGGTCTCCTCGGACCAGCGGCTCAGCACGACCGTCGCCTGGGGTGTGCGCGGGTGAGAAAGGTCACAGGTGCCACCGTGTGCGGCGGCTGTGCGATCGATCGCCCGTTCGAGGATCTCTCGCAGCGTCAGATCTCCTCGCGAAACGGTCAGTTCGGTCAGCGCGCCGCCCAGCCGCGCGGTGAACCAGGGGACGGAATGCAGACACCCGGTGCCGTCCCGCGGTGGGGTGACCCCGTCCAGGACGATCACACAACCCCCCTGCCCCGAGGCGGGAAGCCCGACACCGGCGAAGTCCTCGTTGGGGCGCTCGGGGGTGCCGGGTTCCGAAACGACTTCAGTACGCATTCAGCCAGTCTGCACGACCCCTGCACAGGCTTCACCAAAGGCTGGCAACGACCTTGGAACTGACGCGGTTCCGCAGGTCAGCCGCCTGTTTTGGGGTGGAATGGCGTACTCCGGGAAGCTGCGGTGGCGAATCCTGCCAAAGCCTGCCGTCCGCGTCCAACCGGCCAGCCGGAAAAGGACCCCGCACGGTCCGCCGGAACTTGCCCGCCAACTCCCCTCCGATGTTCACTCCTTCGGGTGGCGGGTGGGTCGATGTGAGTCCACTGCCCACCGGCGCTGGGAGGGTCGGGGACCGTACGAATCGGGTGCGCGCACCACTGGGCACCGAAATGCCGGGGATTATGACGGGGTGCCACCCAGCCCCTTGGGTAACACGAGTTCAGGAATGCGAGCACCGGTGCAGAAGACGCGGCCTCGGCGCACAGGCAAGACGACGGCCTCCGAAACGGGCGCCGCGGCCCCCGTAGGCACCGGCCGCCCCAAGCACGTCCGCACCCGGCTGATCCTGGCCGTGGCCGTGGTCGCCGCCGCGATCGCGGGGGCCGGAGCGCCCGCCCTGCTCACCGCCTCCGGGCAGCTGAGCGACTCCCAGGACCTGGTGACCCTGGCCGGCCGAACCCAGGACGCGCTGGCCCTCGCCAACTCGCTGGCCGACGAGCGCGACGACGTCACCTCCTACATCGCGGCGGGCCGCCCCAAGTCCAAGGCGCCCTCGGAGGACCGCAGCGCCCGTGTCGACCGCCAGGTCGAGGACCTGCGCGCGGACACCGACGCCCCCGGCTGGCTGCGTACCGACCTCGACGGCATCGCCGCCGTCCGCCGCGCGGCGCTCACCGGCAAGAGCACGGCCCTCGAAACCCACGAGGCGTACTCGGGGACCATCACCGAACTGCACCGGCTCGCCGAGGAACTGGCCGAGCAGATGCCCCCGAGGGCCGGCTCGGGCGCCTACGCGCTCGCCGAACTGGACTCCGCCGTCCAGCAGTCCGCGGCGGCCCGGGGCCTCCTGCTCGCCGCCCTGAACATCCCGAGCACCACCCAGACCACGATCGACCCGCTCACCGGTCTGCCCACCACCAGCACCACCACCTCGGCCGCCGACAAGAAGCAGCGCGACGCGCTCACCGCCGCCGCCCAGCAGGCCAGGCTGCGCGCCGACGCGGCCCTCGCCGACTTCCGCGACACCGCGCCCAAGGCGGCGGTCGACTCGTACGACTCCACGGTCACCGGCAACGACGTCAACAACGCGGACAAGTACCTGGCCGCCCTCACCGACCAGCCGACCCTCTCCGACGACGACCTCGGCACCGGCACCAAGAAGCTGGACGCGGCGCTGTCCGCCCGGGTCGAGCTGATGCGGGGCGTGGAGTCGGCCCTCTACGACCACCGCACCAAGGACCTCGCGGGGCTCCGCGACGACGACGTCACCGCGCTGGAGATCCGGGTCGCGGTGCTCGGCGCCCTGATGCTGGTCGCGGTCGGCATCGCCACGGCCATGGCCCGCACCCTCACCCGCCCCCTCTCCGTGCTCCGCCGGGGCTCGGGCCGCCTGGCCGAGGCCGAGGACCCGCGCACCGCGGAACCGATCGCCTTCACCGGCCGCAACGACGAGTTCGCCCAGGTCGTCCGCTCCGTCAACGCCCTGCACGCGCACGCCGCCGAGCTCTACGACCGCATCGCCACCCTGGAGACCGACCGCAAGCACCTGGTCGGCCAGCGCCAGAAGATGGCCGACGCCCGCGAGGAACTGCGCGCCGAAGTCACCGACGCCGCCGACCAGCTGGAGCGGCTGCGCACCAGCATCGGCTCCACCTTCGTCAACCTCGCACTGCGCACGCTCGGCCTGGTCGAACGCCAGCTGGCGGTGATCGAGACCCTGGAGGAGCGCGAACAGGACCCCGACCGCCTGTCGACCCTCTTCAAGCTCGACCACTTCGCCACGGTCATGCGCCGCCACAGCGAGAACCTCCTGGTCCTCGCCGGCACCGAACACGTCCAGCAGCACGCGGGCCCGATCCCGCTGGTGGACGTCGTCCGGGCGGCGGTCAGCGAGATCGAGCGCTACGAGCGGGTCCGGATCGCCTCCCTTCCCCCGCACGTGCATGTGGCCGGTTTCTCGGCCGACGACCTCTCGCACCTCCTCGCCGAACTGATGGAGAACGCCACCGCGTCCTCCCCGCCCGACGTCCCCGTCGAGGTCTCCGGCTGGCTGCTGGAGAGCGGCGAGGTCATGCTCTCCGTCCAGGACGAGGGCATCGGCATGACCGCCGACCGCATGGTCCGCCTCAACGGCCGCCTGGCCGACTTCGACCCCGAGTCGCCGTACGACCAGGAGGGCGAGGAAGGTCTCGGCCTCGGTCTCTACGTGGTGGCCCGGCTGGCCCACCGGCACGGCGTCCGCGTCCAGCTGCGCGAGCAGAAGCAGGGCGGGGTGGCGGCGGTCGTGGTCCTGCCCCAGCCGCTGCTGGCCCAGGCCCCGCCGACGGCGGTCCCCTCGGCCACGACGACCCCGGCCGGCGCCCACGCCTACTCCCTCCCCGGCGCGGACGCGGAGGTCAACTCCAACGTCCTGTACGGCCGCTCCACGTCCGGCGACCTTCTGGTGACGCTGGCGGAGAAGGCGGTACGGGAGGCGGACGAGCAGGGTTCGGCCGTGCGGGGGGCCGACGAAGAGGCGGTGCCGCAGGTACGGCGGGCCGACGAGGACGCCGTGCACGAACAGGCGGCCCCGCCGAAGGCGGCGGCCCCCGAGCCGACGGCCCGCCCGAAGGCACCGGCGGAGACGTTCGCCGAGACGACGATGGAACTGCTGGTCCCGCTGGAGCCGGAGACGGGTGCGGGTGCGGCCGGGGAGCGGGTGCATCCGGCCGACGCCGGTGCTCCCGCCCGCCCGCTGCCCGCGGCCGCCGACGGCGAGTACGCCCCGCCGGGGCCACCCGCACCCGACCACGAGAGCCGCACGGGTGATGCGGGTGGGAACGAAACCGCCGAAGGCGAAGCCGAGGACGACGACGAGGTCACCAGCAAGGGCCTTCCCAAGCGCACCCCGAAGATCACCGCTCCCGCCCCACCGCCCCGCCAGCGCAGCACCGGCGTCGACGCGGATGCCCTCCGCCGCAGGCTCGGCGGCTTCCGCCGGGGCGCCGACGCCGGCCGGCGTGACGTCGAGGCGGAGATCGCCGAGCAGACGGGGCAGAACAAGGTGCCGAGCACCGTACGAGCCGTACCCGGAACAGCCGTATCCGAGGAAGCCACGGGGGGCACTGTCGAGGAGGCAAGCAGTTGACCGCGCCCAGTACCTTCGGACTGAGCAGTGAGGCTCGTAACCTGCACTGGCTGCTGAGCAACCTCATCGAGGAGGTGCCCGGTATCCAGTCGGTCGCCGTGGTCTCCTCGGACGGACTGCTCCTGCTCTCCTCGGACCCCGGCCAGAACGAAGCGGCCCGCGAGGCCAGGAACGAGAAACGGAAGGGCCCGCGCGGCTCCGCCGCCGACCTCGCCACCATCGTCTCCGGCATCGGCAGCCTCACCGTCGGCACCGCCAAGCTGATGGACTTCGGCCCGGTCAAGCACACGATGGTCGCGATGGACGAGGGCAGCCTCTTCGTGATGTCGATCAGCGACGGCTCGCTGCTGGGTGTGCACGGCAGCGCGGAGTGCGACATGAGCGTGGTGGCATATCACATGGCACTGTTCGTCGGCCGCGCCGGCCACGTCCTCACCCCCGAACTCCGCACCGAGCTACGCCAGTCCCTGGAGGCCGACGCGCCGAGGAGTGGCCGATGAGCAACGCGCCGAAGAACCGCAGGCAGAACCTCCCGGTACGCGGCGGCGACCGCAAACCCGCCCGCGTCCGCCCCTACTCGCTCACCGGCGGCCGTACCCGCTTCGGCCACGTCCTGCTGGTCGAGACCTTCGTGGCCGCCCTTGAGGCCCCGGAGGAGCGCAAGGAACTGACGAATGGTTCCCTCAACACCCGGGTGATGCCGGAGATGCGGGCCATCGTCGAACTGTGCCGCCGCATGCGCACGGTGGCCGAGATCGCCGCGCTGCTGAAGATGCCGCTCGGCGTGGTCCGGGTCCTGCTCAGTGACCTCGCGGACCAGGGAAAGATCCGTGTGTACGGCACCGGGACCGGTCACGGCGCCGGCCGCCCGGACCGCGCTCTGCTGGAAAGGGTGCTGAGTGGACTACGCCGTCTCTGACGCCACCGGCGTCAACCCGCTCCTCGACGGGGAGGAGCACATACGGTCCTGGCAGACGGACCGCAGCCGGGCCCCCATCGCCACGAAGATAGTCGTGGCCGGCGGCTTCGGCGTCGGCAAGACCACGCTGGTCACCGCCGTCTCGGAGATCACGCCCCTGCAGACCGAGGCGCTGATGACCGAGGCGAGCGAGGAGACCGACGACCTCACCGCCACGCCCGGCAAGACGACCACCACCGTGGCCATGGACTTCGGCCGCATCACGCTCGACGACGACCTGGTGCTCTACCTGTTCGGCACGCCGGGCCAGCAGCGGTTCTGGTTCATGTGGGACGACCTGGTGCGCGGCGCGATCGGCGCCGTCGTCCTCGCGGACACCCGGCGCCTGAAGGACTGCTTCCCGGCGCTGGACTACTTCGAGAGCTGCGGACTGCCGTACGTCGTCGCGGTCAACCACTTCGACGGCAGCGAGCGCTTCGAACCCGAGGACGTGCGCGAGGCATTGACGATCCCTCCGCACATACCTGTAATGATCATGGACGCCCGCCGCCGGATCTCGGCCATCGAGACACTGCTGTCCCTGGTCGCCCACGCGCTGGACGAAACGCCCGAGTAGATCTTCTGAACCCTTAGGAGCCACCACCGCATGCGGAAGATACTCGTCGTGGGGGCCGGCCAGGCCGGTCTCCAGCTCGCCCTCGGCCTCCAGTCGCACGGCTACGAGGTCACCCTGATGTCGAACCGGACCGCGGACGAGATCCGCTCCGGCCGGGTCATGTCGACGCAGTGCATGTTCCACACGGCACTGCAGCACGAGCGCGATCTCCAGCTGAACTTCTGGGAGTCCCAGGCCCCGAAGATCGAAGGACTCGGCGTCTCGGTCGCCGCCCCCGGCTCCTGGGGCGAGGGCCCCGCGGCCCGCGCGATCGACTGGGTGGGCAAGCTCGACGGGTACGCGCAGTCGGTCGACCAGCGGGTGAAGATGGCCGGCTGGATGGAGACGTTCGCGCAGCGCGGCGGCCAGCTGGTCATCCACGGCGCGGCGGTCGGCGACCTCGACTACTTCGCCCGCACGTACGACCTGGTGCTGGTCTCGGCCGGCAAGGGCGAGCTGGTGTCGATGTTCGGCCGCGACGCCTCTCGCTCCCCCTACACCGAGCCGCAGCGGGCCCTGGCCGTCTCCTACGTGCACGGCCTCGGCCCCCGCCCCGAGCACCCGGACTACTACGCGGTCCGCTGCAACCTGGTCCCCGGTGTCGGCGAGCTCTTCGTCATGCCGACCCTGACCACCTCGGGACCCGCCGACATCCTCTTCTGGGAGGGCATACCCGGCGGCCCGCTGGACGTCTTCAACGGCGTCAAGGACCCCTCGGAGCACCTCTCCCTGACCCTGGAACTCATGGAGCGGTACACGCCCTGGGAGCACGCGCGGGCCACCAAGGTCGAACTGACCGACGCCGGCGGCACCCTCGCCGGCCGTTACGCCCCTACCGTCCGCAACCCGATCGGCCGCCTCCCCGGCGGCGGCCTGGTCCTCGGCGTCGCGGACGTCGTCGTGGCCAACGACCCGATCACGGGCCAGGGCTCCAACTCCGCCGCCAAGTGCGCCGCCTCCTACCTCGCCTCGATCCTCGAACAGGGTGAGCAGGAGTTCGACGAGACCTGGATGCAGGAGACGTTCGACCGCTACTGGAACACGGCCCAGCACGTCACCAAGTGGACGAACGCCATGCTGGCGCCCCCGCCGGAGCACATCCTCAACCTGATCGGCGCCGCGGGCCAGCTCCAGCCGGCCGCCGACCGCTTCGCCAACGGCTTCAACGACCCCTCCGACTACGAGAACTTCTTCTACGAGCCGGAGAAGACGGCCGCCTATCTGGCCTCGGTCGCCGGAGCCTGACGGGTTTCCGACCCGGGCTCCGACTGCCGTTCCCGCGATGCGAACCATGCGTGCGACGGTCGTCGAGGGTCGCTCGGCTGTTCGGCAGGGTCGGCATCGTATCCTCATCCGCACCAGACCCGAGGCGGAGGCATCCGCACAGCGATGAGCACCGATCCCGTGGGTCTGCTGGACGTGCTGATCATCTACGAGCGTCCCTCGGCGCACCGGGTGGTCTGCCACGCCCGCAGCGTCAGTCTGGAGCGGGGGGTCTTCCTCGGCGATGCGGTGCTCCCGGCGGACAGCCCGCCGGGAGCCCTGATTTCCCCGGCCCGGGTGGTCCGTATGCACCGGGAGCCGTTCTGGGAGTTCACCGAGTTGACCGCCGCCTGGAGTGCTGTCGTCGAGCTCGAGGGCCCGGACCTGTCCTGGGTGCAGCTCGACGTGAAGCTCCGGGCGGTCCCGTCGGCAGCCGGTACGGAGCGGGGGCAGGCGGGCTGAGTACCGCCTTCGGCTGAGCTGTGACCCGGTCCCCGCGCGATCCGTGAAGCCGCCGGGGCTGCCCGGGCCCGGCAGGCGGAACGAGGGCGCCCCCGGCCGGAACCGGCCGGTGCCAGGACCGTCCCGGTCCGGACCGTCCGACCAGCCACAACCCCTCCGTACCCGGGCGACTACGCTGCTCCCATGACCCCGCAGGCCGCCACCCCCGCCTATCGCAGGCTGTCCGTCGAGGAGCGGCGCAGCCAGCTGCTCGACGCGGCCCTCTCCCTCTTCGCGCACCGCGCGCCCGAGGACGTCTCGCTCGACGACGTGGCGGAGGCGGCCGGGGTCTCCCGCCCTCTGGTGTACCGCTACTTCCCCGGCGGCAAGCAGCAGCTCTACGAGGCCGCCCTCAGGTCGGCCGCCGAGGAACTCGAGCACTGCTTCGACGAACCCCGTGAGGGCCCCCTCCTGCCCCGTCTCGCCCGCGCCCTCGACCGCTACCTCGCCTTCGTCGACCAGCACGACGCCGGCTTCAGCGCCCTGCTCCAGGGCGGCAGCGTGGTCGAGACCTCGCGGACGACGGCGATCGTGGACGGCGTACGGCGGGCCGCTGCGCAGCACATTCTCAGCCACCTGGCCATCGCCGACCCGGGCCCCCGGCTGCGGATGACCGTCCGGATGTGGATCACCGCCGTCGAGGCGGCCTCCCTCATCTGGCTCGACGAGGACAAGCAGCCGCCCCTCGACGAGCTGCGGGACTGGCTGGTCGACCAGTTCGTCGCCGTACTCAGCGTCACCGCGCGCCGTGACCCGCAGACCGCCGCCCTCGTCGACGCCCTCGCGGCGGATGGCTGAAACTGGTGCCGTGAAGAGTCAGGACACCCCCTTCGAGGGCGGCCCCATGGACGGGCGGGTGCTCCCCGTGCTGCTCGGTATGACGGGCCACCCCCCGAAGACGTACCGCATCCCGGTCCCGGACCCGGCCGGCGGACCGCCCACGGTCCTGGTCTACCGCCGTGTGCCCCGCGGGCAGAGCAAGCGCCTCGGGCTGTCCCAGGGCTGGAAGTACGAGTACGACCCGACGGGCAGGGGCGGCGGGACGGGCGGCGGCAAGCCGAGGTGGCCGTGGTCGAAGCCGGAACCGGCCCCCGCACCGGACGTAACGCCGCCCGGTGGGCCGGACGACACCGACGGGTGACATGACTACGCCGAATCGCGCACATTCACCGCGCGGACCACGCATACACGTCTGATTATCACGTGATCATCGCGATGTGGAACGGAGAGACCGTCCCGCATCGGAGGTGATGACGTGCCAGGAAGGTTCCTGCGTCTGGCCTGTACGGCCGCGGTGGCGGCGGCCCAGGCCGTACTCACGCCCCTGCCCGCACTCGCCGCACCCGACCCCGGGCGGCCGGTCGCCGAGCTGCTGACGGACCTTCAGCAGGCGTACCGGCAGGCCGAACAGGCCACCGAGACCTACAACGCGGCCGAGGAACGGCTGAACCGGCAGCGCACCGAGGTGACCCGGCTGGACGGCGAGCTCGCCGAGGCCCGGCTCTCCCTGCACAGCAGCAAGGACGAGGCGGGCCGGCTGGCCCGGCAGCAGTACCAGAACGCCACCGGGATCTCCCCGTACCTCCGCCTGCTCCTCGCCCGAGACCCGCAGCACGCGCTCGACGAGGGCCATGTCATCGGCGAACTGGCGCGCGGGCGGGCGAAGACGGTGGGCCGGCTGGCCGACGACGAGCGGAGACAGTCCGCCCTGACCCGCCGGGCCCGCGAGGCACTCGACACCCGACTCGCCCTCGCCGCGGAGCAGAAGAAGCAGCGTGACGAGGTACGGGCCCGCCTCTCCGACGTGGAGCGCATGCTGGCCGCCCTCACCCCCGACCAACTCACCGCCCTGGCGGACCTGGAGCGGACCGAGACGGCGGACGCCCAGCGGAGCCTCACCACGTCCGGCGCCCTGAGCGCCACCACGCCGCCCCCCTCCCCGGAAGGCGACCGCGCGGTGCGCTACGCGGTGCGGCAGCTGGGGAAGCCGTACCAGTGGGGCGCGGCGGGACCGGCGTCGTACGACTGCTCGGGCCTGACCTCACAGGCCTGGGACCACGCCGGCAAGCCCATCCCGAGAACCAGCCAGGAACAGTGGGCCGACCTGCCCCACGTCCCCCTGAACAGCCTCCGCCCCGGCGACCTGGTCGTCTACTTCCCCGAGGCCACCCACGTAGCCCTCTACCTGGGCAACGGCAAGGTGGTCCAGGCCCCCCGCCCCGGCGCGAAGATCAAGGTCTCCCCGATCGCCGCCAACCCGATCCTGGGCGCGGTGCGGCCAGATCCGAAGGCCGGGTCGCTGGCTCATTACACGCCCCCTGCGCTGCCGAAGACAGCGATGGACGGCCCGGACGAGAGCTTCGGGACCTTGCAGCCGACCACACCCACATCGACCTAGGGGCGCGGGGCTGTATCCGATATGCGGCTCCGCCGCGTGGGCGCGACAAGCCCCCACCGGCCCGCACCCGACCCTCAAGCCAGCAGCCCCGAGCTCCTCCACAACCGCCGCCCAGCCCCCCGAAGAACCCCGATGTCATCCAGAAAGTCGGTCAGCCGCTTGGCGCCCGTCTGCATGACCTCCCGCCGATGCCCGCTCGCCCGCACCTGCGCCACGGCCTCCCGCCGGTCCAGCCCCACGTTCGTGTAGACCTCCGGATTGACGAAGGCGACCGAGAACACCCGCGCGAACTCACCGGAGGTGACCCGCGTGAACTCCTGCGACCACCGCGGCGCCGTCACCATCTGCCGGCGCAGCTCCTCGCGGGCGTACCGCACATGCCGGGCCTCCTCGACCACATGGATCCGGGTGACCCCGCGGACCAGCGGCTGGACCCGCTCGTCGGGGAAGGTCAGCCGCTGCATCCAGTCCAGGACCTCCTCGCCGAGCAGGGTGGCAGTGAAGGAACCGGGGGTCGTGGAGATCGTCTTGAAGAGGCGGCCCAGGTTCTGGTGGGCCCGGCTCACCGGGTACCAGGGCGCGTCACCGCGCGCTATCAGCCGCGCGAACATCTTCGAGTGCCGGCACTCGTCCTCGATCTCGGTCAGCGCGTAGCGCACATGCGCACTCGTCGCCGCCTTGTCGTAGATGTGCCGGACCAGCAGCTGCATCAGGATCAGCTCGAACCAGATGCCCAGCGAGGCCAGTGCGGCGGCCTCGTGCTGCGACAGCAGCAACCGCTGCTCCTCGCTCATCCGCTGCCACATCGGGGTCCCGTAGAGCGACACCAGCTCCGGCGGCCAGAACCACTTGCCCTCCTCGAAGGGCGCGTCCCAGTCCAGCTCCTTGTCCGGGTCGAAGGAGTGCTTCGCGGAGGAGACGAGCAGCCGTTCGGCCACCTGCTCGCGGTCCTTGAGCAGGCCGAGCGCGTCCCGCAGTCCGTCGACCGCGTCGGCTTCCGTCAGGGTCGTCATGGCTCCCTCACCTCGTTACCCGGGGGTATGTCGTCGTCCGCTCTTATGAGACCGCCTGTCAGCAAGCCGGTCAATCCCTCGCGCGCGACTTGTTGACTCCGCGTCTACCCCGGTGCGGGACCCCTCAGAAGCCGAGCACCGCCCGCATCACCGCCCGGGCGATCGGCGCCGCGTCCCCGCCCCCGCTGATGTCCCCGCGGTCGGCCGCCGCGTCCTCGACCACCACCGCCACCGCGACCTTCGGCTCCAGGTCGTCGTCCGCCTGCGCCCAGGACACGAACCAGGCGTACGGCACCCCGGAGTTGCCGAGGCCGTGCTGCGCGGTGCCGGTCTTGCCGCCGACCGTGGCGCCGCGGATCGCCGCGTTCGTGCCGGTGCCCTCCCGGACCCCGTCGACCATGAGTTCCTTCATCCGCACGGCCGTCGCGGGACTCATCACCTGCCGCACCGGCCCCGCACCGCCCGTGGCGACCGTCTCACCGGTCCGCCGCACGGTCCGCTCCACCAGGTACGGCGGATGCGCGAGCCCCCCGTCCGCCACCGCCGCCGCGACCATCGCCATCTGCAGCGGCGTGGCCCGGGTGTTGTACTGCCCGATCGACGACAGGGCCAGCTGTGCCTTGTCCACCGTAGTGTCGAAGGTGCTCGGCGCGGCGGTGAACGGGATGCGCAGCCGGGTGTCGTTGAAGCCGAACGCCTCGGCCGTCGCCGTCATGTCCGCCGCCCCCACGTCCACGCCCAGCTTCGCGAAGACCGTGTTGCAGGACCACTCGAAGGCCGCCCGCAGCGAGGCGTCCGCGCAGCCGTCGCCCTCGTTGGTCAGCCGGGTCGTGGTGCCCGGCAGCCGGTAGGGGTCGGGGGAGTCGGTCGGCGCGTCCAGGTCGGTGACCACGCCCGCGTCAAGGGCGGCGGCCGCCGTCACCACCTTGAAGGTCGAGCCCGGCGGATACGTCTGCCGTACCGCCCGGTTGAGCATCGGCTTCTCCGGGTCGCCGTTCAGCCGCGACCAGGCCGAGGTCACCGCCGCGCCGTTGCCGGACAGCTGGGAGGGGTCGTACGACGGGGTGGAGACCAGGGCGAGGATCCGGCCGGTCGCCGGCTCGATCGCGGCCACCGCGCCCTTGCGCGAGCCGAGCCCCCGGTAGGCGGCCTCCTGGGCGTACCGGTTCAGGGTCGTGACGACGTTCCCGCCCGGGTTCACCGCCCGGCCCGTGTCGTTCCACAGCGGGAACGGCGCCAGCATCGGGTCGGTCCCGGAGAGCACCGCGTCCTCGGCGTGCTCCAGGAACGTCGTGCCGTACAGCTGGGAGGCGAAGCCGGTGACCGGTGCGTACAACGGGCCCTGCGGATAGGTGCGTTCGTAGCGCAGTTGCTCCCCGCTGTCCCGGGAGCCGGTGACCGGCACACCGCCGACCAGGATGTCGCCGCGGGGGAGGCCGTAACGGGCGATCGAGTTACGGCGGTTGGCGGGGTTGTCGTCGTACGCCCGGGCCCGGACGACCTGGACGCGGGCCGCGTTGACGAGGAGGGCGAACAGCAGCAGGGCACAGAGGGCGCGGGCCCGCCGGACGTACCTGGCCATGCCGCCCCGCCGGCGGCCGTACCCGGTGGTCATGGGGCCACCTGTCCGTCGTAGTGGCGGCGGGCCGAGTCGCTCACCCGGATCAGCAGGGCCACGATCGCCCAGTTGGTGACGACCGAGGAGCCGCCCTGGGCGAGGAACGGCATCGCCATGCCGGTCAGCGGGATCAGCCCGGTCACGCCGCCCGCGATCACGAACACCTGGAGGGCCATGATCGAGGCGAGCCCGACCGCGAGAAGCCGGCCGAAGGGGTCGCGCAGGGCGAGACCGGCCCGGTAGCCGCGCTCCACGAGCAGACCGTAGAGGAGGAAGATCGCGGAGAGTCCGGCGAGACCGAGTTCCTCGCCCGCCGTGGCCAGGATGAAGTCCGACTTGGCGGCGAAGCCGATGAGGATGGAGTGGCCGAGGCCCAGTCCGGTGCCGAGGACCCCGCCGGCCGCGAACGCGAAGAGGGACTGGGCGAGTTGGTTCGGCCCCTGGCCCGCGTCGATCGAGGCGAACGGATGCAGCCAGTCCTCGATCCGGCCGTGCACATGCGGTTCCAGACGGCCGACGGCGAGTGCGCCGAACACGGCGAGCAGCAGGCCGACGGCGATCCAGCCGGTGCGCCCGGTGGCGACGTACAGCATCACGACGAAGAGACCGAAGAAGAGGAGCGAGGTGCCCAGGTCGCGTTCGAGGATCAGGACGCCGACGCTCACCAGCCAGATGGTGACGATCGGGCCGAGCACCCGGCCCGTCGGGAACTGCATGAACCACAGCCGGCGGCCGGCGTAGGCGAGCGCGTTGCGGTTGGCGGCGAGGTACGCGGCGAAGAACACCGCGAGCAGCACCTTCGCGAACTCGCTGGGCTGGATGGAGAATCCGGCGAACCGGATCCAGATCCGGGCCCCGTTGACGGCAGGGAAGAGGATCGGCAGGAGCAGCAGGACGAGTGCGGCGGCGACGCAGACGTACGCGTAGCGCTGGAGCACGCGGTGGTCGCGGAGCATCAGCACGACCAGGATGAAGAGGCCGACGCCCAGGGTGGACCAGACGAGTTGGGCGGGGGCGGCCCGGTCGCCGGGGGTCTGCAGGTCCAGCCGGTAGATCAGGACCAGGCCGAGTCCGTTGAGCAGCACGCCGATCGGCAGCGGCAGCGGGTCGGCGTACGGGGCACGCAGGCGTACGGCGAGGTGGGCGACGAGCGCGAGCACCCCGAGGCCGGCGCCGTAACCGACGGCGCCGGGCGGGACGGTGCCGGTCTTTGCCAGGCCGACCGCGCAGTAGCCGTACACGGAGAGCAGGACGGCCAGCACGATCAGGGCGAGTTCGATGCCACGGCGCCGGGGGAGGCGTACGGCGGAGATGGGGGCCGCGGTCGCCGCCAGGGTGGTTCCGGCCTTGGTCATGTCCGGAACTTACCCAAATAGTGGTAGTTGCGGGCCTTGCCGGTCAGCACCAGCGTGGCGTACGCCCGAGGGTGTCGATGTCGTGGGCGGGGCCCCAGGCCCAGGTGCCGTCGGTGAGCAGGTACCAGACGCGGTCGCCGTCGACGGGATCGCCGATGGCCCGGCAGTAGATGGAGACCTCCTCGCCGTTCGCGACGAACCGGATCCGCCGGCTGCCCCGCTCCGGCTGGTCGCGCAGCCAGATGCCGTCCCGCGCGGTGACGACGCCCCGGTAGCGGGCGGGGTCGTTGCCGCCGGGCTCGTCGGTGCCGCCGGGGCCGAGGAAGTCGTCGGTGCCGCCGGTGTTGCCGGTGTTGCCGACGCCGTCGAGGTGGTCGGAGTCGTAGGGGTCGGCGTACTGGCCGGTCCCCGGGTCGGCACTGTCCCAGCCGTCGTCGGCGAGGGCGGGCGAGGTGCCGCAGAGGGTGACGAGGGCGGCTATCGCGAAGCCGCGGGTGAGCGAGGAGCGCAGGGGCATGGGAGGTCTCCGAACGGGACGGGGTTCAGGTGAAAGGGGGAACCTGACTATTCGCCACGCTAGGAGGGGTGTGAGGAGGGCGCCTTCTGCGTTGAGCCGAATGGGGAGTGACGGAGAGTGGTGCATGTGCCGGCCGGTGGGGGTTGCTCGCGCAGTTCCCCGCGCCCCTAAAAGCCCCTTCAGGGGCGCGGGGAACTGCGCGACCAGCCACACACCACCCGCAGCCGCGCGTACCGCCCGCACCCCCCTCACGGGAGCGTCAACGTCGCCACCGCCCCGCCGCCGATCGCGTTGGCGAACGACAGCCGCGCGCCCAGCACCTCCGCCTGCCCCACCGCGATCGTCAGCCCCAGCCCGTGCCCCTTGGCCCCGCCCTCCGTCCTGAACCGCTGCGGGCCGTGTTCCACCAGGTACTCGGGATAGCCGTCCCCGTGGTCCCGCACGGTGACCTCCTTCCCCTCCACCGTCAGCACCACGGGCCCCCGCCCGTGCCGGTGCGCGTTGGCGACCAGGTTCCCCAGCACCCGCTCCAGCCGCCGCCGGTCGGTCTCCACCCACACGTCCCGTACGACCTTCACCTCGGTCTCCGTCCCGGACCCCCGCACCACCCGCTCGGCCAGCGTGCCCAGCGCCTCCGCGTCGGTCTCCAGCCGCTCCCGGCCCGCGTCGAGGCGGGAGATCTCCAGCAGGTCCTCGGTGAGCGTGCGCAGCGCGGCCACCCGGTCCCGCACCAGCTCCGTCGGCCGCCCCGGAGGGAGGAGTTCCGCCGCCGCGTGCAGCCCCGTCAGCGGCGTCCGCAGCTCGTGCGCCACGTCGGCCGTGAACCGCTGCTCGCTCAGCAGCTTGCTCTGCAGCGACGCGGCCATCCCGTCCAGCGCCGCGGCGACCGCGGCCACCTCGTCCTGCGGGCGGGCCGGATCCTTGGTCCGGGGGTCGTGCACGCGGGCGTCCAGGTCCCCGGTGCTGATCCGCCGGGCCACCTGGGCGGTGCCGTGCAGCCGCCGGGTCACCCGGGTCACCGCGAACGCGCCGACCAGCAGCGTCGCCCCGATGGCGAGCGCCGACGACCAGAGGATGGAGCGGTCCAGGCCGACGATGGTGCGGGCCTGCTGGGAGTAGTCGACGGCCACCGCGAGCGACCGGTTCAGGTCGGCCGGGCCCGCCGCCCACATCACGGGGTGACCGTCCTCCTCGTCCCTGGCGACCATCGTGCCGCGCTTCCCGGCCAGCGCCAGCGCCCGCAGCCGCGGCGGCAGCCCGCGCGGATCGACGCGGGCGCCCCGGGGCAGGGCGTCCCCCGCCTCGTAGGCGGTAGTCGCCTCCGCGAGCCGGGACAGCGCCTGGTCGCGGGCCTGCGCGACGGTCTGGTCGGTGACCGACACATGCACCAGGACGCCGAGCAGCGCGGCCAGCGCACAGCACATCACCGTGATGAACGCGGCCGACTTCGCCGCGAGCGTCCCGGCCCAGTGCGGGAGCCTCATCGCGCGCCCGCCGAAGCGGCTGCCGAGGGCATCGGGGTGCGGGTGTGCCGGCCCTTGCCGGTGCGCAGGAACTCGTCCCGGGAGAACACCATCGCCTTCCGCTCCGGGTCCCAGGCCCAGGTCGTCCGGTACTCGTACCCGCTGATCCCGGCCGGCGACCGCACGATCACCGTCCGTCCGGCCAGCTCCACGCCGATGATCGCGTCGTTGTCGTCGAGGACCTGCACCAGCCGGTGTTTCTCGACGGTGTACACGCGCAGCGCGGTCTGGTTGGTCGGATACAGCCGGAAGCCGAGCGTGAGCTCGTCCCGCCCGTCCCCGGTGAGGTCCCGGTAGTACGGCTTCAGCAGCGGACACCGCGCCCCGCCGCCGCCCGCCGAGCACTCCTGCATCCGGTCCGCGGTGTCGTGGTACGCCCCCTTGGCCCCGTAGTCCGCCGGGTCCGAGGCGATCTCCGCCCGTACGACGGCCACCGGATCCACCCCGCGGATGTCGTCGCCGGGAACCGTGATCCCCTTGACGGTCTCCGTGCTGCCCTCGTCGTAGGGCCAGGCCGGGCTGGACGCCGGCCGCAGGTCGGGCCAGAGCTTCGCGGGGCTGATCGCGGTCGGGGCCGCCCCGGCCGCGCGCAGTCCGCCGGAGTCGCCGCAGCCGGCCGCGGTCACCGTCAGCAGGGCGACGGCGGCCGCGGTCACGGCGGCACGGACGGGACGACGGGCTGGCACGCTGCTCCTGGCTCGGCGGGGTCGGTGGGCGGGGGCGGCTGCCCCGTACACCTTATTGGCGGATTCGTAGGGAAGTCCTTTTTGCGCCTCGGGGGCGGTGCAGGGGGCCGATGCAGGGGAGAGGCTACTCGGCGAGCTCCTCGAGGAGTCGGGCGGTGGACAGACCGGCCCGCAGGTACGCCACGAACAGCTCGTTGTGCAGCGCCCAGGGCGAGCGCCGGGCCCGCACCAGCCGGATCGCCTCCTCGGCCGTCCGCCCCTGGTGCACCAGCGCCTGCGCGACCACGAGCCCGGACCGGTTGTACCCGCTGTAGCAGCGCACCAGCACCGACCGCCCCGCGTCGAGGGCCTCGCTGGCCGCCAGCGCGAGCCGCATCACGCCCGCCAGCTGGGTGCCGTCCAGCGGCCCGTCCGGTATCGGCCACACATGGTGCTCGACCCCGGCGGCCGGCCCGTGCCCGGGCAGCCGAAGCAGACTCTGCACCAGGTCGAACTCGTCCCGCACCACGGCGGGCTCCAGCCGCCCCGAACGCCCCCGGAACTCGTGGCCGCCCATCCACAGCCCGGGCAGCACCTCGCTCCAGGGACTGTCCGGAGCCGGCACGTCGTACTGCTCCCCACGGATCCGCACCCGGCGCCTCCCCGCTGCGCGCGCCAACCCCTGTCAAAGGTAGCGGGGTTCTTGCCCCTGGAGCACCCCGCCTGTTCCCATGGTCGAGGGGTGATGACGCAATGAGCGGACTGCGCGTCGTGCCGACCTGGCGGCACGGTCAGGAGCGACTGTACGTATGCCTCACGGACGGAAGGAACATCGCCTGGTACGACCGTGAGGCGGGCCGGGTCAACCTGCTCAGCGAGGAGCGGCGGGACGACGTGCTGGAGACCCTGAGGCCGTTCCTGACCGGCTCGGTCACGATCGGCCCGCCGCCCGTGCCCACCCCCGCCGAACTGGCGCGGCTGACCCTGCACCCCGACGACGACCTGGCGCCCAACCGCCCCGGCGAGGCGCTGCTGGTCGCGCTCGACCGGGACCCCGGTCCGGCCCACCGCCTCCGCCCCGACCCGCGCCGCCGCTCCCTGACCGCGGAACAGACCGTCGGCGACGCCCTGGACCACCTGGACGGAGCCGGCTGGCACGCCCTGCACTCCGTCCCGCTGCCCGGCGGCGACCGCCTGCACCACCTGCTGATCGGGCCCGGCGGCCTGTTCTGCGTGCACTCCCTCTACGCCCGTAAGCAGAAGGTCCTGGTCGCCGACCCGATGATCACGCTGGGCCGCCGCGACCCCCAGCCTCTCCTGCGCCGCCTGCGGGCGGACGCCGACCGGGCCTCGTACGCCCTCACGGCGGAGGTCCGTCCGGTCCTGGCCCTGACCGAGCCGGCGGACGTCAGGCTGACGGCCCCGCCGCGCGAGGTCCACATTCTCCGCGACCGGGACCTGGACAGCCTGTCCCGCCTGCGCGGCGTCCTCAAGCCGGCGGACGTGGAGGCCCTGCACGCCATGGCGAGGGACCGCAACACGTGGGGGAGGGTGTAGGAACGATCAGGGGAGGGCACCTCAGGGCAGTGCCGCCGCGCGCCCCGCGTCCAGCAGCGGAGCCAGCAGGTCCCCGTGGTCCTGGACCCGCGGCACGATGTCCCCCGCCCGGAACACCAGCTGCCCCGCCGCCCGGCACTCCGCGACCTCCTGCCACGTCACCGGCGCCGACACCATCGGCTCCCGCCGTGCCCGCAGCGTGTACGGCGTGGCCGTCGTCTTCCGTCCCGCGTTCTGGCTCCAGTCCACGAACACCTTCCCCGGCCGAAGATTCCGCGTCATCCGGTGCACCACCAGCCGCGGCATCGCCCGCTCCGCCGCCACGGCCAGCTCCTTCGCGTACTCGCTCACCCGCTCGCTGGACGCCCCCCGCACCGCCGCCAGCAGATGCAGCCCCTTCGAACCGGCCGTCTTGGCATACGCCTCGATCCCGTCCGCCGCCAGCCGCTCCCGGAGCCAGAGCGCGACCTCGCAGCACTGCACCACCGTCGCCGGGGCGCCGGGGTCCAGGTCGAGGACGATCCGGTCGGCCTCGTCCGGTGTCCCCACCAGCCACTGGTGCGTGTGGAACTCGGTGACCAGGTTCGCCGCCCAGATCAGACTCGCGAGGTCCTGCACCAGCACCATCCGGGCCGCTCCCTCCGACCGCCGCACCTCGGCGGTCGTGACCCACTCGGGCGTACCCGGCGGCACGTTCTTGGTGAAGAACACCTGGCCGTCAGGACCGTCCGGGTACCGGAGGAACGAGACCGGCCGGTCCCGCAGATGCGGTAGCAGGACCCCGGACGTCGTGGCGTAGTAGTGCAGCAGCTCGCCCTTGGTGAACCCGGTCGCCGGATACAGCACCTTCTCCAGGTTGCTGAGCGCGACCCTTCGCCCGTCCACCTCTGTGATCGGCGTCATACGATGACAATCTCATACAAAGATGTACACCCTGGACGGAGGGAAGCCGGACGTGCGATCCATCTGGAACGGCGCGATCTCCTTCGGGCTCGTCAGCATCCCGATCAAGCTGGTGAACGCCACGGAGAGCCACTCGATCTCCTTCCGCCAGGTCCACACCGAGGACAACGGCCGCATCCGCTACCGCAAGTTCTGCGAACTGGAGGACCGTGAGGTCACCCAGTCGGAGATCGGCAAGGGGTACGAGGACGCCGACGGCACGATCGTCCCGATCACCGACGAGGACCTGTCCCACCTGCCCATCCCCACCGCCCGCACGATCGAGATCGTCGCGTTCGTCCCCGCCGACCGGATCGACCCGCTCCAGATGGACGCGGCGTACTACCTGGCGGCCTCGGGCGCCCCCGCCGCGAAGCCGTACACCCTCCTGCGGGAGGCCCTGAAGCGCAGCCACAAGGTGGCCATCGCGAAGTACGCGCTGCGCGGCCGCGAACGCCTCGGCATGCTCCGGGTGGTCGGCGACGCCATCGCCATGCACGGCCTGCTCTGGCCGGACGAGGTCCGCGCCCCCGAGGGTGTCGCCCCCGACGTCGATGTCACCGTCCGCGACAAGGAACTCGACCTCGCGGACGCCCTGATGGACACCCTCGGCGAGGTCGACCTGGAGGACCTGCACGACGAGTACCGGGAGGCCCTGGAGGAGGTCATCGCCGCGAAGGCGGCCGGCGAGGCCCCACCGGAGGCCCCCGAGCCGGCGACGGGCGGCAAGGTCCTCGACCTGATGGCGGCCCTGGAGAAGAGCGTGCGGGCGGCGAAGGAGTCGAGGGGGGAGAAGGCGGAGGGGGCGGAGGGGGCGGAGGTCACGCCGCTGCCGAGCACGAGCGGAAAGGGGCCGGGGGTGGCCGCGAAGGAGACGGCGGCCAGGAAGCAGGCGGCGAAGAGGACGGCGACCTCGCCGAAGAAGTCGGGGACCGTGAAGACGACGACCGCGAGAACGACGACTGCGAAGACGGCGACCGTGAAGACGACGACCGCGAAGAGGGGTACCGCGAAGGCGGCGCCGGAGGAGTCCACGGCCAGGAAGTCGACGGCGAAGAAGTCGGTGGAGAAGTCGGTGGAGAAGCGGGAGCCGGCCAAGAAGACGCCGGTCAAGAAGACGGCGTCAGCTCGCAGACGCTCCGCGTGAAAGCCCCCCGCCGGGTGTCACGGGCCTGTAATCGGTGCCCGGCTCCACCCGTCTGACCATCCATCACCGCGCGTGCCTCTTCGGCCTCGTTCCCCTCGGCCGGGCCGGTTATCGCCGATCGAAATAGTGCATATTTCAACATGTCGTTGGATATGGCGATGCGGTGGCGCAATGCTGGGTGGTGGGGGAGGGCCCGCCGCAGGGCGGGCAGACCGGCTTGTCCCCACCTGTGAAGGCATTGTCATGCGTGCACTGCATTTCCACCCCTTCGCCAGAACTCATCTCCTGTCACTGACCCAGGTACGCGCCCCGGCGGCCCCCGCCGCGGAGGACCGCAGGCCCCCCGATCGGCCCCGGGCCGCCTCGGGCCCGCCGGGCGGGACGCATGCCGCCGGTCCGGTTCCCCGGCTGTCCGCCGGTGAGTGCGGGCTGCTGCTGATCAGGCTGACCTTCGGGCTGCTGATAGCCGGGCACGGTGCGCAGAAGCTGTTCGGCATCTTCGGCGGGCCGGGCCTGGCGGCCACCGGCAGAGGCTTCGACGCCCTCGGCTACCACCCCGGCAAGGTCTTCGCCGTGATCGGAGGTCTCTCCGAACTCGCCGGAGGCCTCGGTCTGGCCGTCGGCCTGTTCACTCCGCTGGCGGCCGCCGCCGTCATCGGCGTGATGATCAACGCCATGGCGACCGTGAGCGGCGCCCACGGCCTGTGGATCCAGAACGGCGGAGTCGAGTACAGCGTCGCCATCTGCGTCGTCGCCTTCGCCCTCGCCGCCATCGGCCCGGGCCGGCTGTCCGTCGACCGGTTCTTCCCCTGGCGCTCGGACGGCTGGCCCGCCGCCGCCGTCGCGCTCGGTCTGGGCGGCATCGGTGCCGCGATCGCACTGAGCATCTGAGCTGCGGGACTGCCGCCATCCGTGTGGAAGCCCGGCCGACCGGAGCGGTTGCCGCCGCCTCGTGCGCGTGGCACGCCGAACGGCGGGCCCGCCCCTCCTACATTTCTCCTACATTCCGGCCGTACATCCCGGCCGGCGGACCGTCGACGGACCGTTGGCGGACCGTCATGGCCAGGGCCACGGCCATGGCCCAGCCCCGCCGGGCGTGGCACCGCCGTCCGGTCGCTCGGTTTCCCTGGGAGAGATGTGACCCGGTCCCGCATCCGTTCCTCGCTGGCCCTGCCGGTCGCCGGCCTGCTCCTCAGCACCGGCTGGCTGGCCGGCTGCGGGGACCTGACACCGGCCGGAGACTCCCCCGGCACCCGGCAGCCCGCGCCGGAGGCCGGCCACCGCCCCGCGGCCGGACCGCGGCTGCAGGACCCGCCGGAACTGGTCAGCCGCGGCGGCCTCCTCAAGGCGACCATCGTGGTGGAACGCCGCAAGGTGCAGGTCGGCGACCGTCAGCTGTACGCCACCACCTACAACGGGGCGTACATGCCGCCCACACTGCGCGTACGGCCCGGCGACCGCATCGACCTGACCATGACCAACCGCGTCGCCGACGACACCAACGTGCACATGCACGGTCTGCACGTCTCCCCGGACAGCCCGTCCGACGACGTCTTCATCGCCATCAAGTACAACCAGTCGTACCACTACGCGTACCGGTTGCCGTTCAACCATCCGACCGGCACGTTCTGGTACCACTCGCACGCGGACATGATGTCCGCGCAGCAGGTCGCCGGCGGCGAGTCGGGGGTCGTCATCGTCGAGGGCCTCCAGCAGTACCTGCCCCCGTCCCTGCGGGGCGTCACCGAGCACACCATCGCGCTCAAGGACTTCCAGATCGAGGGCGACTCGATCAGGACGCACCCCCTCAAGATCGGGGCGCCCACGAACCGCACCGTCAACGGCCAGCACAACCCGGTGATCGACATCCGGCCGGGGGAGACCCAGCTCTGGCGGCTCGCCAACATCGGCGCCAACATCTACTACAGGCTCCACCTCCCCGGCTCCCGCTTCCGCGTGATCGCCCAGGACGGCATCCCCGTCCGCAAGGCGTACGACCAGGACACGCTCGTGGTCGCGGCCGGGGCGCGGTTCGACGTCCTGGTCCAGGGCGGCAGGCCCGGCACCACGCGCCTGGAGACCCTCAAGTACGACACCGGCCCGGCCGGAAACAAGTTCCCCCGAGCCGACCTCGCCACCGTCGTCACCGGCGGCACGCCCGTGCGCCGCGCCGCCCTGCCGACCCGCATCGCCCCGCACGAGGACCTGAGCAACGCGAAGATCGCGGCCCGCAGGACCGTCGTCCTCACGGAGAACAAGGCGGGCACGAAGTTCTACATCAACGGCCGGCTGTACGACCCGCACCGGATCGACTTCACCGGCACCCTCGACACCGTCGAGGAGTGGACCATCCGCAACGACTCCGACGAGACCCACTCCTTCCACATCCACACCAACGAGTTCCAGCTGATGAGCATCGACGGGAAGCCCCAGGACCCCGACCACGGCTGGTACGACACCATCGACGTGCCGGTGCGCGGCAAGGCGGTCATCCGCATGCACTACACCGACTTCACCGGGAAGACCGTGGTGCACTGCCACATCCTCAACCACGAGGACATGGGGATGATGGCCGTCCTGGACATCGTCGCGCCCCGCGGGGACTCGTCCGGCAAGTGACCGTCGCACGGGCGGTGGGCCGATGCGGCCGGCGCCGCCACGCTGGTGGCGCCGCGAACCCGGCAGCGGTACCGCCACCAGCCACCAGCCGCCCACCGCCCACCGCCAAGGCCCCGACCCCGGCGTGACGGCTACGGCGTGCCAGCTACGGCGTGACGGCTAGGGCATGACGGCTAGGGCGTCCTCATCCGATGGCGTATGCCCGGTACACCGTCTCCACCGAACGGTCCCCGGCGGCGTCCGTCACCTCGGAGCGCAGGGCGACGGCGCCGGAGGCCGGGTTGCGGACGGCAGCCTGCCAGGTCGAGCCGGAGTGCTTGACGGTCGCCGCCTTCCAGGTCTTGCCGCCGTCGGCGGACGACCAGACCCGGACGGACTTGGCGGTCACCTTGGTGAGCTTCAGGTCGGGGCCCTGGGAGCCGCGCCCGGCACTGGCGTCGACGGTCGTGGTGCTGTCCGGTGCGGTCTGGTTGTGGCTGTTCAGCCCGGTGGGCAGGAACCGGGTCAGGAAGACGGGTGCGACCAACGACTTGTCCGGGTCGGCCTTGAAGTACCAGTCGAGGGTGGCGCGCGGCGACAGCATGCCGGTGGGGAAGGTGATCCCGGGCCGGTAGCGACGGGCGTCGACGGTCAGCCGGTACCAGCCGGCCGAGCGGACGGCACCGGAGAACTCGGCGTCGCCGGTACCCCAGTTGGTCAGGGTCTTCTTCTTGATGGTGGTGCTTCCCTTGGAGAGCACCACCGTCTCCTTCGTCGGGTCGGCCCCGCTGGTGCCGACGTCGGGGTCGCCGATCAGGGCGTCCGGAATGAAGGTGACGGACTTGTCCCCGAGCATCGGCAGGTAGTGCAGCGGACTCCACACGGCCCGGCCGAACGACTGGGTGACACTCTGCCCCGCCGTCAGCGTCCTGACCTTCGGGAATCCGCCGCTGACACCTTCGCCGTCGCTCGCGGTGATGTTGTCGCGCGGCTGCCAGGTCCCGGGAGTCACATGGACGGTGGCGCTGTACGGTGCGTCGTCGTCGCGGACGTCGGCCATCAGGTCGGTCGTGCAGTCGTCGACCTTCGGCACCGCCTGGACCGCGGTGCCGGTCTGACGGCCCATCTGCGTACCGCTGCGTACCGAGAAGCGCACCGTCGCCAGCTTCGACCGCTTGAACGACCCACCGGGCGAGGTCGGAATGCCGGTGCTGTTCTTCACGGCGACGTAGCTGTCGTCGCCCGACCACTGCGCCAGGTACCCGAACTGCAGCAGCTTGGAGGAGTTCGGGATGGCGTAGAGGGCCCCCTCGTCGTTCCAGCCGCCCGCGCTGTAGGCGGAAGGCATGTCGCCGGCACCGGCTGCGCACACCTGCGCGCTGATCCGCGCCGGGCCGGTCACGTCGGCGGGCGTGTCGAGCGAGACCTTGACGGCCTTGCCCTTGCGCGCGTCGAGCGTCACCGACTTGCTGCCCGACACCTGTACGACCTGGGCGCCGATGGTGTCGGTGCCCAGTCCCTCGGTGGCGCTCTCGTAGATGTCGGTCATCGCGATGTAGCGCCCCGACGGCAGGCTGAGCCGCTTGCCGGACTTGACGCTGTACGTCTGACCGGACGGCACCGCGACGACGGTGACCGTCGTCGAGACCTTCCCACCGTGCCGCCCCAGCGTGGTGACGGTCAGCGACCCCGACGCCGCCCGCGCGGAAGCGGCGGAGACAACCAACGGCACCAGTGCGGCCACCCCGACGAAAGCGAGCGATCTCCGTCGCACCATCATCAACTCCCCCTCGAACCCCCGAAGTCAGCCAATGATAGGTGTGCCACGGACATGACAGGCCAGGTAGGCGGCCTCCGCCTGATCAAGCCGCGGCAAAGAAGGATCACGTGGTCACCGGCACACAAGACGGCCGCGCCGTGCCGGCGTTGCTCATCGGCGCGTTCGTGCTGGGGCCGGCGTCGAAGGCGTACGACCCCCGCACGGTGCGCGTGGCGGTCGCGCTCTTCGGCGCCGCGGTACTCGAACGCATCGACGACGGGATCCTGGCCGACGGGGACAAGCCGACGGCCGATCTCGACGGCCCCGGAGAGTGATCCCGAGCTGTCCTGCGCTGCCCGAAGCGGGCGAGCGCAGAAGAACCAGAACTAAAGGCGCTGCTCGAGCGCGAGGTGTCGGGTCAGATCTTGATCACGGTGCCCCGTCCGCCGCTACTTGTCCTGCCGCGGGCCTGAGAGCTTGAGGTGCGGAGAGCAGATCGGAGCGGGTTGGGGTACTCCGGCTAAGCAGTGTCCTGGGCTGCCATCGCCAGGGAGCCAGGGACCGTGCGCGGGCGCGGCCCGGCCGAGGCCTCACTTCGGGCAGGGAACAGTGTTGAGGTTCTCCTGTCCCTGTCCGCGAAGTGTCTCCAAGGCCGGCGGAGCGCAGCGTTCAGTACTGCTCGGTCTCCACGAATCCCGCGTCCGCGTCGTCGGCGCCGAAGGCGTCGGCAGCGGCGATCGGGTTGAATCCGGGCGGGCTGTCCTTGAGGCCGAGGCCCATGCCGGCGAGCTTCTCCTTCACCTCGTCGATGGACTTCGCACCGAAGTTGCGGATGTCCAGGAGGTCCGCCTCGGAGCGCGCGATCAGTTCGCCCACGGAGTGGACGCCCTCGCGCTTGAGGCAGTTGTAGGAGCGGACCGTGAGCTCCAGCTCCTCGATCGGCAGCGCCATGTCGGCGGCGAGGGCGGCGTCCGTGGGGGTCGGGCCCATGTCGATGCCCTCGGCGTCGATGTTCAGCTCGCGGGCGAGACCGAACAGCTCGACCAGGGTCTTGCCCG
>NZ_JAGXJL010000077.1:0-38177 GCF_019091475.1 Streptomyces sp. GbtcB6 | reverse complement strand
CCATCGCCAGACCGAGCTGGGAGAACGCCTCGCTCTGGTCGCTGGTGACACCGCCCATGGTGTAGGTGGCGCCCGCCGGCAGGTCCACCTTGTCCAGGGCGTCCTCGACGGCGGAACCGGCCGCGCCCGTGTCGTCGCCGACGGGGACGGCGGAGACGGTGGTGGTCTGCTGCCCGTCGGTCCGGGTGCGCTCGGCCGGAGCCTCGGTGCGGGTGATGGTGGCGACGTCACCGAGCTGCACGGAGCCCGCCTGCGTGGGGATCTCCAGCTTCTGCAGCGCCGCTGGCGAGTCGGGGGTGTTGCCCGATGCCTTGATGACGACGTTGCTCTGCTCGCCGTCGAGGACCACCTGCGCGGCGGTCGTTCCCTGGAGGGCCTGGTTCACCGCGGAGGCCAGGGTGGCGCCGGTCAGACCGTACTCGGCCGCGGCCTCGCCCTTGGGGACGACGCTGATCTGCGGGGCACTCTCGGCGAGGTCGCTGGTGACCTGGGTGACCTTGTCCAGCGCCTGCTGGATCCGGTCGGTCGCGGTGCGCAGCACGGTGGAGTCGTCGGCCTGGACCGTGACCTGGACGTCGCTGTCGCCACCCACGCCGCCGCTCGCCGCGAAGGCGAAGTCCCCCGCGCCGCTCAGCTTGTCGAGCCGCTTCTCCAGGTTCGTCTGCAGACTGTCCGCGTCGACGCCGTCGGCGAGCACGATGGTGTACGTCGCGGTCGACGCCCCGGTGTCGCCGACGCTGCTCGAACCGCTGTCGCCGAGGCTTCCGGCGGTCACCTGGTAGACGGAGACGCCGTCCGTGCCAGCGATGATCTTCTCCACCCGGCGGGCGGCCGCGTCCGTGGCGGCCAGGCTGCTGCCGGGCGACAGCGTCTGGGTCAGCCGCAGGCTGGTGGCCCCGGACCCGCCGAGGAAGCTGGTCTTCAGCGCGGTCGTCATGGCCAGGGTGAGCACCAGCAGGGCGAGCGCACCGGCCAGTACCGTCTTGCGGCGGCGCAGCGACCACGTGATCAGCGGCAGATACCAGCGCTGGAGGCGGCCGTGGCGCTCTTCGGCCTCGACCCGCCTGCGGTAGTCCTCGGGATCGACGGAGCCCGCGTCGGCGGGAGGCTTGAGGAACCAGTACGCCAGCACCGGCACGATGGTCAGCGACACCACCAGCGAGGCCAGCATGGCCACCGTCACGGTGACGGCGAAGGGACCGAACAGTTCACCCACCATGCCCGAGACGAAGGCTATCGGCAGGAAGACGGCGACCGTGGTGAGCGTGGACGCGGTGACGGCGGAGGCCACTTCACGCACCGCGCCGATGACGGCGTGGTCGCGGTCCTCGCCGTAGGCGAGGTGGCGTTTGATGTTCTCCAGTACGACGATCGAGTCGTCGACGACCCGCCCGACGGCGATGCTGAGGCCGCCGAGGGTCAGCATGTTGAGGCTGTAGTCGCGGGACCACAGCACGATCAGCGCGATGACGAGGGACAGCGGGATCGAGATCGCCGTGACCAGCGTGGAGCGGGCCGACCGCAGGAACAGGACGATCACGAGGACCGCCATGACCAGACCCAGGAGACCCTCCTTGAGCAGTCCGTGCACCGAGCTGCTCACCTGGGGACCGGCGTCCGAGACCACGGTCAGCCGGGTGTCGTCGCCGAGCTTCTTCTCCAGACCGGGAACGAGTCCGCGGACGTCGGCGGAGATGGATGCGGCGCTGCCGTCGTGGTCCATGGTCACGCTGATGCCCAGGCTGGGCTTGCCGTCGGTGCGGGTGAGTGAAGTGGCCGCGGCGTAGGCGAGCTTGACCGAGGCGACGTCCTGCAGCTGGACGGGGGCGGAGGTGCCGCTCGCGGAACTCACGGAACTCGCGGAGTTCGCCGACGAGGACACCCACAGCTTCCTGATCGCGTCCAGGCTCGTCACGTTCTCGGGCACGGAGACACTCAGCGACTGCTTGTCGCCGCTGACCGAACCCGCGGCGTGCGTCCCCAGATCGGACAGGGCCGTGGAGAGGTCCTGTGTGGTCAGGCCGGCTCCGCTCATCGCCGCGGTGTCCGGAGTCACCGTGACGACCCGGTCGCGTGCGCCGGACACGGTGACGTCGTTGACGCCGTCGACGTTCCTCAGTTCCGGGACGACCTCGTCGTCCAGGGCGGTCGCCAGGACCTGCTGGGACGCGCCGGAGGTGGCGGCGAGGACGATGGTCGGCTGGTCGTCCGTGCTTCCGGTCATCACCTCGGGGTCCACGCCGTCGGGCAGTTGGGCCGAGATCCTCGACACCGCCTGTTGCGCCTTCTGGGCGGTGTCGTCGATGTTCGCCTCGAAGTCGAGCTGAAGGACCACCACGGCAGAGCCCTGGCGGGAGGTCGAGGAGACGCTCTCCACACCGTCCAGGGTCTTGACCGCGTCCTCGATGGGCACGGCGACCTGGTTCTCGACCACTTCGGGAGCGGCACCGGGGTAGGTCGCGGCCACGGTGACCATCGGGAACGACAGGTTGGGGATCAGCTGTTGCTTGATCGACGGGATGGCGTAAACGCCGAGAGCGACAACGAGAAGGGTGAACAGCGCCGCCAGTTTTCGGTTGGCGATGCTGATCCTGGTCAGCCAGGACATCGGCGTGATTCTCATTCCGTAGGGCCGGGAGGTCGCGACGCCCCCCGTTGGGGGCGCCCCCTCACCCTGGTGGCCGTGCCCCGGCTCTGGCGTCGCTCTCACGCATGGACCCTGGCTACCGCCCGCGCGGTACCGCGGCCGGTGCCTACTGCGTGGGCGGGTGACTTCCCGGCTTCACCAGACCGCACTCGTAGGCGATGACCACGAGTTGCGCACGCTCACTGACTCCCAGTTTGGCCATGGCCCGGTTGATGTGCGTCTTCACGGTGTACCGGCTCAGCCGGAGGCTCCGGGCGATGTCCTCGTTGGACAGGCCCTTGGCCGCGAAGGCGACCATCTCCCGTTCGCGTGGCGTGAGTTCGGCGAGTCGGCCGGGGGCGGCCGGCAGCGGTGTGTGCTGCTGTTCCCGGAACCGCTTCACCAGGGCGACCGACGCCGTGGCCGAGAGCACCATGTCCCCCCTGGTCACCGTCTCGATGGCGGCAAGCAGCTCGGGCGGGTCGGTGCCCTTGCCGATGAAGCCGTTGGCGCCACCCAGCATCGCCTCGGCGACGTACTGCTCGGTCTCGAACGTGGTCAGCACGAGGATCTTCACGTCGTCGAGCGAGGAGTCGTCGCGAATCGAGCGCGTCGCCTGGAGTCCGTCGGTCCGGGGCATCCGGATGTCCATGAGCACCACGTCGGGTACGTGAGCGCGTACCAGCGCCAGGGCCTCGTCGCCGTCCGAGGCTTCCCCGACGACCTCGTACCCCGGGCTGTAGTCCAGCAGCAGCCGCAGGGTGCCGCGCAACAGGGTCTGGTCGTCGGCCAGGACAACCCGGATCGTCACCGCACCACCGTCTCGGCAGCGGCCAGGGGCTGCACACGGCCGGTCTCATGGAGCGGCAGGACAGCCGTCACCAGGTATCCGCCCCCGTGGACGGGGCCGGCCTCGCACGTTCCCCGTACTGCCGCCGCGCGTTCCTTCATGGACAGCAGTCCCCGGCGTGTCCCCTCCCCCGCGATGTGGGCCGACCGCGGGGAGGGCCCGTTCCGCACGTTCAGCACCAAGGCCTCGGCCCCCCAGCACAGCTCGACCTCAGCCGTTTCGACGTGGGCGTGCTTCTGCACATTGGTCAGGGCCTCCTGGAGGATGCGGAAGGCCGTGACGTCCACGGTCGCGGACGGTCTGCCCGGCTCACCACGCTGCCGCACGTCCACCTGGAGCCCGGCGAGCCCGAACGACCCGGTGAGGTCGTCCAACAGGGAAAGGCCCGGCATGGACTGGTGGGCGAGCGCCGCCTCGGTGCCCTGACCGAGCGCGCCGACCGTGGTGCGCAGTTCCTGCAGGGCGACCTTGGCCCCGTCGCGGATCTGCTCCAGCAGGCCGTCCGGACGCGGCACGCCGGCGTTTTCCAGATGCACGCCGACGCCCGCCTGCGCATGGATCAGAGTCAGCTGGTGGGCGACGATGTCGTGGAGGTCGCGGGAGATCCGGACCCGTTCCTCGGCGACCTGACGCGCGGCTTCCTCGGCCCGTGTCCGCTCTGCCCGCTCCGCCCGCTCGCGCAGGGCCGCCACGACGGCACGCCTGCTGCGCACGGCGTCGCCGACCGCCGCCGCCGCGACGATCCACGCGGCCGCACCGAGCCGCTGCGGGTTGGCAGGCAGCTCGGACTGGAACGCGAGCACGGTCACGGCGACCCAGGCCGCCGCCAGGGCCGCGGTCGCCCACGCACCACGCCGGCCGGTCCGCAGGGCGACCGTGTAGACGGCCACCTCGATGGCCGGGAGCATGACGTCGAGAACGCTGCCCGCGGCCTGGTTCACGACCGACAGCACCAACACCGCGGCAAGGGTCGGGACGGGAGCACGGCGCCGCATGAGCAGCGCGCAACTGCCGGCGACGATGAGGAGCACATGTCCGGCGTCGAGTCCGCGGAGATCGTCCCGGTCGATCACCAGAAGGGTGAGCAGTCCGAGCACGGCAGTGATCACCGCAGGCATCCACGATGCCACGGCCGGGCGCCGCGTCGCGCGTACGTTCGGAATACCTGCGTTCACCTTTGAAGGGTAGAGGGAGGGTGGCGGGCTCACGTCCCGCACCTGCAGCAGCCGGTGTACTGCGGTCGCGGTACCGGGTGCCGGTGAAGCCGGCCGTGGTGTCCCAAGTTCACGTTCCACTGAGCGGGCATCTCTCGGCTCAGGCCTGTCGTCGCCGATCACACTGCTGGCACGAGCGGAGCCCGGTCGGCGCCTGTCGCACCTTGTTTGAAACCTGCGGCAACGCGGACAGCCGGCCCGGAGCGCACACGCCGTCCGAGCAGAAGGCAGGCCATGGCGAGGAGTCCACAAGACCATGCGAGGGCCGCCACGAAGGGCCACGTTGAGAACGTCCGCCAGGTCGAGGGACACGGCCGGGAACTGGTCGAACTGTGAGCACGCGTGCGGGAAAGCCACGCCGCTGGGCAGCGAGATCGCCCAGATGCCCGAGCCGTTGGCCGATCGCTGGAAGGAGAAACGATGCCTGAGAGCCTGGCAGGAAAGGTCGCCTTCATCACCGGAATCGCCCGGGGACAGGGGCGGGCCCACGCCGTGCGGCTGGCTCAAGAAGGGTGCGACATCATCGGCGTGGACATCTGCGCGGACATCCCGACGATGACGTACCCGAACGCCACACCGGACGATCTCACCGAGACGGTCCGGCTGGTCCAGAAGGAGAAACGACACATCGTCGCGCGGACCTGCGACGTACGCGACTTCCCCGCCCTGCAGACAGCGTTTGAAGAAGGGTTCGCCGAGTTCGGACGCGTGGACATCATCATCGCCAACGCCGGCATCATCAGACTGGGTGACGAATCCGACGACTTCCTGGCGGACTGGAACGACGTGATCGACGTCAACCTCACCGGCGTTTTCCACACTGTCCGGGCCGCGCTTCCGGCGATGCGCGCCGGCGGGCGCGGTGGCTCGATCGTGATCACGAGCTCATCGGCCGGACTCAAAGGCACACCCTCGCTCAACACCAGCGGGATGGCCTACACCGCCGCCAAGCGGGGCCTCGTCGGACTGATGCAGAACCTGGCGGGCGCTCTCGCCCCCGAGTGGATCCGCGTCAACACCATCCATCCGACGGGAGTGTTGAGCGGCATGAGCCAGAACCCGGCGATGGACGCCCTCATGGCCCAGGCCGCCGCCGGCGAGAACAACCTCATCTCCGGCATGCAGAACGCCCTGCCCATCGAGATCCTGCAACCCGAGGACGTGGCGAACGCTGTGGCCTACCTCGTCTCGGAACAGGCGCGATTCATCACGGGCATCCAGTGGCCCCTCGACGCCGGCTTCGCCATCCGCTGAGGCCACCGGCCCCTAGCCTCCCCAAGGAATTCTCGGCATGGAGACCCCTCAATACTTCGAGACCTTCCCCGACTTCGCCTTCGAGCGCACGCAGAGCGGAGTCCTCACCCTACGGCTGCACAGCGCCGGCGAACCGGCACTGCTCAGCTCCCGCCTGCATCGCGATTTCCCGCGTGTGCTCAGGCAGATCGCCGACGATCGAGCAAACAGGGTCCTCGTCCTGACCGGCACCGGCGATCACTTCATGACCGAGATGGACCTGACCGAAGATCGTCAGGCTTTCAAACCCCTCAACTGGGACGAGATCTTCTGGGAGGGACGCCAAGTACTACGGGCCTTGGTCGACCTTCCCATGCCCATCGTCGCAGCCATCAACGGTCCTGCCACCATCCACTCGGAATGGGTCCTGCTGGGCGACATCACCATCGCCTCGCAGACCACGCACTTCCAGGACCTTCCGCACCTGGGCGGCGAGGTCGTGCCGGGTGACGGGATCCATGTCGTATGGGAAGAGATCCTGGGCATTAACCGGGCCCGCTACGCCGCCCTGACCCAGCAAGTGATCCAGGCCGATGAGGCGCTGCGGCTCGGCATGGTCAACGAGGTGGTTCCGTCGTCCAAAGTGCTTCCCCGAGCCGTCGAGCTCGCTGAGGCACTCGCTGCCAGGCCATCGCTACTGCTACGGCTGACACCGCTGGCCTTGCGGCAGCGACTGGCGAAGCGGCTGGAAGAGGGCACGACCCTGGGCCTGGCCTTGGAAGGCCTGTCCATGGCCGACAAGCCTTACCAGAACTGACGACCAGCTGGGCAGCCGCAGGCAAGAGCCCGGCCTACCAGCGGAAATTGGGGAAGAGCCCGCACACGAGCTCATTGTTGGGCACAACATGGCGGACGAAGGTGCGGCAGCCGATGCCAGCCGCGAAGATGATGTCGTCGACGGTCGTTCAGCCGAATCCTCGCCGCGCGAACAGGGTCTCTCCAGGTACTCGAACAGGGCCGTCGACAACTCCACGCAGTCCCCGACCGAGCCCGTGGAGGGTAACAGTCCAGAGGCACGAGCGCGTTCGCCGCCACGACCGTGCGGGTCGACGTCCGAGTCCGTCCCGCTGCGCCGGAGACGCCGCTCCGGGTGCTCAACGACAGGGTGACGGTTCTTGCCCAGCTACCCCTGCCCGGCCCACACGCCCGCTGCCGGACGACCCGCTACGGCTTCACGCCTGACGGCCTCACCGACGCCCCGTCCATGGTCGCGCGGATCGGTGAGGTCGTCCTCACGGGTGGGCTGACCGGGCTGACCGCCCACACCGGACTTGCCATCAAGAACGCGACGCCTTTCCCCGCCAGCTGCGTGGTCACCACGGTCGACGGCACCGGCACGTAATGGCAGACGCGAGCTGCTGCGACCGAAGCACCTGCGCGGCGCCGAAGACCCTGCGCCGGCTCCTGTGACCAGGTTCGAGTCCAGCGCCTTTGCGGCTGTCAGGGACCGGCCGTTCCCGCCGGCGTACGGAAGCCGATCGAGTCGGGATACGGCACGGCCACGGCCGTACCGGTGTCCGTGAGCTGCCCGGATCCCCGATCCACCAGGAACAGGTTGACCGTGCCGCTCGCCTCGTTCGCGACGAACAGCCACCTCCCGCCGGGGTGGAGAGCGAAGCTCCAGGGGGTGACACCGGCGCAGGAGATGCGCTGGACCTCGGTGAGCAGGCCGGTCCCGCGGTCCGCGGCGAAGACGACCAGGGTGTTCTCGCCCCGGTTGGAGGTGTACACGAACCGGCCGTCACGGCTGATGACCAGTTCGGCGGCGCTGGTCGTGCCCGTGTGGCCGGGCGCGTTGGTCGTCAGGCTCTGGAGCTGGGCCAGCGTGCCGTGTCGTGCGTTCCAGCGCAGGGCCTGGAGGTCGGCGGTCAGTTCGTTGAGCAGGTAGACGGTACGGCCATCGGGGTGGAAGGCGAGGCGGCGGGGTCCCGAGCCCGCCGCCGTCGCGTAGGCGCCGGGACCGTCAGGCGTGGCGTCGGACAGGGCGCGGGTGGCCTGGTCGTAGCGGTAGACGAAAACGCGGTCGGCGCCGAAGTCGGCGACCAGGGCGAACCGTCGGCTCGGGTCGATGACCATGTGGTGCGGATGCGGGCCCAACTGCCGTGGGCTGGGTCCGGAGCCGGTGTCCTGCACCCGGGACGCGACCGCGCCGAGCCCGCCGTCCGCGCCGATCGGCACGGTGGCCGCCGTACCCGCCGCGAAGTCAGCGACCAGCAACGTCCGCGAGCGGCGGTCCACACCGATGTACGACAGCCCGCCGCTGCCGGTCGGCACGCTCTCCGTCCCGACCTCGCCGATCTGGCGCAGGCCACCCGAGGCGTCGTCGATCTCGAAGACCCGGATGAATCCGCCCTGTTCGCTGCCGGCCACGTACAGGACCGGGCGGGTCGGGTGCACGGTCACCCAGTTCGAGCTGACCTGCGCGACAGACCCGATGGGTGTCATGGTCCCGTGGACGGGGTCGAAGCGCACCGCGTACACCTGACGCTGCCCCCAGGTGCCGATGTAGACGAGGTCCGTGGTCCCGGTCGGCGCCGCCTCGGTCGGAGCGGCGCCGAGCAGCGGGACGGCCGCCGTGGTCGCGGAGACCGCCAGGGCGCCGAGCACGGTTCTGCGGGACGGCGCGTACGGCCGGAGCCGTTGAGATAAGCGCGGGGAGTCGTTCATCGAGAAGGTGGTCCTTTCCTCGCTTGTCGGAGAGGCCGTGGCTCTCGGCCGGCCGGGTGTGCGACGGCGGGCGGCCAGGCCGAGTCGTTCGAGGGCTCAAGTATCGAGAGCGGTCAGCACGCCGTTGACGGCGAGTGTTATCACGACCGGGGATGATCAGTCTGGCGAACTCGCCTACCACGTCAAGGTTCTGGCCTGCCTGGGCCAGGTAGACGTCGAGCCGCACGCGACAGCAGTCGGCGAAGCTGTACCGCCTGGTGCTCGACGAACTCGACTCCCGCGGAGGACCGGCCCGGATCCACGGCGACAACGACAAGGGCTACGACTACTACCGCAGACTCGACCAGATGAGATGACTTCTTCGGGCCTGTTTCGGAAGCACCGGCGGGCGGGGCCGACAGTGGGGGCTGTAAGGATACGGCCATGGAGCAGATATTGAGTCGGCAGGAAGCATCGGAGGCGGTCCAGAACCACGGGTGGCGCTTCCTGCTGGGCACCTTGCGAACGTCGGTCCGGGTCGGGTCGTTGGCTCAGGCGATGGGCGTGGCGGCGGACGCTGTCGCGGTGTGCGGCACCGACGCCGACCGGCACCTTATGGTCGATGTCCGCCCCGATCGGGTCGTCTTCACTCTGCAGTCGTCGGACCGCGCAGCGATTACCACCCGGGACGTCGAACTCGCGCGTCAGATCTCCGCCACCGCTGACAGGTCCGGGCTTCTGGCAGAGCCGGAAATCGGAACGGGGGCACCGCGGTCCGTGCAGCTTGTGGAGATCGCGATTGACGCACTGGATATCGCAGGGATTCGGCCGTTCTGGAAGGCAGTGCTGGGCTATACGGATGAGGTGGGTGCCGAGGGACCGGAGGATCCACTCATTGACCCGGTCGGGCAGGGCCCGGCGATCTGGTTCCAGCAGATGGACCGGGCGCGCCCCGAGCGCAATCGCATCCACTTCGACGTCTGTGTTCCGCATGACGAGGCACCCCGGCGGATCGAGACCGCACTGGCGGCTGGAGGCCGACTTGTGTCCGCGACCCGCGCCCCCGCTTTCTGGGTACTTGCCGACCTGGAGGGGAACGAAGCCTGCGTGACCACATGGCAGGGCCGAGACGGCTGAGACTTCCTTCGAACGTGCTCTGGACGTGGGACTTCTGCCGAACCCGGGGAAGGTACAGACGGGCTCGCCTCGCTGAGGGGCTCCCTCGAACGCCGAAGTGACGATGCGTCGGATGTCGTCGTCGCTCACCGATCGGGTATTGGCGGCATCTCAGCAGCCTCCCGAGATGCATGGTGTGCCGTCCTGCAGGCAAGGTGGACGGATGTCTGAGTCGTCCTTGCCTGGAGGTTTCGTCAATGCGGTCGTTCGTGTCGGGGACACAGTGCGCCGTCCAGCCTCGGCGAAGTTCGTGGGTGATCTACTGAGGTTGCTTGAAGCCGGTGGTTGGGGTGGTGCTCCGCGGTATCTCGGTGTGGACGACGAGGGCCGTGAAGTCCTCAGTTACCTCGACGGCCACGTGGCATGGGAGCCGCGACAACCTGCCGCTGTGTCATCGGACGAGAGTTTGGTGACGGTCGCCCGGCTCGTGCGTGAGTTCCATGACCTGACGGCCGGCACCCCGCTGGCCGGAGATCACGAGGTCGTGTGTCACAACGACCTGTCGCCCAAGAACACGGTCTATCAGCTGTGCAGTGGCGAGCTTCGGCCAGTGGCATTCATCGACTGGGACCTTGCGGCACCGGGCGCGCGGATCCACGACATCGCTCATGTCTGCTGGCAGTACCTCGATCTGGGCCCTTCGGTCACCGACGTCGAGAAGGTAGCCCGACGCATGAGGCTGATCGTTGACAGCTACGAGTTGCCGGACCGGCAACGTCTCGTGTCCACGATCCTGTGGTGGCAGGACCGGTGCTGGCGGGGCATCGAGACCCAGGCCGATGCGGGTGACGTCGCCATGACCCGGCTCCGGGACGCAGGCGCGGTGAGGCAAGTGCAGTCGGCCTATCAGTGGGTTTCCGATCACCGGGATGCGTTGGAACGCTCGGTGCGGTGAGCACGTGGGTAACGGCCGCGGTCGGTTCGCCGGTTCCTCCCCGTGGCGGTCGGACGGCCGTCGACGTCAGCGTTCGCGGCTGGCTGCGGAAGCTGCCCGACGGCCGGTTCACCACCTGCCTGTGACCGGGAACGCTGCTACCCGGAGCGGCTCGGCACGAGCCGGCGGTCACCCGTTCAAGACCGCGCTGCTATTCCTTCCGGCCGTATCTCCGCTGCCCTCCCATATACGGCGTTCGGCGCTCAGTGGGTCGTCGAGCGTGTGCGGGGTCGTGTCCCAGGTCATCGTGGTGCGGCGCTTTTGGGTGTAGCGGGGCCAGTGGGGGCCCGGGTCAAGGTCGCGGACGAAGGCGACCCAGGCGCTGTGCATCGCGTCGGCGAGGGACTGCGGTGGATGCGGGCCCGTCGCGGCGGTGACGCGTTCGGCGTTCAGGAGGTCGAAGGCGAAGGGGATGTCGATGCAGTGGGCGGCGCTGCCCCAGGTGAAGTGGTAGAGCCAGGTGGGCAGTTCGTGGTGTGCGCGGGTCTCCGCGAGGGTGAGTGAGGGGCCGCGGAAGACAGCGTCGGTGAGGGCCTGGCCCATGCGTTGCGCCGGGTCCGTCTTGTCGTGGAGGGCTGCGTACTCGCTCACGGCTTGGGGTCCGAGGCCGTTGGCGGCCAGCATGGCGTGTACGGCTTCGGCCGGTGCGGGTGTCGGGGTGGCTCCGGGCGGGGGGTTGAACTCGCGCCGGGTGAATCCGAGCAGAAGTGGCACGCGGGACGCGCTGCCGTCGGCGAAGGCTTCGGGGACGGGGACCGGGACCAACTCCCCGTCTGCGAAGGGGGCCAGCGTCAGTCCGGCGTCAGGAGTGGCGAGGGCGTCCTGGAGGGCGAGCAGTTCGTCATCGGTGAGGTCGCGGAGTGCGGAGGCCAGGGCGGGGACGCCGGTGCGTTCGGTCAGGCGGGCCGAGTCGGCGAGGGCGTCGCGACGGTGCTGGGGGGACCTGACGGCGCCGGACTGGGAGATCGCGGCGCGGAAGAGCCCGTGTGCGGAAGGCGTGGCCATGAGGGTCTGCGCGGCGCCGCCGCCGGCCGACTGACCGGCGACGGTTACCTTTCCGGGGTCACCGCCGAACGCGGCGATGTTGTCGCGTACCCAGGTCAGCGCGGCGATCCAGTCGAGCACGCCGCGGTTGTCGGGGGCGTCGTCGAGGTGGAGGAAGCCCTCGATGCCGAGCCGGTAGCCGATGGAGACGAGGACGATGCCGTCCCGGGCGAAGGCCGATCCGTCGTACCAGGGGCTGGCGGCGGATCCGGCGACGTAGCCGCCGCCGTGGATCCAGACGAGTACCGGAAGGTCCGCGCCCGGTGTCGGGGACGGGGTGAAGACGTTGAGGTTCAGCACGCCGTCGCCCGGGATCGACGGCTCGGGGATGGTGGTGGGGCCGTCGAGGATGAAGGGGCGGCGTTGCGCGGTCGGCCCGTACCGGGTGGTGTCGAGTGGTTCGGTCCACGGCTCGGGCGGGACGGGGGCGGCGAAGCGGAGTTCGCCGACCGGGGGCTTGGCGTAGGGGATGCCGAGGAAACGGGCGGTGGTGTCCTGCCACGTCCCGAGGACAGGTCCCTGGGACGTGACAGCGCGTACGGACTGGGGCACGGAACAACCTTCTCGTGGAGGTGGGGGGTGGGAGGAGAGAGGAGGAAGGAACGAGTGGTGGTCCAGGGCTACTTGACGCCCTTGATCGGCCGGATCGCCAGCGCGCTGATCAGTACGACGGCCATGGCGAAGACGAACAGGACGCGGTAGCCCGGCAGTTTGTCGCTGCCCGCGGCGAAGGAGGTGATGAGCACGGAGGCGATGATCGGTCCCAGTGCCTGCGGGATGTTGGTGGCGATGTTGAGCAGGCCCAGGTCCTTGCCGGCCGCCGAGCCCTTGGGCAGGACCTCGGTCATCAGGGCCATGTCCAGCGACATGTACGTACCGAAACCCATGCCGCTGACCAGTGCGTAGGCGTACATCGCGGGCAGGGTGGGGCTGGCGAGCGGGATGGCCATGGACAGGGCCAGCAGGACCGAGGCGCCGACCACGAAGATCTTGCGGCGGCCGGTGCGGTCGGAGATCTTCGCCGCGGGGAGGGCACCGGCCAGGGTGCCGACGAGGGCGAGTACGGACATCAGCTGCTGGGCGCTGTCCACGGTGTCGGCGTCGAGGCCCACGTAGTCCTGGAGTGCGTACCGCTGGTAGGTGGCGACTCCCCAGTAGCCGAGGATGAACGTCATCCGGGCCACGAACGCCCAGGCGAAGTCCGGGTGCCTGCGCGGCGAGACCCAGAAGCCGGTCAGGAACTCCCGCCAGGAGAACGGTTCCGGAGCCTCGGGGCGGGTCCGGTCGCGGTTGAGCAGGACGAACGCCAGCACGGTCACCAGGACGATGGCGGCGATGACGCCGTATCCGAGGCCGAGCCGTCCGGCGTAGCGGGCGGCGAGGATCACGCCGAGTGTGGCGCCGAGGTTGGAGCCGAGGCCGACGAAGGCGGAGACCATGCCGAACCGGCGGGGAGCGACCCGGTCGGCCATGACGGCGGTCAGCGGGGCCTGGATGACGTTCAGCAGCACCTGGACGGCGACCCACAGCAGCGTGAGCCACAACAGGGTGGTGGCGTGCGAGATGGCCAGCAGGGCTAGGGTCGCGCCCACGGCGCCGAACAGCATCCAGGGGGTGCGGCGGCCCAGGCGGCCCCGGGTGCGGTCCGAGATGGCGCCGATGATCGGCTGGGCGAAGAGCGTGACGATCGACGAGGTCATCGTCACCAGTGCGAGGTTCGATTCCTTCGCGGCGGCGTCGAGGTTCTGGATCTGGGTGGGGAGCAGAACCACGACGAGGCCGGCGTAGGCGGTGTAGAGAGCGGCGAATCCCGCGCCCATCGACCACATCAGGACGTTGACCTGGGAGCGGCCCAGGGTGTCGTCCGTACGGGGAGTGGCGGGGGCGGAAGAGGTCGAAGCGGACAAGACGCCTCCACGGGGACGGACCGGCTGCGTTGCCGGTGCCGGGAGTATGGCCTCGTTCATTTATTTATTTCAAGACTCGAAAAAAAATATCTTGGCCACCCTGACCGGATCCCGTCGCGCCGGAGGCACAATCGACTGGTGAACGCACCCGCCGACTCGGCCGACGTACGACGCCGTAACCTGGCTCTGGTACTGCGGTACCTCGACGCCCACGGCCCCTGCGCCCGTACCGAGGTCGCCGTCGGCACCGGACTGGTGCACGCCACGGTCACCGCGCTGGTCGCGGAACTCATCGACCGCGGTCTGGTCTGCGAGGCGGGCTCCGTGCCGTCCGGCGGCCGGGGCCGCCCCCGGCGCCTGCTGCGGCTCATACCCGAACGCGTGGTCATCCTCGCCGCCCAGGTGACCCTGGAGTCCGTGCACGTCATGGCGGCGGACTTCCGGGGCCGCGTCCTGCACCGCGAGTCGGCCCCCCATCACGCGCCGTACGGCGATCCGCGCGCCCTGGCCGCGGTCATCGCCTGCCTGGTGCGGTCGGCCGAGGCGGCGGTACGGGACGCGACGCCGCACGCCCACCTCGCCCAACTCGCCGTGGCCATGGCCGGGCCGGTCGTCGGGCCCGCCCATCTGGTCGCCGCCGCGATCGACTTCGGCTGGCACAACACGGACCTGCGCGCCCTGGTGGCCGCCGAACTCCCGGGGCTCGACTGCCCTGTCGACGTGGTCAACGACGCCAACATGGCAGCCCTGGCCGAGTACCACGCCCTCGCGGCCGAGGGCGTACGGCACCCCGACACCGTCGCCTACATCAAGGCCGACACCGGAGTGGGCGGCGGGCTGCTCGTGGACGGCCGGGTCCACAGCGGTAGCCACGGCATGGCGGGCGAGATCGGTCACCTGCCGATCGCCCTCGACGGCCCCGAATGCCGTTGCGGCACCCGGGGCTGCCTGGCGACCTACCTCGGCCCCGAACCCCTCATCCGCGCCGCCGGACTGGAGCGGCTCGCCGAGGCGCGGGGCGGTGAAGCCGCACTGGCCGAACTGGACCGCCGCCTGCGCGACGGCGATCCCGACGCGGTCGCCGCGCTCGGCGCGGCCGGGCACGCTCTGGGAGCGGCCGTCCTCGGCGTGTCCGGCGTCACCGACGCCGGTGAGATCATCCTCGGCGGTTACCTCGCCACCTGGGCCGCGTGGTTCAGGCCCGGCCTCGAAGCGCGCCTTGCCGGACGCCGCGCCCTGTCCCCCGACATGCAGCCGGTCATCACCTTCGGCGTCCTCGGCGGTGAGGCGACGCTGCGCGGCGCGTTCCAGACCTGCCGCGACGCCCTGCTCGACGACCCCACCAGCGTTCCCGCCACCCAGCGGACGCCGGTCGGCGGGCCGGTGCGGCAACGCTGAACGCCGGCATGCGATCACCGTGTGATGCGGACAACTGCCGCCGCCAGCAGGGTGGTTGCGGCCAGGGCACCCCACAACGGCGCCGGACCCGCCGTGAGCAGAGCGGTGAGCGCGGCCGGCGCGGCGGCCCTGCCGATGCCGGTCGACAGCTGCCAGCGGGCGAGCGCGCGGCCGCGCAGCCGCGGCGGTGCCATGGCCAGGACCAGCGGTGTGGCGCTGCCGGTGTAGAGGATCTCCCCGGCGGTGTACAGCACCGACACCGCGGCGACGGTCACCGTGCCGGCCTGGCCGCCGAGTGCGGCCGCCGCCCAGAACCCGAGATAGGACAGGGCGAGCACAGCCCCCGCGGAGGCCAGCACCGACCGCCGGGAGCGCCGTGCCAGCCGCAGCACGACGGGTACCTGGGTGAGGATGACCAGCACGGTGTTGGCCACGAAGATGCCGGCGGACCAGGAAGGAGAGGCGTGCAGGGAGGTCACCAGCATGGCGGGCAGCGCCACTTCGAGCACGTCGTAGCAGAACGCGTACGGCAGGTTGACCATGCTCAGGACGGTGACCTGCCGCAGGCCGCCGCCGGACGTCGCAGCGGCACCGGAATCCACCCCCGCACCGGCGGGAGGCTCCACGTGCTGCTCGTCCGCGTTCTGTGCGGCGGCGGGAACCCTCGTCGACCACACCAGCGCCGCCGCCACGAGGTATCCCAGCGTCGTCACCACGGCCAGAATCCGGAGCGCCCCGGTGCCGGCGGCCACGGCGAGCGTGGCGACCAACGCCCCTGCTCCCATACCGGCGTTGCGCAGTGACCGCGCGGCCGCCAGGGCGGCGTCGCGGTGCCGGTCGTCCGCGAGGGCGGCGACCATTGCCGCGTGGGCCGCGGGCCAGCACTGCACGCCGATGCCCAGCAACACCGCCGCCGCCGTGTACCCGAGCGGTCCGGTGGCCGCCAGCAGGACGACGGTCCCCACGACCCGCACCAGCAGCGTCGCGGCCACCGGCGCCGTGAGCGCCCCGCGGTCGATCCACCGGCCGGTCAGCGGGACGGCGCCCAGGCCCCCCAGCATCCCGGCGGACAGCGCGAGCCCGGCATCGCGCGTGTCCAGGTGCAGCACGCCGATCCCGTACAGCAGCAGGAACGGCCGCATCAGCCCGGCGGCCAGGGCGTCCACCAGCAACGCCGAGGTGTACCGTCCGCCACCCGGGACCCGCGGCAACCGGGTCAGCCTGACGAGGGCCCCCGCATTCCCCGCAGTACCCGTACCCGTCCCCGGATTCGTATCCGTCCCCGGTTTCGTATCCGTATCCGTATCGGTTTCCGTCCTCATGGCCGTCACGATCCGCGCCGGTTGCACCGCCGGGCACGTGGATTGACGATCAGCGCCAATCCGCTTCCCGCCCGGCCGGGCCACCCGCCTCCGGCTGCGACGATGAGGCCATGAGCGTGACCATCGACATCACGGGACTGCCGCCCGAGCAGATCCGCTTCGTACCCTCACCGCTGGCCGAGCTGACCGCGATGCTGCACGTTCTGGCCGAGCCCAACCACCACCCGGAGCTGCTCGGTTGGGCCACAGCCACCCTGTCTTCGCTCCCGTCCGGTCTCGCCGACCGACTGCTCGACGCGGAGGCCCTGTGGAGGTCAGCCCGCGCGGACTTCCTCCTGCCCGGCCGCCCCGGCGCGACGCTGGCCGACGAGCTGGACGCGGTGGACCGCATCTCGGACGAGGCCTACGCCACCGCGGCACTCACCTCCCAGCGCGCCACGGCGTCCGCGTTCGAAGCACCCCCGTCGCCGCTCACCCACCGGGCAGCCCGGGAGCGTGCTCTGGAGGTGGCCCGAGCCGGCGGGCCACGGCAGGCGGCCTTCGCGGAGCGGCTGCTGTCGGACCCTCCTGCCGTACGTGCCTGGGTGCGCAGGCTTCTGCACGACTGCGAGGAGTCGTTCTTCGCCGACACCTGGCAGCGCACCCGGCATCACCTCGGCGCCGACGCCCGCCAGAAGTCCGACCTGCTGAGCCGGCACGGCCCGGAGCAGACCCTGGCAGCCGTCTCCAGCGCCATCACCCTCGACACGGCACACCAGCGGCGGCGCATCATCATCGACAAGCTCCAGGACGTCAGTACCAGCACCACCGCCGAGACCGGTCTCACTTTCATCCCCAGCGACTTCGGCCGCCCCCACCTGACGATCGTCTTCTCGCCCGGCTGGCATCCCGTCGTCCAGTACCCCGCCGCCCAGCCCGGCCTCGACCACTCCGCGGCATCCGAAGTGGTCCAGCGCCGCCTCGAGGCACTCGCCCACCCGCTACGCCTCCGCCTGTGCCGCACCCTGGCCCGCGGCCCGCACACGACGGGTGAACTCGCCGCCTACTGGCAGCTCACCGCGCCCGAGGTGTCCCGGCAACTGGCGGTACTCAAGAAGGCCGGACTGCTCGTCACCCACCGCCGAGGACGGTACGTACGCTACGAACTCGACCTCGCCACCAGCGCGCGCCTCGGCACCGATCTGCTGGAGGCCCTGCTGCGATAGACACACACCGCGAAGATCCCGCCGCGATCCCGCGCCCACCACACCGACGCGAGTTCCGGGCCGGCAACCCGATTCCCAAGACCGTGACACCGGCCACCGCGCGCTCTATCGGCGAACCACCGGCATGCAGCTGAACGTGATGCTCAGACCGTGCCCTCCATGGCGATGGGACGTTCTGCGGTGAGAGAGCAGGCGGTCGCGAACCCTGGGGTGCACATGACGTCCACTTCCCCTCGCCGGGAGCCGATTCGTGTCGGTGTCGTGGGGTTGAGCGCGAGCGGCGGGTGGGCGGCCACCGCCCATGTGCCGGCGCTGGCCGGGCTCGACGGATACGAGTTGCGGGCCTTGAGTGCCGGCAGCGCAGAGTCGGCGCGTGCGGCCGGTGAGAAGTACGCGGTGCCGTTGGCCTTCGGCAGTGCAGAGGAGCTGGCCCGCAGCGACGAAGTCGATCTCGTGGTCGTGACGGTGAAGGTTCCTCATCACCTGGAACTCACCCGACCCGCACTGGAAGCGGGGAAGATGGTGTTCAGCGAATGGCCGCTCGGTGCCGACCTCGCGCAGGCCGAAGAGCTGGCTGACCTCGCGCAGCGCAAGGATGTGCTGACGGCTGTCGGCCTGCAGGCCCGGTCGGCTCCGCCGCTTCGGTATCTGCGGGACCTGGTCTCCGACGGTTACGTGGGGCGGGTGCTGTCGACCAGCATGCTCGGGTCGGGCGGGATCGGGGGCGCCACTTACGACGACGACCATGCGTACGTGCTGGACGTCACGAGCGGCGCCACACTCCTGACGATCCCCTTCGGGCACTCGGTCGACGCGCTGACCATGGTGCTCGGGGAGTTCCGCGAGGTGTCGGCTCTCATCGAGAACCTGCGCCCGGAGGTCACCCACGTCACGAGCAGGGCGGTCGCGGCCAAGAGCGCGGAGGACCAGATCGCCGTCACCGGTGTGCTGGAGTCGGGGGCCGTGGCCGCGATGCACTTCCGCGGTGGGACGTCCCGTGCCACCGCGTTTCATTGGGAGATCAACGGCACGGAGGGTGACCTCGTCGTCAAGGCCGACCTGGCTCAGTGGTGGTACGGGGGGACGCGGCTGTACGGAGCCCGGGGAGAAGAAGGCGCGTTGACCGAGCTCCCGGTGCCCGCCCGCTATCAACGCTCGCTGACGCGATGGACCGAGCGATCCGCCGAGCCCGCCTGCGGCGTCGCTCACGAGTACGCGCTTCTGCGCGACCAGGCCACCGGGAGCCTTGCACCGGACGAGGACGGCGTTCCCGACTTCCGGCACGCCGTCCCGCGGCACGCCATGCTAGAACGGGTCCGAGAGGCGGCGCGCGCGGGCCGGAGGGTCACACTCGCAGAACACGGCGCGTAAGCCCCGAAGCGAGAACAGGCTTTCTCCCAGCTGAAGAACTGGAAGATCCTCCAAGACTGCCGCACCGTGGTCAGCTCAGCGTCAAGTGCACCAGGTCGATCTCCTCGTCACGAGCCCGGGCGAAGCACCGGCTCTTCCCCGTGACGACGAAGCCACACTTCTGCAGCACACGGATGGAGCCGGCATTGTCAGCGGCGGCGTCGGCGTGGAGCGGCCGGACGGGTTCCAGCTCGATCAGTTCGGCAAGAACGGTGGTGGCGATGCCCCGACCCCAATGCGCTCGCCCGATGACATACGTGACCTCACGCTCCTGGGGCGGACCGAAGACGGCGGCATGCCCTGCTACGACGCCGTCGGCAAGAACGGTTCGCAAGATCACGGACGGGTCCGAGCGCACTTTCGCCCAGTGCTGGTCGAAGTGGCCACGGTCGTAGTGATACTTCCTGGTCACCGCTGCCATCCGCTGCAACTCGGGATCCGTCAACTGCTGCCAGAAGAACGGCAGGTCGCTGTCCTCAAGCCGGCGCAGAGATATGTCCATGGACGCAGTCTCAGCCTCCACAAGAGAGGTACCCGGATGGCTGGTTCAGCCTAGACCCAGCTTGCAGTTACGGGACAATCTTTAAGTCGTCCCGGCGCTGGGTGGTCGAGCAATAATCTACGTCGCGGACCGCCGGGACCACCGCCTGCCGAACCGGTGCGCTCAGAAGTAGCTTGTGATCCGCAGGTCCCGGAAGACGAACTCGTTGGCCTGGATCGGCATGTAGCGCGTCGGGTCGGCCGGGTCCTCCTGGCGCCACCGCTTCCCGGAACACCGCAGGTGCACGGTCTCGTTCATCGAGTCGTTGCGTACCGTCCCGACGCACACCCAGTCGTGGGCATCGACGTCGTTGCGGGTGTACGCGGCGAAGTAGGCGCCGCGTCGCTCCAGCCGCAGCCGGGCCGCGAGCACCCGGCCGTCGCCGACTGGCGGCCCGTACTGGTTGGTGTCGTACAGCGTGCCCAGGTTCCAGTTGATCCGGTAGCCGTCGTCCTCGTCGTGTTCGGCGCCGACGAACGGCGGTGCGCCGTGGGGGTCGTAGAAGGCGTCCTTGTCGCGGAAGGAGCGCGGGAACCGCGGGGTGCCGTCGTCGTTGTACGGCGGGTGGTGTGTGCCGGGGTCGGCGTTGACCGCCGCCATCTCGCACATGGTGGCCTGGGCCGCCACCGCTGACTCGACCCGCACCTCGGCGGCGAAGTCGCCGCGCAGACCGTGGGTCACGCCGAAGCCGCCGCCGCTGTAGAACGGCCAGTCGCCGAGGGCGTCCCAGGTGCGTTCCTCCAGCTCGGCGAGGCGGCGCTCGCCCGGGTCGGCGGGCAGGGGCGGCTGGGGGTCGCCCAGGTACGAGGTGATGCGGATGTGGATGCCGTCGTCCTGGAAGACGTGGCAATAGGCATTGGCCTTGGCGTAGCCGAGCGCGAAGCGGCGGGTGTCGACCTGGGTGCCGGCGAACGTCTCGTCGAGCCGGCAGGTGCCGGGGCGGAGGGCTTCGGCGGTGTCGAAGGTGGACTCGGTACCGACGGCCCACGTGTACGGCTGCGCGGCGGCGATCGCGTGGTCGTCGAGGCCCCGGTCGGCCCGGGGCAGGACGAGCACACCGAGCCGCACACCGTCCGAGCGTTTGGCCTCGCCGACTCGAACGGCGAGGCCGGTGGGCCGGCCGTCGGGGCCGATCAGATCGTCGATGCCGGCCAGGACCAGGTCGAGAGCGCCGTCCTTGAGGGCTGTGTCGAGCAGGCCCGGGTCGGGTCCGGCACCGGGGCCGTCCACCGCGGGTCCGGTCAGCGCGGTGCCCACGTCGAGGTCGAGCCTGCGCGCGTGGCGCAGCAGTTCCGGGTCGGAGGCGGCGACGACGAGGCGTGCCGTGGCGGCGCGGCGCGTGAAGATCCCCATGACGGCGGCGACCGTGTCCGTGCCGCCGGTGCTCACCCGCACCACATAGGTGATGTCGTCGGGCAGCGCGTCGAGGAGGTCGTCGAGCGTTTCGACGCGCACGGGCGCGTGGCCCTCGGGCCGGTAGCGAAACTCCGGGGAGCCACGCGGCTTGAACGTGGTGCTCAGGTCGAGCGCGCGCAGCATGGTGAGGGTGAGTTCGCCGACGGAGGCCGTCGAGCCGGCCTGGCGGGGCAGCCCACGATCGGAGCCGGGCACGACGTGTCCGTCGGCGGTCACGGCGACGTCGAAGACGAGAACGTCGGCGCCTTGGACGTAGGCGGACGTCAGCGCGGTGCGGGTGTGGGGCGGGGCGTGCAGGGCGTTGCCGCCGATTGCCGCGATCCTCATGGCGTCGTCAACTCCTCTTCGCTGATCGGGCCGGCGGCGCACACCGCGTAACCCTGCGCGGGGAAGGGCGTGTTCTGCGCGAACACCTTGATCGTGTAGGTGCCGGGCGCCGGGTCGCCGATCCGGACGGCCTCGACCGTGTTGGCGCGGTCCAGCGGGAGACCGGTGAGTTGCGCCACGGCGCTTCGGTCGAAGCCGGGCACCTTGTTGTAGGTGTGCTCTTCGTTGCCGACGTGAATGGTGCCGTCGGGTGTGGTCACCGCGAGGTCGAGGTTGTTCTGCACGGCGCTGCCGGGGCGGTCGGTCCAGGCCAGGACGACGCGCAGGTCGTCGGTGTGGTGGCCGTCCGGCACGGTGAGGCGGTAGGTGCGACTGCCGTGCCGGGTGCCCTCCGGGTCGGCGAACGCTTCGAGCGCGTCGGGATCGGTGTCGGACAGGTCGGCCCATACGAGCCGGCGGTCCGCCGGCGCGTCAGGGGTGGGCAGGACAGTGGTCAGGTCCAGCCGCCCGAAGCCCTGGTCGAAGTCGGGGTAGCCGAGATCCTGTGCGGTGTGCGGCGTGCGCAGCGAGGGCAGCCGGCGGGTCGCGGCGACGAGGACGGCTTTCATGAGCGCGGCGGACGGCGCCGCGAGCCGGTGGACCTCGCGCAGGTGCTGCCGGAGGACGGCGGCGGCGCCGGCGACGACGGGAGCGGCCATGCTGGTGCCGCCGATGTACATGTAGTGCCCGTCGTGGTCGGGGCACTCGCGCCAGGGCAGCCGCGGGTCCATCTGTGCGCTGCCGCTGCGGGCCGAGAGCACGAAGGTCCCCGGGGCGAGCAGGTGCGGTACGACGCTGCCGTAGTCGCTGGGCCCCCGGCTGCTGATGGCGGCGGGCAGGTCGGCGTTGCCGCACACGTGCTCGTCGCCGGCCGGCGGCAGCGGGAACTGGGGCTGGCGGAAGCGGTCCCAGGTCAGATCGGCGAGGCCGTCGTTGTCGCGGTCGGTGTCGCACGCGCCGACGGTGACCGCGTTCTTGGCGGTGGCGGGGCTGCCGCAGGTGTTGAACTCGTGGGATCCCTTGGGGGCGACGCCGCCGTTTCCGGCCGCGACGATCACGAGCACGTCGGGGTGCTCGGCCACGAACTGGTCCACGGCGAGCGAGTACTGGTCGTATATGCCCGACAGCGGGTTGCCCCAGCTGAGGTTGATGATGCGCGCTCCCGCGTCGACGGCGCGGGTGAGCATCGGGCCCAGGCTGGGGCCGGTGTGGAGTCGGTTGTCCTCGTCGAAGACGCGGAAGACGGCCAGCCGGGCGCCGGGGGCGACACCGGTGATCAGGCCGGCGCTCGCCGCGCCGGAGCCGGCGACGATGCCGGCCACGTGGGTGCCGTGGCCGCAGACGTCGAACGCCTCGCCGCCGACCAGGGATTCGTTCACGACGATGCGGTCGACGAGGTCGGGGTGGGTGCCGTCGACGCCGCTGTCGAACACGCCGACGATCTCGCCCGCCCCGGTCCAGGGCAGCTGGGCCGCCGGCGCGGCATCGTCGGCTCGCGGTCCGATGCGGTCCACGCCGACGAGCCGACGGGCATGGTCGGCGTAGAGCAGTGGTGGCGCATAGGGGGCGACCCGACGGGTTTCGTCCCGGGCGGCGACCACGGCGAGCAGATCGCGCCGCCGGTCCCCGGTCAGGTCGGTGCGAAAGCGCAGCATGACATCGACGGCGGCGAGCACTTCGACGCCGGGCATGGCCTCGAGAACGGGCCGGAGCGTGGCGAGGTCGAGGGGGTCGTGCACGAGGACGTCGAAGGTGTCGAGGTAGGGGTCCGGTGCGACGACGCCCTCGTCGGCGAGCAGTTGCGGACCGGCGGCCCGGCGGGCGTCCCGCTCGAGCGCGTCGTCGAGCGCGGGCGTGACCGTGTCGGCGAGGCCCCAGGGGCGCACCGCGATCACCCACGGCAGGTCGGCGACCAGGTCGCGTTGGCCGGGAGTGAGACGGAGGCGGTAGGTTCCGGGCGGCTGGAATGCGACGACGCGGGCACCGATCTCGGCGAGGGCGGCACGGCGGGCCCGGTCCAGCGGTCCGCGCAGCCGTACCAGGTAGGTCTTGTGGTCCGTCCCACCCGGCGGGACGGGAAGGGGCACTGCGGTCTCCGTATGGGCCGCGTCCTGTCGGCCCGCGTCCTCGGCGCGTTCGGTGAGGTCGGCCACGAACTCCGGGGCGGGCACGACTCGGTCGGTGGTGCCGGCCGCGCCGGCACCGAGCGGAGGCAGCATGCTCTGCGGGCCGTCACTGCCGGGTGGCGTGTCCGTCGCGGCGGTCTCGGTCCGGGCCGCGTGTTCGGCTGTGAGATCGGCACGGACGTCGACGAGGTAGCCGGCCGTGCGAAGCCGGGTGATCCGCTCCCCCGAGGTCTCGGCGAGGACGACCCCCTGGTAGCGGTGCGTCCGGTCCTCGAGGATCGCCTCGATGCACTCGGCCTCCGGTCCGGTGTCGAAGTAGACGGCGATGCGGTACTGCCTGTCGAGTGCTCCCTCGGGGTCGACGCTGCCGGACATCGTGGTCTCGCTTTCGGAGGGTGGTGGCGCTGGTGGGCGTTTCGGCGTCAGTCCTCCCGGTCGTCGGTGTGTGCCCAGACCTCGGCGACGGGTGCGGCCCGTTCGGTGATGCCGTCGAGCAGCCGCAGCTGGGTGCGCTTCTCCGCGCCGACGGGCGTCGATCCGTCGGCGAGCAGGGCGGGACCACCGCCCGGGAGCGGCATGAGCACGTCGGCGTACGGGCACGGGCCGATGTCGAGCAGCGGGCAGAAGGAGCACGAGCCGCGGGGGCGCGTCAGGTGCCCGATGCGTTCGTCGTGACCCAGCCGGCCGGAGCGTGCCTCGTGCAGGAGTTGCTGGACGAGCAGCGGCCGTGCCTGCGCGTAGTCGTCGGGGTGCCCGGTGGGATGCGGGGCGAACAGCACCCGGGCGTCGAGTTCCTCGCCGTCGTCGAGGGTGCCGTAGGTGAGCCGGATCTCGGTCGCCATCAGCTGCGCCATGGGGGTGTCGGGGGCAGGTACGGGTGCCAGGCGATCGCCGAGTTCACCGGCGAACGCGTTGGCGGTGCTCTGTCCGAGCACGAGGATCACGGCAGGCAGCGACTGGAACAGCTGGCGCAGCAGGTGGCGGCGGGTCCGGAAGCACTCACCGACGATCCCGGCGCGCTGGTCGTCGGTCATCGGCGGAAGGGCGGGGTCGTGCGGATCGGTTCGGGTGGTCCACTTGGCCGAGGCGCAGGCGACCATGTTGCCGTACGACAGGTCCTCGCCGACGGCGAGCGTACCCCGGTCGAGGCCCAGTTCCGCGCCGAGGGTGTCCAGTAGTTGCTGGTAGACGAGGTACATGCGCTGCGGCTGCTCGCGGACCGCGATCGCGCGGCGGCCCAGCGCGTCCTCGGGAACGGTGAGCGGGACCCCGGCCAGGGGGTCGTCGTCGGGTCCGCCGCCGAAGGCGCGATAGTCGTCGTCGGGCAGCTCGGGCTTGAACACCCCTCGGTGCCGAAAGTAGTGCGCGTACTGGCGCACGGAGTCGAAGTCGGGGGTGAGCGAGCCGTGGCTGTCGGGCCACCAGCCCGGGAGGTTGGGGTTGATGCCGACGGCGAGGATCGGGGCCTTGCGGCAACCGGACAACGGCTCCGGCAGCGGGGTCATCCGGCCGGTGTAGTGCGAGGGCCGCACGATCGAGGCATCCGGCGGCGGTCCGTCGGCGTCGTAGTCGTAGGCGTGGTAGGTGCCCCACGAGCGGAAGTAGGCGCACGGATGGGGTCCGGATCCGGCGTACTGCGAGGTGCGCAACGCATTGCACGGCATGAGCTCGAACAGCAGCTCGACCTCGGTGGGGAGCCGGGTGACGGCCGGCGGGTCAGGCATCGACGATGCCCTCCTCGGAGAGTCCCGCGAGCAGACCCCACGTGGCGAGCGCACCGCAGACGCTGGTCCAGTAGCCGTACGACTCGTAGTAGGACACCGCCCACATGGTCTGCTGGTTGAGGCGGAAGTCGTGAGTGGGGAGTTCGCCGTTGATCTGGGGGTCGGACATGTTGCGGACCACCACCCAGTCGGGCACGTGATCCGCGCCCGCGGCGGTGAGGTCGGCAATGGCCAGACCCAGTGCCGCGTCGCCCATCTCGACGGCCGCTCCCTCGTGTTCCAGGCCGTTCGTGGACGTGCCGTACTCGAAGTAGTCGGTGGTCAGGATCGGGTGGAACTCGGGCATGTCCTGCGCGCCCTGCTCGACGCGGACGGTCGGGTCGTTGTCGGGCGCCTTGAGCAGCGGCCCGGCGAAGGGGAAGCGGGTGGACGGCGGGCCGATCGGTGGTTCGGTGAGCCGGTCGGCGAAACCGCGCATCAGCTTCTGCGCGTCCTCGATCCGGCCGAGCGCGAGGGTCCAGTCGCTTTTGAACGTCTGGCCGTTGAAGTCCTCGTTGCGGAACTCCTTTTTGCAGCGGAACTTCGCCGCGCGCGTGACCACCACGTCGCCCAGGGGGAAGTCGCCGAAGACGCTGCCCGAGGTGCCTATGGTGGCGATCACTCGCGGCCGGGCCTCCTCGATGATCTGCTCGAAGAAGTCCCGGACGGGCAGGGTGGCGGTGCCTTCGCCGGTCTTGATGCCGTCCTGGTTGAGGTGGAGTTCGGACTTCACGCACAGCACGTCCAGGTCGCCGAGCTTGACGGGGAAGTAGGAGCCCAGGCGTGGCGGGCGGGCGGCGAGCGAGGGCGCTCCGGCTCTGATCAGCGGCCGGTAGTGCTCCTCGAAGCGGTGGGTGTACCGGTACCAGCGCAGCCGCCCGAAGCCTGGGGTGAACACGTCGGCGAGGGCGTTCTGTTCGTCGACGGTCCAGGTGACCACGACGACGTCGGCGTGAGGCAGCGCGGCGTCGGGGGACGGTTCGACGTCGAAGGGCTGTGGGACGGGTGCGAGCCCGTCGGGGAAGACGATCCCGAGGTCGGCGGCGAGGACCGGGCCTTCCGGTGCCATGGCCAGGTCGGGCGACAGTTCGAGGTCGGCCGGGGTGATTCCGGCGGACAGCAGGGCGCGGGCGATGTCGACCCGCTCGTCGAGGGTGTCCATGGTGCTGCCTTTCGCGTCGTTCCCGTTCGGTCCGGTGTCGGTGTGCCGGTACCTCGTCGAGGGCGTGCGCCTCAGTCGGGGTCCGGGAGTTGCTCGCACACCCGGTAGGCGTTGGCGAGAAGCGTCAGGGTGGGGTTCGAGGCGCCGGCGGTCGGCATGAACGCGCAGTCGAGGACATAGAGTCCGGAGACGGTGTGCGACTGGCAGTTCTCGTCGAGCACCGAGGCGTCGGGATCGGTGCCGGCGCGCAGCGTGCCCTGTACATGTCCGTAGCCGGGGTTCTCCGCGCCGGGAACGTCGTAGCCGCGCAGCTCGCCGCCGGCGTCCTCCATCACCCGAACCACGCGATCGATGGCGTAGCGAGCCGCGGCCAGGTCGTAGGCGTGGTGCCGGTACCAGATTCGGGCCGCGGGCATGCCCCACGGGTCGGTGACGTCGGGGTCGAGTTCGACCCGGTTGTCGTACAGGGAGAGCGCCTCGCCGGTGAAGGAGAAGTAGACGCCGCCCTGGTGACGCAGTTCGTCGAGGTAGGTGTACAGGTCCTCGCCCCACAGGCCGCCGCGGCCGGGTCCGAGCGCGGCGCCCTTGACGAGCCGGACCGGCGGCACGCACGTGTAGGGGTCGTACACGGAGAACTTGCCGGCTTTGGTGACCGGGGTGGCGGGGTCGTCGACCACGTACAGGTCGCGCAGTTGCAGGGAGCCGATCGCGGTGGCGGGCTGCTGGGCGCCGCCGCCGGTCCACACGGGCTGGAGCGGCAGGGTGACTTCGGCGTTTCCGTGGGTGTGATAGGTCAGATAGTGGCCGACCATTCGGTTGGGATCGGGCACCTCCGACACGAGGAACAACCGCGCCGACTCGATGGTCTGGATGGACACCAGCACCTGGGAAGCCCCCAGGAACCGCTCGGGTCCGCCGGGCTCGGTGCGATACATCACGCCGCGCACCCGCCCGTCCTCGTGCACGAGCCGGGTCACGCAGTGTCCGGTCAGCAGGTCGCACCGGCCGGTGGCCAGGGCGCGCTGGAGAACCGTGTTCAGCGCCGAGGCCCGCGAGTTGAGACCGCAGCCGAAGAACTGGTTGAAGCCGCAGAACGAGCAGGCCGGACGGCCGTCGTTCACCCGGGAGTTGATTGCCCGGGGGCCGAGGTAGGGCCGCATTCCGGCGCGGCCGAACGCCTCGGTCAGGAACGGCACGGCCGCGTGCGGGCGCAGCGGCGGCATGGCGTAGTCGTAGCCGAGCCGCATCGGTTCCTGAGCCGGCGACTGTCGGGCCCGCCCGGAGACGCCCCATTCGTACTCGGCCCGCTCGAACCACGGCTCGAACTCGCGGTAGGTCCACGGCCAGTTCACCATGTCCGCTTCGGGCGGCACGTCGTGCAGGTGGTCGAGGACGCGGAAGTCCTCCTCGGTGTAGCGGGGCACGTTGGCGTCCCACACGTTCGTCGCGCCGCCGACCATGTTGACGTTCCACCAGCGCTCGACCCGGGTGGGCTGGTCCTGACCGGGGCCGGCCATGTAGATGTTGGGGTCGGTGTCGCGGTGCGGGATCAGCGCCTTGTGCGTGTGGAAGTGGAGTTCGTCGTAGGGAAGGAAGTCGTCGGCGACCGGGAGCGGGCCCTTCTCCAGCACGGCGACGCGGCGTCCGCGCGCGGTGAGCACGCGGGCCGCGGTGCCGCCGCCCGCGCCGGCGCCCACGACGATCGCGTCATATCCGCCGGGTGCGGTGGTCGTGGCGGTCATGAGTCCTCCCCGGGCCGGTCGGCGGTCGCGGTGGTGGGGCGGGTGAAGGGTTCGGCCGGTGTGAGGTAGCCGTACCAGCGCCAGATCACCGCTTCGCGGTTGCCGCCCCAGCGCGGGTCGCCGAAGCAGCCCTCGATGCAGTGGGCCCGCAGCAGGGCGAACGCGGCCGGCTGGGCAAGGGCGGCCGTGGGCCAGTCGGGCAGGGTCCCCGCCGCCAGGTCGAGCAGCAGCGCGGTGGCCTCGGCGCGGTCGAGTTCGGCGACACCGCGTCCGCCGTGCGCCCGTTGCGCGGCGGTGTCGAGAGCAGCGAGCAGCACCGGGTAGGCCAGACGCCACGATGGAATCTCGGGATGCGTCTCGGGGCCCATGGCCAGGAGGCGGTCGATGTACTCGGCGGCGTCGGCGTCGGCCGCGCCGGGCCGTCGGGGTCCGCCGGGCAGGACCGCGTCGAAGAGCACCTCCACGGCGCGCCGCTGGTCCTTGTCGAAACAGCCGGTGCCGGGCGGTCGCAGGAGCCACATGGTCAGGCCTTTCCGGTGGTCCGGGTTGCCCCGTCCGCGCTGTCCGGGTCGTCCGTGCCGCGCGCGGGGTCGGCGGCGTCTGCGATGTGCGCGTTGTCGAGGGCCTCCTCCATCGCGCCGACGATTGCCGTGTAGGGCCCCATGTCCGGCGGGCCGGTGTGGCGGACGATGGAGAGCACGGTCGCGTCGTCCGCGTCGGTGAGGTAGCGGCCCAGTTCCGGATACAACTCGTCGTTCTCGCGTACCACGTGTGAGCGGAAGAGCAGTACGAAGCCCTCCGTGCAGCGGCGGAAGTCGGAGATCGCGTAGGACACGTCGCCGGGGTCGCCGTTCTGGATCCGTCGCCAGGCGACGCGGATCGCCTCCCAATAGGCACGGGCCTGGTCGTGCTGGTCGAACATCCAGCGGGCATGGTCGGGCGGCATGCCGCGTGCGACGGCCAGCGGCACGATCGCTTCCTCAGCCTTCAGGTGCGCCTGGTCCGCGAAGTCGGTGAGCGTGTACACGAGCATGCCCATCGCGGTGCGCACCCCCGGCGGGATGTCCTGTGCCCGGTGCACCGAGTCGAGCGCCTGCACGATGCGGCTGCCACACGCGAAGACGCGTTCGCCGAGCAGGTGCTCCTGTTCGAGGAACTCCTCGAAGGCACGGCCGCTGTCGCGGACCGATTCCCCCTGCCGGGTGATCACCGCGGGCTGGAACTCCTTGCCGGGCGGCGACGGCTTGAGCACGCCCCGCATGCCGGCCGCCTGGGCAGCGAGGACTTCGATGAGGTTCTCCCCGACGAACAGGCACCGCTCGATCGGTACGCGCATCTGATCGGCGGCGAAGTGGTAGATGGCGGGATCGGGCTTGTCCAGCTTGGCCTCGTGGTTGATCACGATGCCCTGCGGGTCCAGGATGTCCGCGAGGTGGACGACGGTGCCGTTGTGCTCGGTGACGACGGCCTCGGCAATCATCCGACGTCCTTGCTCGCCACTGACCTCCGCGGGCAGGTTGGTGATCACGCCGAGACGCAGCCCCACCAGATCCCGCATGGCGTCGAGCAGCTTCTCGGTGCTGGGCCGATACAGCGCGAGATGACCGGGCCGGTCGACGTCGCCGAGGGTGTCGCGCAGGTCGAAGAAGACCACGTCGCAGTCGACGGTGGTGGCGGGCATAGGACGCCCCTTCCATGGATGTGTACGAGCGGGACGGACGCGACGTCGTAGGGCGCGCCGGGCGGTCGTGCACCACCACCAGACCGATCGGCACAAGGATGTCCGGATGCCCTGAGGCCACGGCGCCTCGATGTCTCGTCGGTCCGGGACGGCCGGCGACCCGAATACCGCCTCGTCGAGCGCACCCGACACGCACCGCCATACGAGGCTCAGACGCGGTCTCCGGGAAGCGCCACCGGCCGGCCGGTGGCGGGGTCACGCACCGATGCGGGCGGGATCGGTTCTCGGACTCCCATCCGGGCCTCCTGCCCGCACACCCATCGACGGACAATCTGCTCAAATCATACCCAAATGGGTGACACCCGGCTATCGCTGCACGCCCAGCCGCCGTGGAGGCAGCAGGCCCTCGGTGAACCCGTGCATGGTGACTGCCTCGCGGCATTCCCCTGGTCGATGCGAACCCGGCGTGCACGACTCAGTGTTGAGTCAGCATGGCCGCCGGTTCGCAGCCAGAGTGCTCCGGGAGCCAGATGATCCCGTCGAGTTCGCGACAGCCGGCAGCCAGACGCCGACCACGCGATCAGACACGCTCACCACTCCCGAGACCGTATCGGGGCTCCGCCCAGGGATGCCGAGAAGCAGATGTACGGGGTGGACCCCGTAAGGCCGTGGGGAGACCCAGGACGAACCGGCCGCCGGAACCGAGGCCCCGTGGTCCGAGGTGGGTGCGTTTGCCGCCGCGGGCCAGGATGAGCAGGTCGGCACCTTCGGCGGCGACAACTACAGTATGCGGACGTCTGGCTGACATAGCTCGTGGGCGATGCGGATCATGCTCTCTGAGGCTGCGCCATCTTGAAGTGGCTGTTCAGCAGGGGTGGTGTGACCCCGTTTCGGGCTGCTCGTACTGGTCGCGGGCGGCAGTCTGGGGTACAGATCGTCCGACAGGGCGGTTCTGCCGATGAGTTCACCGTCCTCGAACGGTCTACCCAGCGACACGACCGTTCTCGGCAGGAGTGCCATGTCCACTATCCAGCCAGTGATCATCACTGCCGACCAGGACGTCCTGCTCGGCTTCTATACGAAATTGTTCGGCGCCGAGGAGATCTTCCGGGTACCGGCGGAAGGCCCGGCCTTCTACCTCGGCCTGCGTATCGGCGACACCGACCTCGGGCTGGTGGCCAAGGCGAACCCGGGGACCGGGGCGGCACCGCGGATCCTGCTCAGCATCGGTGTCGACGACGTCGACGAGACGCTCGGCCGGGTGGAGGCGCTGGGCGGCTCGGTCCGCGGTGCCCCCAACGACATGCCGTGGGGACAGCGCGTCGCCCACATCCAGGACCCCGACGGCAACCCGGTGAACCTCACTCAGCCGATCCCGGCCCGGTGACACTGTCCCGGAGGTATGCGCTGATCGTGGGCTGCCTGCGGTAGAGATCAACTGTCGGTAGTGGCTTCGATGTTCGTCAGGACGAGCAGCTCGCGAAACAGGTGGGTGGCGCGGGCGGGGTCAGCACGGAGCAACGCCGACTCACATCGAGCAGGCCGTGCGGGCGCCGTGACCGGCCCCTTGAAGGCGTCGTTTCGATGATGAACGGCCGCACGGCGGCAACACCACGTGAGGGGCGGGGCTTTCAGAGGTGTCGCAACACAACACTGCGGCTTCGGGTGCTTCACCTGTCGTATCAGCCCCGCCGCCCGGCTCTTCCCGCCCAGCCGCGGGCGAGGTGGTGCCTCGTTCCGCGGCACGCTGGGCCTGGCTGCTCAGCGACGGCGGTGAGCCGCGGAACTGGATACTGGTCCTGGCTCCGCTGCTGGGCTGGCACGCCGCCGGATGGGCCGGCATCGGATGGGGCGTGTTCGCGGCGGTGTTCACCGCGGTGCTGCCCACGTTGATCCTGGGGTTCGGTGAGCGCCGCCAGTACTGGGGCGACCGACATGTGCGGCGGCGGCAGGACCGTATCGTGGCTGCCCCCGGGGTGATGGCCTCGGTCATCACCGGCACCGCGCTGCTGTACGGGCTCAAAGCTCCCGCCGAGGTGACGGCCCTGGTTACGGCGATGCTCGCCGTCCTGCTCACCTTGCTGGTGATCACCTTCTTCTGGAAGGTGTCGGTTCACTCCGCCGTCGCTTCCGGCGCTCTTGCCATCCTCGGCTCGGTCTTCGGCCCCTGGATGCTCCTGCTGACTCCCTTGGTGGTGCTGATCGGCTGGTCCCGTATCCGGCTGCGTTGCCACACCGTTGGCCAGGTCACCGTCGGGGTGCTGATCGGCGCGACTGTCAGCGCACCTGTCTACACGCTCCTGAGGTAAGGGATATGAACCGGTTCCCGGATCCGAGCCCCGCCGATCTCGTCATGGTGAAGGCCGAACAGCTCGCGGAGCACCTGGACGCCAACTCGACGGTCGGGGTGGTGCTGCACCTGACTGGCGACGTGCCCGATCTGGCCGCTCTGCGCGAGCACGTGACCGCGCATCTTGCCGATCTTCCCTGTTTGACGCATGTCCTGACCGGCGACGGGCAGACGGCACGGTGGATGCCTGCCGCCCCGGACATGGCCCGGCACGTTCGTGATCGGCAGGTGGCCAGTGCGCCGGAGGCTCTTGAGGCGACCGTGCGGCTCCTCCTGCAGGAGCCCTGGACCGAGGGGGCCCCTGCCTGGCGCATGATCCTCCTGCACGGTCACACGCCCGACGGGTTCGCTCTGCTGTATCTCACCCATCATGCCGTCCAGGACGGCGCGAACGTCGTCACGGTCTTGGAGGCGCTGTTCGCGCCGCAACTCCTGCCGGAACAGTTCTCAGTGCTCACCCGGGGTATCTGCCCAATCCCCAGGCCCCGCCTGTGCCAAGTCCTGCGCAGCACCGTGACCCTGCTGCGCCAGGCGCGCCGGCACCGTCTGTGGCAATCCGCCTCGCATCCGCTGTCCAGCCGCCGTCACACGATGTGGACTCAAGCGCCCTCCGCCGGTCTGCGCACCGCGGCCCACGCCGCCGGAGCCAGCACCAACGACGTCTACCTCACCGCCGTGGCCCACGCGATCACCCAGTGGGCCGAAGACGCTTGGCCTCGCGCAGCCGGCATGTCGATTCCCGTCATGGTTCCCGTCAATCTGCGCACGCCCGATGAAGCCGGGGCGCCCGGCAACCGGCTGTTCCTGGCTCGGATCGACCTGCCCGGCGGGGCCATGCCTGTGGGCCGACGGCTGGCACGTGCGCAAGCAGTCACCATTCCCCTGAAGTCGGCCGGACACAAGGCGGTTCTCCGAGCTGCTCTCACTCGCCTTCCCCAGCCGCTGCTCCAGCGCTTCGTGGCCGCCAGCACCGTCCCGAGCCGACTCACCGTCTGCGCCTCCTATCTCGTGGTGCGCCGGCGTCTGCACTACGGCGAGGCGGCAGTGCGCCGCATCGACCCCATCATCTGCTGCCCGCCTGGCGTCCCCATGGCCATTGCGGCGGTCAGCTACGAGGGCACGACCAGTGCGTGCTTCCGTATCGACCAAGCCCTCCCCGGCGCCGACAGCTTTCCCGCACGCTGGCGCCAGGCCCTCGCGGACCTGGTGGCCACAGCCTCGCCGGTCCCAGGTCGCGATCCCGCACCCGCGGGGCGCACACCGGACGGGCGCGCCACGCCTGCCGTGCGTGCGCTGCTCACATGGCTCTCTCAACGCCCCACAGCGGCAGATACTCGAAGAAGGTGACCGCCTCCTCACGCCACCGTGACCGCCAGCCCGCGGCCACCGTGGAAGCCTGCTCGGCACAGCGCCGCATGTCCGCCTGCATCCGCACCGTCACACCACGGTTCTCACCGATCTCCCGGACGGCGGCGATGGTTTCCGGCGTGCAGGACGGGTCACCGAGCGCGGCCTGCACCACCGTACGCTCGGAGCCGTCGACGGCGGACAGCAGGGCACTGACGGTATAGCTCTGTTTCCCGTCACGGATGTCGGTGCCGGTCGGCTTGCCCATGGCGGCCGCGTCCCCGAACAGATCCAGGTAGTCATCACGCATCTGCCCGCAGATCCCCACCAGCCGTGCGTACTCGCGCAGGTCCTGCTCGAAGAGGTCCGGTTCCTCGCCGGCGGCCAGAAGTCCGAGTTGCATGGGCGCGAGGATCGAGTAGCGGGCGGACTTGTAGTCGGCCACGCAGTGCAGGATCTGCTCGTCGACGGTGGCGGTGAAATCGCGCTCCAGGTCGATGATCTGGCCCACAAAGGTGTCGGCCGCCGCCCGCGTCTGCACCTCGACCATGGCCTGCCGCACCGCGACCGGCAGCTTGGCATCCAGCAGTACCCGCAGGGACAGGGCGAACGCGAGGTCGCCTGCAAGTACGGTGAGACCGAGGGCGGTCTGCGGGTGGCCGGGGAACCGTTCACGGTAGGCGTAGTAAGTGGAAGGGCCGCTGCGGCGGGTGGGGCTGTCGTCGATGAGATCGTCGTGCACCAGGCCGTGGGTCTGCAGCAGCTCGACGCTCAGTGCCGCGGCGTCCAGTCCTTCGACCGGCTCGCCGGTCACCAGACGAGCTGCCTCATGCAGGAGAACGACCCGTATCCGCTTGCCGCCCCGCAAGGACAGTTCCCGCAGCAACTGCAGGCAGTCCGGAGTGAAACGGCTGAACGCCGGCGCATCGAGCCCGGCGCTCAACGTGTCGAAGTACTCCTCGAACAGCGTGTTGAACCGGCGCTCGTATCCAGCGACACGCTCGAGAACCTGCTGGGTCATGACGAGTTCTTCCTGCTCGGGTTGGGTGACACAGTTGTAGACGCGCGGCGGTGTGCGCTGGTGCCCGGGGCACGCGGTGCGATGTCAGGAGGTGTACTGGGTGGCGGTGACCGCCAGGCCGCGCAGAGCACGGTCCGCGGCTTGCGGGAAGCCGGCCCCGTCCAGGACCTGCAGCACTCGTTCGTAGCGGTCGGCGATCATCCGCTCGGTGTGCTCCCTTGCCCCGGTGTCCTGCAGGATCGTCCGTGCCTCGGCCGCTTCGTGCTCCCCCAGGTCGGCCCGGCCCACGAGGTGGCCAAGCCGCTCGCGCTGGACCCGGTCGGCGCGCTGCAGACCCAACGCGAGCAGAACGGTCCGCTTGCCTTCCCGCAGATCGCTCAGGCCCGGCGCGCACGCGCCGTCCGGGCTGCCGAAGACGTCCAACAGGTCATCCCTCAGTTGGAACGCCTCACCCAACGGCACGCCCAGCCGTGTGAAGACGTCCATCGTGGCCTCACCGGCCCCGGCTACAGCAGCCCCCAGTTGAAGAGGCCGCTCGATGGTCGCGGTGGCGGTCTTGCAGCGGATGATCCGCAAGGCTGCCTCGACATCGTCAGCGCCACAGCCGGTACCCATCACATCCAGATACTGGCCGTACATCACCTCTTCCAGCATCGCGTCGTTCAACCCGTGCACCAGCCGCTGCCGCCCCGGCTCCAACCGGGCGGTGTGCAGCAACTCCTGCGCCCACATCAACGCGAGGTTGCCCACCAGCAGCGCGCCGCCCGCCCCCAGCCGCTCGGCCCGCTCGTCCTCCCCCAGCCGGGCACGCATCACACGATGGACTGCGGGGCGGCCCCGGCGGCTGACCGAGTCGTCCATGATGTCGTCGTGGATGAGGGCAAAGGCCACGAACAGCTCCAACGACGCCGCCACACGCAACGCCGACGTCGCCTCCCCGTCTCCGCCTGCGGCATGCCAGCCCACCACGCACAGCAGTGCCCGGATCCGCTTCCCGCCTGCTGCCAAGAAGTCCCGCACGGTCTGCACCACCTCTGGCGGATACTCCCGGCCGACCGCCGCACGGGCCTTTTCGGCAAGGAAATCCTCAAGCGCCGCATCGACCTGGCGCTGCACCTCGCGCAAATCCATCGCTTGCGCGTCGACCACACCCGAAGTCACCGATTCACCACTCCCAACCGGGCAGGTTCAAGCCCCGTCGGGACGGAGGAAGGTGATCGTGGGGGTTGCGCCCGGCGTCAGGGCTCTTGCGACAACCTGGGCCGTTGGCCGGCCGCGTCACCCAGTTGGTCTCCATGATCCCTCCAACGACACAGACCGCTCAAGAACACGCGCCAAGGCATCCCCTGCTCACCGCGCAATCTGTACCTCTGTTCCGCTGTCGGCCACGAAGCGTGACTGGCGCACCTGGCCGACGGGCCTTCCAGAACACGCCCCACGATCATCATCCGGCAACCCTCCTGGGGAGAATCTGGGGAGTACGAGCCGCCGTGGGGAGCGCATCGCCGCAGGTCAGGGAATCTCGGTAGGCGACTCCAAGAAGATCTCTTCTCCCTTCGGCTTCGCGGATGGGTGTAGCTCCTCCGAGGGGAAGGGTTGGGCTGTCCGGTCCGATGCCCACCGATACCAGCAACTGCGGTAAGTGGCAGTGCAGGGCCTGTCCGGCCTCAACCATGAGCGGGCGGGTGCGTTCGAGAATCACCCGCACTCCGAAGGCGTCGCAGGAACACGGACCGCACGAGGCGCCAACGGCGTCGTGCGCGCCCAGGCATAACTGACCTCTCACGACAGGACGCTCTGGCCTGCACCTTCATTCGCAGCATGGAGTGGGCAGACGCCTCTGCGTGCAGGGCAGTGTTGGCCACCGGTGCCACTGAGTCCTTTCCAACATGGCTGGGGGGGTCGCTGGGGTTGGCCTGGCAGAACGACGAAGCTCCTGGTAGATGGGTTGTCGACCAAGATCAACCTTCGCTGCCAGGAGCTTCGCGTGCTTGTCCACCCGTCCGCACTGGACCTGTCCACTTCCGCACTGCGGCTGCCGCGGCGGGAGCTGACCGCTCGGCGGCGACGGATCGGCACCCGCTGGCGTCGACTCACTTGTGGCCGACAGGCGTTGATGACCCTGGCCCACCTGCGCTGCGGTCACACCTTCGCCCAAGTCGCGGCCGGGTCCGGCGTCGGCCTGGCCACCGCCCACCACTACGTCACCGAGGCCGTGGTCGTCCTGGCCGCCCTCGCCCCCACCCTCCAGCAGGCCATGGCGGTTGCCGCACGCAAGGCGTTCGTGATCCTGGACGGAACCCTGCTGCCCATCGACCGCATCGCGGCCGACCGCCCCTTCTACTCCGGCAAGCACCGCAAGCACGGCATGAACGTCCAAGTCCTCACCAACCCGCTCGGGAAGCTCATCTGCGCTTCGCCGGCCCCGGCGGGCCCGGTCCACGACATCAGGGCAGCCCGCTCCCACGGCCTGCTCGACGCCCTCAGCGCCGGCGGCATCCGGTGCTGGGCCGATAAGGCGTACCAGGGCTCCGGCCCCGCCGTCCGCGTCCCCTTCCGCGGCCGCTGGAACAAGCTCTCCGCCGGGAAGAAGGCCGTCAACCGCGCCCACACGAAGATCCGCGCACTCGGCGCACAGGCCATGGCCACCATCAAGTCCTGGCGCCTGCTGCGGAAGCTCCGCTGCGGCACCACCCGCACCACCGACCTCGTCAGGGCCGTCCTCACCCTGGAGCCGACCGCCTCAACCTGAGGAGGAAGCCTCACTGCCTCCTATACTCCTGGCGTGTCTGATACGTCGAACCTCTTCCATGTTTCGTCCGTGCTCAATCGGCGGTCGATCACACAGCATGGCCTGGATTGGACCCGGATGGGCGCCGCACCGGGAATCGCCGGCAGCCGCCGCCCTGAGGTGGAGGGGATCTTCGTCTGTCGGGGCGAGGAGACAGCGGAGTTCTTCCTTCAGATCAACAACACCGGTGGGCCGGTTGATCTCTGGTCCGTGGACGGCATCGATGAGGGGTTGCTCCTCGACAACGGCAATGGATTCGACTACCTGCCCGGCCGCATACCAGCCGCGCGAGTCCGCCTCGTGCGAGAGGACGTTCCTCCGCAGCTCGGTTTTTGACTTCGCGCGGCGGTACGGCTGGGGGCGAGGGGCTCGGCCAGTGGCAAGGTGGCGGCAACCGTGTCGACCAGGAGGCCGTTGAGGCGGGCCAGGCCGGCCGTGCCGAGAACGTGGCGGAGACAGTCGCGGATGATGTCGTGCAGGCTGATCCTGCCACCGTGCCGCCGATCGAGGCTGAGCAGGGACAGGCGTTCCAGGTCTCGGCACAGGGCGCGTGTCTGATCCTCGGTCAGCCCGCCGTGGCCTGCCACAGCAGGGCGACTACGGATGCAGGGACGGACTCCTCCTCGGCGAAGATGCCGAGTTCGATGAAAACCTCAATGTGAGCTCGAGCGCTGAGCTGGGGTCCAGCCTTATCCCATCCGGCTGGTGAACTGGTTCATGTCGAAATAGTCGCGCCAGGCGTTGATCTTGCCATCAGCGACCTCGAAGATCCCCATGACCGGCAGTTCGAACGATTTGCCGGGGAGCTTGAAGACGTCCACCCGCTCGGTCATCACGATCGGTCCG
>NZ_JAGXJL010000076.1:0-38218 GCF_019091475.1 Streptomyces sp. GbtcB6 | reverse complement strand
GGCACCGGGCGGGGATGCGGGCGGTCGCGCTGAGCGTGCTGGGGCGGGCGGCGGACGTGGACGCCGTCCTGCAGGACGCGGCGCTGGCGGCGCTGCTGCGGATCGGAGACGTCCGCGATCCGGCGGCGGTGGGCGCCTGGCTGCGCATGATCGTGCGCAACGGGAGCCGGTCCGTGCTGCGGTACTCCGCTCTGGTGCAGCCGGTGGAGGAGCTGGCCGCGCCGTCGCAGGACGCCGGCCCGGAACAGTGGCTGGAGCGCAACGCGGTGCGGGACTGGCTCTGGGCGGCGCTGGAGGAACTCTCCCCGGTGCTGCGCATGCCGCTGGTGCTGCGCTACTTCACCGCGGAAGACGCCTCGTACGAGCTGATCGCCCTCGCCTGCGGGATCCCGCTGGGCACCGTGCGCAGCCGGCTCAGCCAGGGACGGGCCAAACTCGCCGTCGCGCTGGCCGCCACCGCGGACGCCCCGCACGCCGACGCCGGGCAACGGGTCCGGGCCGGCCGGACCGAGGCGCGCCGGATGCTCGACGCCGCGCGGGAGGAGCGGGCCCGCACCACGCTGGCCTCCTGACTGTTCACCAGGTCCGGTCCGGAGGCAGGCCGGTGAGCGCGTCGCGCAGGCCCGCGCGGGAGGTGACGTTCAGTTTCGGGAAGGCCTTGCTCAGGTGCCCGGCCACCGTGCGGGGTGACAGGAAGAGCTGGGCGGCGATCTGCTTGTTGGTCAGTCCCGTGGCGGCCAGCTGGGCGACCTGCAGCTCCTGCGGGGTCAGCAGTGCGGGCCGGCCGGCGCCGGAGGCCGCGGTGCCGACGGGGATGCCGCTCGCCCGCAGCTCGTTCGCGGCCCGCGCGCTCCACGGCTCGGCCCCCAGCCGCCGGAACGTGCCGAGTGCGGCGTCCAGATGGCCCCGGGCCTCGGCGCCCGCCTTCGCCCGGCGCAGCCGCTCGCCGTAGGCCAGGCGGATCCGCGCCCACTCGAACGGCCAGCGTTCCGCGTCGGGGGTGTCGACGGCCCGCCGGAACAGCTCGTGGTCGATGACGTCGGGGGTGGCGATGGCCTGGGCCGCGTCGGTCATCATGGCCAGCCGCGGCGAGACGGCCGGGATCCCGGTCCCGCGCACCGCCGCCACGTGCGCGGCCGCCTCGGCGTGCCGGCCGGTGCGGGCGGCGGCCTCGGCGAAGTCCAGGAAGAGCCACAGGGCGTGGGGGAGGTGCGCCGGAATCTCACCGGGGGTGATCACCGACCGCAGGTGGCAGTAGGCGCTCTCGAAGTCCGCGGCGCCGAGCGCGGACAGCGCCCGGATGTGCGCGGCGTACACCCGCAGCAGCCCGAGTCCCCGCGGGTTCCCCCAGGCCACGAGGCGGTCGGCGGTCTTCCGGGCGGTGTCGGTGTCACCCTGCGCGGCCGCCAGCAGCCCCCGCAGGAACCGGCCCGGCTCCGCCGTCAGACGGTAGTTGTACATGGTGCACCAGCGCAGGCCCTCCTCGGTGAGCTTGGGCAGGTCGTCCCACTGGCCGCTGAAGTAGGCGTCGTTGGCGAGCAGGAAGAACGCCTCGATGGCCATGGTGATGGCGCCGCCGTCCCGGCCGTCGTCGACGACCCGCCGCAGGGCGCTGCGGCAGCCGGGCAGCCGGTCGACATAGGCGGCGGCGACCGCCGTACGGACGATGCGCCGGGGGTCGGTCTCCCGGTGCAGGTCCGCGACCATGCCGTCGAGGAGGTCCAGGACGTGCGGCGGCACATGCGCGGGATCGCCGAAGGTGCCGCGCAGCACGCACAGCAGGTGGTCCGGGGAGCGCTGCTGGGCCTTGGCCACCTCGGCGTCGAAGAGCTTCCACAGCTCGGGCCGGCCGCTGTGGAAGCACACCATGAGCAGGGTGAGCAGCGCTTCGTTCAGGATGTCGTCGTCGGCACCGCCCGTCCCGGCGTGGTTGCGGATCGCCCCCATGAGCAGCCGGTGGGCGGTGTCCACGTCGCCCTCGCCGTTGATGAGCCGGCTGGCGGCGGCGGTCGCGGCGGCGAGCGAACCGCTGCCCACCGGGTCCGCGAGCAGGGCGTTGTCCAGCAGCGCGTGCACGTTGCGGAGGTCGCCGGTGATGTTGGCGCCCAGGCAGGCCGCCTCGGCCAGCAGCCGCCCCCGGGCCGCGCCCGTGCTGCTCAGGTCGGAGGCGCGCAGCAGGGTGGTGATGGCGCCGACGGCGTCCCCGCGGCGCAGCGTGCTGTAGGCCACCTCGTGCAGCAGGGCGGCCACCTCGTCGTCCGGGCCGACCGCGGCATTGGCCAGGTGCCGGGCCCGGTGCTCGGACCCCTCCGGGAACTCCCGGGCCAGCGCCAGATGCCCGCGCCGCCGTTCCGCGCCCGTCGACAGCTCCATCACCGCGGACCGGGTCAGCGGGTGCCGGAAGGCCAGCCGGCCGGTGGCGGAGTCGACCCGCACCAGGCCCGCGTGCTCGGCCGGGCCCAGCTCGGCCAGCACATCGCCCCCGGCCAGGGCCCGTTCCAGGATGTGCAGCCCGCCCGAGCCGTCGAGCACGGCGAGCAGCAGCAGCTCCCGGGTCCGGTCCGGCAGCGCGCCGACCCGTACGGCGAAGACCTTCTTCAGCCGCTCGGGCAACGGGAGTACGGCCGGCAGCGGCCCGCGTTCCTGCTGCTGCGCCTCGTTGAGGGTGCCCGGCAGCCCCAGCAGGGCCAGCGGGTTGCCGGCCGCCTCCGTGACCAGCCGCTGCCGTACCCGTGGTGCCATCGCCGGGAACCGCTGCGCCACCAGTTCGTGCGCGGCCGCCTCGTCCAGCGGTCTGACCTCGTGCGCCGGTATCCCGGTACTGCTCAGAAAGGACTCGTCACCGGTCCGGGACGCCGCCAGCAGCGCCACCGGTGCGCTCTGGGTGTAGCGGGCGACGGTGCCCAGCACGATGGCGCTGGGCCGGTCCAGCCACGCCACGTCGTCGATCACGATCGTCACGGGCCCGCTGCGCGCGGCCTTCCGGGACAGCAGGACCTGCACCGCGCCCGCGACGGCGAGGAGTTCGGTCGGCTGCTCGTCCGGCATCCCGCGCACCGCCCGCAGCGTCTCCGCCTGCCACGGGGGCAGTTCGGCGATCTCGGCCGTCAGCGACTGGAGGACCTGGTTCAGCGCGGCGAAGCTGACACTCACCTCGAACTGCGAACCCACCACCCGCAACACCTGGAAACCCGCGTCCCGCGCCCGCCGCGCCGCCGTGTCCAGCAGGGCGGACTTCCCCACCCCCGCCTCACCGGTCAGCATCAGCGCCCGGCCCCGCGCGGCGGCGGAGCCGAAGAACCCGTCGAGGAGCGCCAGCTCCGCCGAACGCCCGACGAGACCGCCGGGCATGCCGGGACCGTCGGGCACGCCGGGGTCGCCGGCGAGGTGTTCGCCGTCTTCCGCGGCCGGGGGTGTGGGGGACGACATGATGAAACAGCTTCCCATCGTGGTCGGACTGGATCGAGTCGGGCCGGGTTCGGTTCGGGTTCGGTTCGGGCTCGGCGACTGGATGGTGGACCGGTGCCGAAAGTTCGGACGTGCCGCAGTGGCATGCGTCACAGTGACGGACGGGCGGTCCTGCCTGCCCGTGCGTGCGATCAGGTCATCTTGTCGGTACGGCGCATGTCACGGCCTCGTACAGTGAGGACGGCGAAGCGGCCCGGACACGGTGCGGAGCCCGACGGCCCGTCACGACAAGGGGAAGATCTGTGCGGAACGTGATTCTCGTCCACGGCGCGTTCGTGGACGGATCCGGCTGGGCGGGGGTGCACGAGCGCCTCGTCGACGCGGGATACCGGGTCACCGTCGCGCAGAACGCCACCTGCTCCCTCGCCGAGGACGTCTCGGCGGTCCGGCGGCTCATCGCCCTGCAGGACGGGCCGGTGACCCTGGTGGGGCACTCCTACGGCGGAGTCGTCATCACCGTGGCCGGCGCCGACCCCAAGGTGTCCGCGCTCGTCTACGTCGCCGCGTTCGCGCCGGACCGCGGCGAGTCCGTCGACTCCCTGATCGCCGACCCGCCGCCGGGAGCGTCGGTGCCGCCGCTCCTGCCGATGCGGGACGGCTATGTGCTGCTCGACCGCGACCGGTTCCACGCCTCCTTCGCCGGTGACCTGCCCGAGGCACGGGCGCGGTTCATGGCCGACTCGCAGGTGCCGTGGGGATCCGAGGCGCTCTCCGGGACCGTCGGCGAACCCGCGTGGCGGACCAGGCCCAGCTGGTACCTGGTCGCGGCCGACGACCGGATGATCCCGCCCCTGGCCCAGCGGTCGATGGCCGAGCGCGCGGGCGCCACGGTCGTCGAGGCGCCCGGCAGCCATGCCATCTATGTGTCGCGGCCCGAGGTGGTCGTCGATGTCATCGAACGGGCCACCGCCACCGGTTGAGACACCCTTCGGCCCGAGTCACGCCCCTGGCACGTCCCGTGTGCGTACGCTGTATCCCCGCGCGGAGCACATCGGCGTCCCCGCGCGGAGCACATCGACGAGAGGCCCGACCGCATGTCCGAGTCATCCGGCACCGAGCTGGCGTCCGAGTACAGCGCGCGGATCGCGCAGGACCTGGAGCTCAACACAGCGGAACAGGACCGCCTCGCCACCGAGATCGCCGCCCTGGAAGAACGGTTGCGCGCGGTACGGGAGAACAGAGTGGTGCTGGAGCGGCTGCAGCGGGCGCTCACCCCGCAGGCCACCGCCTCCGCACCCGGGACCGCCGAAGCGGCCGAAGTCACCGATGCCGTCGAGGCCGCCGTGCCGCACCAGCGGACCGAGCCCGGACCGAACCGCGGTGACTCCGCGCAGCCGAGCCCCACGGGGACGAAGCCGAGCCTCGTCGAGGCCGTCCACACCTATCTCGCCGAGCAGCGGGAGCCGCGCTCCGCGACCGACGTCGCCGAGGCGATCAGAGCCGGTCAGCCCGGCCGCACCATCAAGACGACGGTGATCCGTACGACGCTGGAGAATCTCGTCGCCAGGAACCGGGCCCGGCGCACCAAGCAGGGCCGGGCGGTCTTCTACACCCTGTCGGCACCGGAGGCCGGGGCCTGACACCGCTCCCGGTCCGCCCGGGACATATGTCCGCCGTCCAGGGCCGGGCGGACGCGGACATGTGCGTCAGCCCGGCAGACCGGCCTCCGCCCCCTGCTCCTCGGTGTGCGGCAGGTCCTGCGGCAGCAGCAGGGTGAGGGCCTCCAGGTCCGGGCTGGCGATGCCGCCCAGCCGGCCCGCCTGCCGGGTCATCATCGACTCGACCAGCCGGCGGGCCAGCCGGGCGTTGCCGAACGACCGGTCGCGCGGAACCCCGTCCAGGTGGGCGTGCAGGGCCTCCAGGGTGGCCGGGGCGCACTTGTAGCCGGCGCTCGCGGTCATCTCCCCGACGATCTCCAGGAGTTCGGCCGTCGTGTAGTCCTCGAACCGCACATGCCGGGAGAACCGGGACGCCAGACCGGGGTTGGAGTCCAGGAACCGTCCCATCTCCCGCGGATAGCCGGCGACGATCACCACCACCTCGTCGCGGTGGTCCTCCATCAGCTTCAGCAGCGTGTCGACCGCCTCCCGGCCGAAGTCCTGCGGCGCGTTCTCGGGGGTGAGGGTGTACGCCTCGTCGATGAACAGCACCCCGCCGAGGGCCTTCTCGAAGGCCTCGGCGGTGAGCTGCGCGGTGTGCCCGATGTAGCGGCCCACCAGGTCGGCGCGGGCCACCTCGACCAGCTGGCCGCGCGGCAGGATCCCGAAGGAGCGCAGCAGGTCGGCGTAGAGCCGGGCCACGGTGGTCTTGCCGGTGCCGGGCGGGCCGGAGAAGACCAGGTGGTGGCTGACCTTCGGGGTGGGCAGCCCGACCGCCTGCCGCTGCCGGGTGGTGGTCAGCAGGTCCAGGATGCCGCGCACCTCGCGCTTGACCGCGCCCAGGCCGATCATGCCGTTCAGCCGGGCCAGCACGTCGGAGTCGCCGGGCGCCGCCGTGCCGCCGCCGCGGACCTCGGTCGCCTCCGCCTCGCCCACGTCCTCGGGCAGGATCAGCAGCAGGTCGGCCTCGGTCGCCTCGGGCAGCGACGCCAGCCGGAACGACTGCCGGTCCACCATCTCCTCGAACACCCGCCGCGCGGCACGGCCGTTGCCGAAGGTCGCGTCCCGCTGCATCCGGCCGAAGTGCAGGTGCAGCGCCTGCACCGCCAGCGGGTCGAGGACATAGCGGTGCGCGGCACACATGTTCTCGGTGATGGTGACCAGCTCGTCCACCGAGTAGTTGGTGAACTCGATGGTGCGGGTGAACCGGGAGGCGAGGCCCGGGTTGGCGGCCAGGAAGTCCTGCATCTCCTTCGAGTACCCGGCGACGATCACCACGACCTCGTCGCGGTGGTCCTCCACCAGCTTCACCAGGGTGTCGATCGCCTCCCGCCCGAAGTCGGCGCCCGACCCCTTGCTGTCCGACAGCAGCGTGTACGCCTCGTCGACGAACAGCACACCGCCCAGGGCCCGTTCGAAGACCTCCGTGGTCTTGATGGCGGTCCCGCCGATGACCTGGGCGACCAGGTCGGAGCGGGACACCTCGACGATGTGCCCGGAGGACAGCATGCCGAGGTCGGCGAGGATGCTGCCGTAGAGCCGGGCCACGGTGGTCTTGCCGGTGCCGGGCGGACCGGCGAAGACCAGGTGGCGGCTCATCGGCGGTGCCGGGATGCCCAGTTCGGCCCGGCGCTGCGCCAACCGGCCCAGATTCACCAGGGTGTTGACCTGGTGCTTGACCCCGGCCAGCCCGACCAGGTTGTCCAGGTCGGCGAACGGCCCCTGCGGCTCGGCGGGTTCGTCCTCCGCGCCCTCCGCGAGCGGGCCCGGCTCGGCGCCCGGCCAGGCGTCCGGCCGGTGGTTGTCCGTACTGGTCAGCCCGGCCACCGACAGCCGCGGTCCGGGCTTCCCGGCCCGCAGCCCGGCGCCCTTGTTGCCGCGCACCGCACACCCGGTCACCGACACCTGCTCGCCGCTGTCGATCCGGACACCGTCCGCGCCGTTCTCCGAGACCTCGCAGCCGCTGAGCGCGGCCCGCCCCCCGGCCGCCACCAGCACCCCGTGCCTGCCGGAACCGGCGACCCGCAGCCGTACCAGCGACACCTCGCCGCCCTCCTCCACCGTCACCCCGGTGTCGGCCGAGCCGCTCACCTCGCAGTCCCGCAGCGAGCCCAGCCCGCGGGCGCCCACCGACACCCCGGACTTCCCGGCCCCGCGGATCACCGAGTCACCGACGTTCGGGTTGCCGTGCCCCTCCGTGCGCAGCCCGTGCCCGCCCGCCGACTCGACGGTGCAGTCCTCCAGGCGGCCCCGCCCGTCCTCCGCGACCAGCACACCGGGACCCCGGGCGCCGGTCACCAGCGCCCGCCGCAGCAGCGGGTTGGCACCGGAGCGGATCGACACCCCGATCCCCCCGCTGTCCGCGACCGTCAGCCGGTCGAACTCGGCCGCCGACTCGTCCACCAGCTGCACCCCGATCCCCGTGCAGTCGGCGACCCGCACCCCGACCAGCACCGGCGCGCTCGACTCGCCCACGTACACGCCCGGTTCGGCCGCGCCCGTGAACTCGCAGTCCGTGTAGGTGCCCCGGGACCGCTCGGTGACCACCAGACCGCCGCCCCCGGTGCGGGCGCTGCCGCAGGCCCGCAGCTGCGGGTCGCTGCCGGCGGCCACCACGAAACCGTGCCCGCGGGTGCCGTCCACTCGTACGTCCGTCAGCGACACCCGTGCCGAACTCGCCGCGTACACACCGATCGCACCGCCGTGCACCTGGACCCGGGCCACCGACACCGCGGTGCCGCCCTCCAGGGCCAGCGCCGGCTTGTCCGTCGAGGAGATCTCGCAGTCCTCCACCGAGCCGCGCGAACTCCCGTTCGCCAGCAGGCCGTTGCCCCGGGCGTCGCGGAGCGTGCAGTGCCGTACGGTGGCCCGGCCCTGCTCGCTGATCACGATCGCCGAGGTGCCCAGGTTCTCCACCAGGCAGCCCTCGATGATGCTGCCCGCGGCGGCCGTCTCCACGATGCCGGCGCCGACCGGGTTGGTGACCCGGCAGCCGCGCATCGCCAACGAGCCGGTGCCGCGGCTCAGTACGGCCGTCCAGCCGCCGCCGGTCACCTCGCAGCCGTCCAGCGCGACCTGGCCGCGCACCGCGTCCACCACCGGCAGGTCGCCCTCACCCGCCCGCAGCACCAGGTCGGTGAGGAGCACGGCGTCGGCGGCGAGCGTGATCGCGCTGCCGCGCACCGGCTCGATCCGCACCGAGCCACGGGGGCCCTCGGCGACCAGCGTCACCCGGGTACGGACGGTCAGCGCCTCCGCGTAACTCCCGGGCAGGATCCGGATCACCGCGCCGGAATGGGCCCGGGCCAGCGCCTCCCCGATCGTCGGGAACTCGCCCGTGCCGTCCTGGCCTACGGTCAGAAGCTGGCGTGCCACGGGCCGGTCCTCCTCAGTTCTCGGTGGTTCTCTGTGCTGGTGGTTGCGTGTGTGCTGCCGCACGGTGCGGGCCGGGTGGTCAGTCCCGGACGCCGGGCCGGGTGTGCCCGCCGGCCTCCGAAGGCTTCGGCTCCAGGCCCGTGAGGATCTCGACGATACGGTCGGAGACGCTCGACGGGGCGGTCGGGACCGGCGGTGCGTCCGCCGCGGGCGGCTCGCCGTGGTCGGCCGGCTCGCCGTGGTCGGTCGACTCGCCGTCCGCGTCGAGTATGTCGGGGTGCAGCGGCGCGTCCGGGGGAACCGGCACCGGGACGGCCCCGCGCGGGCGGGCGGCGAGGTACTCGTCGCCGCGCCGGTACACGGTCACCTGCGGCAGCGTACGGCCGGTGTCCGTGTCCGTGTCCGGCCCGGCACCGGAGAAGTACCGGTAGCCGCCGTCCTCGGCGACGACGGTGAGGCCGATGCGGAGGGCCCGCGCGGTGAGCGAGGCGGCCAGGTCGGACGTCGCGGTGTCCCACCGGCGGGCCGTCCGGAGGTTGAGCCGCACCAGGTTCCGGCGCTGCGGGTCGGTGAGGCCGGCGTGCAGGGAGCCGGGCAGCACACCGCCCCGCTCCTCGATCGCGGCCTGCAGCGCGAGGTCGCTCCGGAAGCGCCGGTCCAGCCGCTCCCTGAGCTCGCCGGTGTGGAAGGTGGCCCCGGGGTCGAGCGCCGCCCGGGAGGGCAGCGGACCGAAGGCCACCAGACGGGCGAGGGCTGCCCCCTGCGACCGGTCGGCGTCGCGGCCACGGGCGCCCTGGACGGCCGCGTAGAAGCCGTTGCCGTCGTCGTCCGGGGCCATCAGGTCGTACACATGGGTGCTCCCGTCGGGATCGGTGGCGGTCAGGGTGCGGTGGTCGGTGGCGGCGTCGAAGCGGCGCGCACCCGTGTCCACGGCACCGCCGGGCTGCCACGGAGGGCGGCGGTGGGCGGGCAGCGGCTCGGCCTCCGCCCGCAGGGCGCCGCCGTCGTGCAGCGGATCGGCCGTCGCGGTCTCCGCCCGGGGAGACTCCTTCTCCGGAGCCTGCTCCTCCGGGGCCGTCTCCTCCCGCGTCTTCCCCTTCCCGGGCCTCTTCTCGGAGGCGCCGCCCTCGCCGCCGCCCTGTTCCTGTTCCTGCTCCTGTTCCTCCGGCCTCGGGGCCGCGGGTGGCTCGAAGGTCACCGCGTCCGGTTCGGGCGTGGTGCCGAGCCGTCCGCGGCCGTCCGCGGTGGCGTGCAGCTGGTGCCAGCGGGTGAGCCGGTCGGTGGCCTCGCGCACCCGGGCGTACTCCTGGGCGAGGGCCTCGGCGAAGTCCCGGTGGTCCTGCAGGGTGCCGGCGAAGGTGTCCCGCCGGGCCCGCGCGGTGTCCCGGCCGGCCGAGGCGTCGGCGACCGCCCGCAGCGCCTCCTCCAGCCGCTCCTGCGCGCCCCGGCGTTCGCGGTCGTGGAGGTCGGCCCAGTCCCCGTGCGCGGGTTCGGCGCCCGCCGCGTCCTCCGCGTCGAGGCGGTCGACCGCCTCCCGGGCGTCGGCCGCCTCCGACCGCGCCGCGGTCAGCCGCTGTTCGGCCGCGCTCAGCTCCCTGTCGTACCGGTCGCCGTCGTCCCGGCGCAGGTCCCAGTACTTCTTGTCGGCGGCGGTCCATGCCTTGTCCGCCTCGGTGACCGCGTTCCACGCCTCGGCCACCTGCTTCGGGAAGCCCGAGTCGTCGATCAGCCCCAGAGCGCGGGCGACGTCCTCACGCACCCAGGCCAGGACCGTGGTGTCGGTCTCCCTCGCCTGCGGCCCGCGCCGGGGGTCGCCGAAGACGCTGCGGGCCGCGCGGCCGAGCCGGCTGTCCTTCACGTGATGCCGTACCTCGGCGACGGACAGCCAGGTGGTGGGGACGGCGAAGAGGAACGTACGGGCCGTGTTCGGCTTGACGTTCACCGAGGTGAGCCGGTCGCCGCCGGCGGCCAGGGCGTCGGAGTCGGCGGAGTTGTCGGCGGGACCCGCCGTCATCTGGGTCGTGCCGGTGCTCTGCGAGGACACGAAGGGGCCGCCGCCCAGCGCCGCCTGCGTCGCCCCCTGGCGGGCGGCGGACGTGGCGACGCCGTTCACGTCCCGTCGGGGGGACTCGAACTTCATCCCGTCGGCGACGGCCAGCAGCTGCGCGTTGCCGAAGTCGGGCTTGGAGTACAGCCTGAGGTCGCCGTGCGAGCCGCCGAGGAAACCGCGGTCGTCCAGTCCCGGCACGTCGTAGCCGCCGGCGGTCAGGGTCCGGTCGTAGAACGCGGTGAGGGCGCTGTCGCCGGTGCCGTCCTCCAGGTTCTGTGCCGCCCCCGAGCCGGGAGCGGTCAGCGGCGTCCTCCCGGCCCGGTCCAGCAGCTCTTCGGTCAGGTCGCCGGTGAGCGGGAAGGACGTGTCGTAGGCGGCGGCCATCGCCACCGTGTTCGCCTCCCGCAGGGCGTCCAGACCGACGATCCGGCGGACCCTGAAGCCGTCCTCGGGCAGGGTGAACGGCTTCGTGGTGCCGTCGCCGGGATGCCGTACGTCGTGCCACCCGCCGGCCCCGGTACGCGGCACGTCGACCCGGCGGGAGCCGCCGTGCACGGGCAGCGTCGGCGGGGCCAGCCGGTCGTCCGGCGTCGCGGCGGCGGTACCGGCCGGGTCCGGGCGCATCAGGCTGAGAGGGTAGTGCTCGACCAGGTCGCCGACCTCGCCCTCGGAGCGGATCGGGGCACGCCCGGAGATCTCGGCGGTGAGGCGCAGCCGGTACCGGGTGACGTACTCGCCGTGCGCCTGTGAGGTCGCGGTGGTGGCGATCCTGACGCTGCCCTCCGACTGGTTCTGGGTGATGCCCCGCTGGGTGATGCCCACCGTCGACAGGGCGGGACCGGCAGCCCTGACGGTGTCGTTGTGGACGTGCACGGCCGCGGCGACGGTCGTGCCGACCGTCCTGCCGGACACCCGGCTGCGGCCCTGCTGGACCGTCTCCACGGCGTGCCGGGGTTCCTCAAGCTCCACACTGTGCCCCAGCCCGCCGAAGCCCGGGCCGTCGGCGGCGTCCGTGCTCTGCCGCGCCACCCGGACCGGGACCAGCTCCGCCCGTACCCGGACCGGCCGGTGCCCGACCCAGACCCCCACGGTCTCCGAGCCCCAGCGGCCGAGCCGCGCCGGGACCGAGGAACCCGGTCCCCGCTGCTCCTTGCCGAGTGCGCGGGCGACCCGGGCCGACACCAGCCGGTGGATCGTGTCCCGGTCGGTGGCGGACAGCCCCAGCGGCCGGAGCTTGCCGTCGAAGTCGCTCAACACCGCCGTGGCGTCGAGGGAGTCGACCGGGAAGCTGCCGAAGGGGTGGTCGAGCAGCCAGGGCTGCGGCGACCAGGACCGCCCCTGGTCGTACCGCGGCACGTCCCCGTACGAGTCGTGCAGCAGCCCGAGCCGGTAGGCGCTCTTCTCCGGGATGTGACCCATCCAGCCGCGTTCGACCGTCACCCGGCGTCCGGCGACCCCGGCCAGCCGGCCCTCCAGGAGCTGCCGGCGGGTCGCGTTCTCGCCGACGACGCTGGAGGCGGCCGCGATCTCGTGCGCCACGTCACCCACGACCAGGACGTGACGGTTCGCGTCCCTGCGGGTCATCTCCGCGATCGCGGTGCGCGTGACCGTCCGCCACTGGGACCGGTCCAGCCGGTACGGGCTCGCGGCCAGACCGTAGGTGCCGACGACGCCCGGCCCCACCCCGTGCGCGTTCTGGTACGCGACCTGCCCGCCCACGAAGACCGTGCTCGTCCTGGCGTCGCGTCCGCTGACCGTCGTGGACCCGCCGACCGTGGTCTCGGTGTCCACCGTCACCCCGCGCGTCAGCGCGACCAGACGGTCGGGCAGGACCCGGGTCCGGTGCGCGACGACCGACGTCCGGTCGAGGTACGGCTTCTTGGACCACAGACCCGACACCCGCCATCCCGCGGCCGTCGACGTCTGGTCGAAGTTGGCGGTCAGGTACTGGCTCTGGAACACCCGCAGCGCCGCGTCGTGCGCGGGCGCGCCCTGCCGGGTCAGCAGCCACGAGCCGTCGGACGACGCGCCCAGCACCTCCTCCACGGCCCGTGTGATCGCGGGATCGGCGACCACGGCGAGGGTCTGGTGCGGGTGCTTCCCGAACGCCGCCGGGAGGTCGTCCGTGCCCCGGCCGGCCGGCGGGTTTTCGGCGAGCGCCAGGCTCAGGGCCTCGTGCCGCTCCATGCGTACGACATCGGCGGCCGTCCCGTCCCAGGACTCGGTGACCTCGGTGGGAGTGTGCTCGACGGGGATGCTCAGCAGCACCCGGCCCACCACCGGACCGCCCTCGCGCGTGGCCTGGCCGGCGTCCTGCGGCCCGCCGTTCCCGCCGATCAGGTCGGTCTCCGGCTCGGACAGGACGAACGGCTGGGTGCCGAGCAGGTCCAGCAGGAGCGGGCCGCGCAGCAGGCCGCGCGGCCGCCGGAAGCCGCCGCGCTTCGCCGTCAGCGTCAGCTGGTAGCTGTAGAGGTGCGAGCCCTTCGTGCCGATCGACATCGCCTCGTGCGAGGCGGAACTGCCGTACCCGCTCTCGGACTCCACGCGCCTGCCGTAGGAGGCCCCCAGCGACACGGTGCCCGCGTGCAGGGGCGCCCCGATGTCGTCGCTGGCCTGGTCACGCGTCGACAGCACCGCCTCCACCCCGCCCTGCAGACCCCGGGTCCCCGCCTGCTGCCCGGCGAGGTTCTCGCTGCCCGGCGCGCTGTACCGCAGCCGCAGATCCTCCCGCAGGCCCTCGTAGCGCCGCCCCGTCAGCTTCGCGTCCACCCACACGTACCGGCGCTCCCGCGTGGTACGGCTGGAGCCGACCAGGGCGATCGGCAGCCCCGTGGTCGTCATCCGCTCCAGGTTCCCGGCCATGTTCTGGTAGGCGAGGGTGTTCAGCACCTCCTGGGTGTTGCCGAGGACGAGCTGGAAATGGTCGCCGTCCCGCCAGCGGGGGTTGTGCGGATCGAGTTCGTCGAGGGGGGCGACCAGGTCCGGATACGCCTGGGCCACGGCCCTCAGCACCTGGTCGGCGAAGTGCTCGGGCAGCGTGCGGTGCGTGCCGTCGCCGTCCTCGTGGGTGTGCCTGTCGTCGGCGAAGGCGAACTCCTCGACGTGGCTCATGCCGAGCGTCGGCGGCCGGTCCTTCGTCAGGTACGGGGGAGCGGCCGGCTCGGCGCCGGGCGGCTGCTGCCGCGTCCCGGCCGGTTCGGCCAGCCGGCGGGCCTCGGGGAGCGGCAGGCGTTCCAGGCTCCAGGTCCGGAACTCCCTGGTCTCCGGCTTCCGGCTCCAGCTCCGGGGCGAGTTCTTGCGCAGCTTCGCGGGCCCCTGCGCGGTGTTCGGCCGGTCCTTGGCGAGCGGGGCCCTGGTGTCGGGCGGCGCGGTGACCCTGACGACCTTCTCGACGAGGTAGAGGCCGGTGAGGTCGCCCTTGATCTGGGTGGCGGACTTCACGGCGCCGGTGCCGCCGGTGACGAACGTCCGGCTCCGCGAGGCGCCGTAGCGGATGTTGGCGCCCGCCAGCAGCCGTACGTTCACCGCGCCGCCGGGCAGGTCGAGGAACTGGAACGCCGGACCGGCCGACGCCGCGACGTCGGCGCCGGCGGACTTGGTGACGGCCCGTTCGTTGCGGAGAGTGGTCTGCTGGATGTCCCGCAGCTCCGACACCTTCGACCCGTCGAGCAGCACGGCCTTGCCGGACTCCACGCGCACGGAGAAGACGCCGATCGGGTCCCGTCCGGTCCCGTCGCGGAAGAGCGCCGGTGTGGTGACGGGACCGGTCGTGAGCGTCTTGCCCATCGTGTGGAAGGAGTCGGTGGAGAAGAACTCGCTCAGCCGGGCTCCGGCGTCGGTGTCCGGCGTCACCTTCGCCCGTTCCAGCACCCAGTCGCGGACATGGGCCAGCGGGCCGTAGGCCTCGGTGGCCATGGTCCGGTAGCTCGTGCCCGGCCCGAGGTGCAGCACCTCCGGCAGCTCCGTCCGGTCCCCGGACGGCTCACCCCTGGTGTAGCTCTCGCCCAGCCGCACGGACAGCCCGTTGCGCACCGCGAAGCCGAAGGCGACGGGCGACCGGCCGGTGTCCTTCCCCCGGACGGTCCTGCCGTCCGCGCCGACGGCCCGGCCGTCCCTGTCGGTGACCGCGAACTCGTACCGGACGTGGGCGAGATGGGGATGCGAGCCGTCCATGGTGCGGGACTCGGTCTGGTTCAGCACCTGGTTCTGCATGTTGTACTGCACCCGCTTGCCCTTGGTGAGCTGCGCCGAGAACCGCACCCAACCGGAGAGCAACTGCCGGACCGGGCCGAGGGGCACGCTGGGCAGCAGCGAAGTGCTGTTGCTGTAGGCGGAGTTCACCCCAGTGGTCCGGGTGTCGCGCACCATGACGTCGTTCTTCGCCGGGTTGACGTGGCCGAAGGCGAACCGCTCCCAGCGCTCGTACGGCCGCGCGGTGACGGTGAGTACCCGGGTGCTGCCGCCCTCGGTCCGGTAGACGAACCTCCGGCCGTCGCCGAAGAAACCCTGCGGACTCTGCACGAGCCCGCGCCGCACGTCGTCCAGCAGCCCGGTACGCCCGAGGAAGCCCGTCCGCGTCGCGGCCGGCCGGATGCCGGGTGCCTCGCCGAGCCTCCTGCCGAGCTCCTCGACGACGAGGTCGGCGCCGCGCAGTACCCGGTCGGACTGGCCGAAGGAGAAGGACCGCCGCAGCACGTCCTCCGGCAGGCCCAGCCGCGATCCGAGGGCGCCCATGTCGCCCATGTGGACGGGCAGCCGGGTGCCGTCGGTGAACGCCACCGGCCGGGCCGTCAGCTCCGGAGGCGTCAGGTCGCGGTCGAGCCGGGGCGGGCGCCGTCTGTCGAGATCGTCGCCGATCCACGAGGGGGGCGGGGTGTCCTCCGGGATGGTGACGAGCCCGCTGGGGCCGGAGGGGTTCGGCGCCGGCGCCGTGCGGGAACTGCCGGACGGCCCGGCCTCGGAGGACGTGCTCGGCCGGGCGCCGCCGAGCGCGCCGCCCCGGGTGTTGGTGATGCCGAAGAGCCGGCGGAGCTGTTCGGCGAGGGCGCGGGCGCCGTCCTCCGCCGGGGCCGGACCGCTGTCCTGGAGGAGACGGTGGGCGACCGTCGCCGCGATGTTGCGGTACAGACGTCCGTACCGGGCTTCGTTCTCGGAGGGGTCGACGTGGTTGGGGGAGGGCGGGGGATAGCCGATCCCCATCACCTGCTGGGCGCGCCGCATCAACGACCAGTACTCGTCGAGCGGCAGCCCGCCCAGCGCGAGCCTCGCGGAGTCGAACTCCGAGTGCCAGTGGGCGACCAAGGCGAGGTCCACCGTGGGATAGCGGGGGGCCGACTCCTGGCTGCCGCCACCGTCACCGCCACCGATGGTCCGGTCCGAAGCGGAAGCGGAAGCCGAAGCCGAAGCCGTGTCCGAAGGCGTGTCCGCGTCGGAGGCCGAAGCCGAGCGCGTCGCTTGGGCCGTCGCCGTCGTCGTCGCCGGGCCTGTCTCCTCCGCCTCGATCAGTTCGTACCGCAGCCGGGACCGCTCGAAGCCGTCGCCGAGGGCGGGCAGGGTCCGGTACATCGACGGGCCGTCGCTCAGATCGACCCGTTCGCCACCCGTGCCGGTGAAGCCCGCGATCTCCGCGCCGCGGAGGATCTCGTACAGCGAGTGGTCCCCGTGCACGCCCATCCAGGCGATCAGGCCCTTGAGGAAGTACGACTGCTGCGCCGCGGGGACGTTCAGCCACCGGAAGGCGCTGAGCATCAGCGCGGCGGTGCCGGACACCCCGGTGCGCGTCGGAATGCCCCGTGCCCGCAGGCCCCCGGCCCACGAGGAACCGCTGACGTCGAAGGTCACATGGCCTTCCCGCCACATGACGGGAAACTCCGGGCCGGCCGTGCCCGCGTCCAGGTCGGCGGCCCGCAGCTCGCCGAACGTCCGTGTGCGCTCCACGACCTTGACGACGTTGTGGGTGATGAACCGCTGCCGCAGCGGCTGCCCGTCGACCTTGACGTCGACGACACCGGGCTGCTTCCACACACTCGTGAGGATCGGGAATCCGTCGCTGTCGAACGGCAGGGTGTTCAGCGGCACGTCCTCGAAGGACACCCCGACCGCCGCCGTCAGGTCCGCGTTACGCCGCAGGAACTCCAGCTCGCGGGAGCTGAGCCCGGCACCGGCCGCGCGGTAGTGCCCGGGGGTGCGCCGCGCCCGGGCGCGCTGCTCCTCGCCGAGCCTGACCCGGGAGGCCCGGCTGGCCAGCAGTTCCGCGCTGTCGCCGAGCCAGCTCTCGCCCCGGGACGCGATGTTGCCGAGGGCGAAGGCGTCCGTGCCGAAGAACCGTGCGTGCCCGGGCGAGACCAGCCGCAGCACGCCGTGCGCGAAACGCCGGTAGGGGCCGTTCAGCACCTCGTGGTGGTCGCGCAGCGCGTCGACGTCCAGTCCCAGGGACCGCGCCCGGTCCCAGTCCGCCCGCGCCAGGATGTCGTTCAGCACCGTCCGGAACGTGACGTCCGCCTCGGCGTTCTCGAAGGCGGCGTTGAAGAACGCCGTGTACATCTCCCGGGTCGAGCCCGAGGCCAGCAGCTGCCGGATCTCGTCCGGGCCCAGTGCGGTGCCTACCTGGCCGGCGTACCCGACATCGCCCCGGACGAAGGAACGCAGCACGGCGTCCTCGTCCGCGCCCGAGAAGTCCCGCAGCACGTCGACCAGCCGGACCAGGGCGTGCCCGACCGCGTCCCGGACCCGTTCGTCCTGGTAGGCGTGGCGTGCCAGCTCCTCCTCGAACTCCTCGGCGGCCTCGTGCCAGTCCGGCAGGCCGAGGAGCGGCGAACGCCGGAACAGTCCCGTACCGGTACCGGTACCGCTACCGGTGTCGGCGGAGCGGGAGGTCCCGCCGTGTTCCGCCGTGTCCTCGCCCGGGTCACGGGCACCGCCCGGACGGTGGAAGTACGCGCCGGTGTTGAGGTAGTCGGCCATGAGGTCCGCGCGCCTGGCCAACGGCTGGGAGTGCCACGCCCGTCCCATCCCGTCGTACGCCTCCTGGAGCGCCTCCTCCGTCACCGGCACCCGCACCTGCTTGGCGATGACCAGGTCGGCCAGCGCACGCCGGGTGCCGGGCCCCAGTGCCTGCCAGCCGCCGCCCGACGTGCCGGCGTCCGCCCCCGGACCGCCGCCGGCCGTCGCGGGCGGCCCCACCTCGTCCGCCTCGATCAGCTCGTACCGCAGCCCGGGCTCACCGCGCCGCCCCGGTTCCTCCACCCACTCGCGTGCGACGACCCGGAACCGGGCCCCGGGCAGGAAGACGACCTCTTCCTCGCCCTTCGCCCGGGAGAAGTAGGAGATGTCCCGCCCGTACGTGCCGGTCAGGTTGAGCTTGAGCAGGACCGGGTGGCTGACCGGTGTCACCTGGTGGCGCCTCGCGAACCCGCGTGCCGTGTCGCGGTCGCGCGAGGCGCTGGTGAAGTCGTCGACGGTGATCAGCGGGGCGTGGTAGCCGACGGGCAGTGCCTTCAGGAACGGGCTGATCAGGCTGTCGCCGCCGACGGCCCAGTTGCCCCGCCACACGGTGACGTCCTTGACGGGAGGCAGCGCGTGGAGCGCCGTACGCACCATGTCCGCGTGCAGCCGCGCCTCGGCCACGAGGTCCGGCAGGATCTCCTCCAGGCGCTCGAACAGCTTGCCCTGCATCTCCAGCCGCCACGCGTCGAGCGCGGAGTCCAGCAGACCGGGCTCCTCGCGCTGCCGCTTCCGCAGCCTCAGGTACTCCGTCCGGTACGCGCGGTACAACCGCGACATCCCGCTGTCCGAGAAGAGGATCTCCGAGACTTCGCCGTCGTCGCTCTTCGTCCGGTTCAGCCGCTGGGTGACGAGCTTGCGCAGGGTACGGCGCAGGGCCACCCGCTCCACTTCGGGGTGCGTGGCGTCGGCAAGGCCGGCGACCTTCGTCACCGTATTGATCAGCTCGAACTCCCCGCCGGTGTACACGGTGAGCGCGCTGAGATGCGCGAGACCGATCCGCGCCGGCAGATCCCGTGCCGAAACACCGTTGCGCTGCAGCCAGTTGCTCAACCGCGTGTCGACGCGATGCGGGGGAGTGCTCTGCGCCCGCTGTATCGCGGAGTACCGGGCCGCGGCGAATTCCCTCGCCTTCTCGGTGGGCGCCTTGATGCCGTCGTCGCGCAGCAGACCGAGATAGGCGGCCTCGTCGGGGAGACCGGTCCGGTCGGCGCCGCCCGCGGCGCCGGGCAGCAGCCGGGACCGCTCGAAGCCGCTGCCGAGGGCGGGCAGGGTCCGGTACATCGACGGGCCGTCGCTCAGATCGACCCGCTCACCGCCGCTGCCGGTGAAGCCGGCCAGCTCCGCGCCGCGGAGGATCTCGTACAGCGAGTGGTCCTCGTTCGCACCCATCCAGGCGATCAGGCCCTTGAGGAAGTACGACTGCTGCGCCGCGGGGACGTTCAGCCACCGGAAGGCGCTGAGCATCAGCGCGGCGTCGCCGGACACGCCGGCGCGGGTCGGAATGCCCCGCGACTCCAGGTCCCTGGCCCAGGAGGACTCGGCGACCACCGAGGGGTCCGGGCCGGCGAGCAGGTCCGCGCCGTCCGTGAGCCAGGTCCCGCTCCCGGACGCGACGGTGCCGAGGGCGAAGGCGTCCGCGCCGAAGAGCCGCGCGCGGCCGGGCGAGACCAGCCGCAGCAGGGTGTGCGCGATGAGCCGGTAGGGGCCGTTCAGCGCGCGGTGGTGGTCGCGCAGCGCGTCGACGTCCAGTCCCAGGGACCGCGCCCGGTCCCAGTCCGCCCGCGCCAGGATGTCGTCGAGCACCTCTTTGAGCGTGACGCCCGCGTCGGAGTTGCCGAGGGCGGCGTTGAAGAAGGCCGTGTACAGCTCCGGAGTCGGGCCCGAGAGCAGCGTCTGCCTGATCCCGTCCGGGCCGAGTTCGGTGCCGACCCGGGCTCCGTACCGTCCGGCGTCACGGACGAAGGAACGCAGTACGACGTCCTCGTCCGCGCCCGATGCGGACTGGAGGACTTCCACGAGCCGCCCCAGCGCATGCCCGACCGCTTCCCGGACGGGCCTGTTGCGGACCGCACGCTGTGCGAACTCCGCCTCGAACGCGGTCGCCGCCGCACGCCACCCGGGCACGTCGAGGAGCGGCGAACGCCGGAACAGCCCTGCACCCGCCCCCGGCCGGACGGCTCCGCCGGGATCCGCTCCCGCGTCGCCCGGACCACGGGCACCGCCCACCCGCTGGAAGTACCTGCCGGTGTTGAGGTAGTCGGCGACCAGATGCGCGCGCCTGGCCAACGGCTGGGCGTGCCACTCCGCCCCCAGGCCGTCGTACGCCTCCCGCAGCGCCTCCTCCGTCACCGGCACCCGCACCGGCTCGGCGGCGACCAACTCCGTCAGCTGCCGCCGGACATCGGGTTCCAGCGCCTGCCAGGCACCGCCGGACGCGACGGCCTCCGGGTCCGGTCCCGCGCCGGTGTCACCGTCGGACTCGTCTCCGTCCGGTCCGTCTGATCCCTCCGACCCCTCCGACCCCTCCGATCCATCCGGTTCGGAGAGGGGGTCTCCCCAGACGGTGGATATGGAGTTCTCGAGCGAGTTCACCATCTGCTCCACCGAATAGCCGCCCTGGAAGAGGCGATGCAGATCGGTCGAGATCACCGGTGGCAGGCCCTGTTCCAGCAGCAGCCTGAACAGCAGCAGCTGAACGTTGAGCCGGCGGTTGCCGTCGGTGAAGGGGTGGACGACCTGGAGGGCGCGAACGGTTCGGGCGATGGCGCCGAGGACGCCGTGGTCGTCGCCGTTCGAGCGCTCGACCTCCTCGTAGTGCCGGTCGAATATCGCGTCGACCAGTTCGGGCGCCTCCCCGTTCCGGTAGTTGGTCTGGATCACCGAATTGCGGTACTGGAAGGTGTTGAGGATGGTGACGGGCGCGGGCTCGGAGGTCTTCCGCAGAATGCCGTCCGAGATTCTCGCGATCAGCTTCCGGTCGCCGATCCTCTCCTCCAGCAGGTCGGCGCTGAGTTCGTCGTTGCGCAACGGGAAACCGGTCGTCCCGTTGCCGGACCACCGGAACCTGCCCACGACATGGCTGGTGACGAGCCCGTGCAGTCGCTGGTACCCGTGGGAGGTCATGCGTTCGCCGAGGGCGGACTCCTCGTCGAGAGCCGCTCGATAGGCCTCGACCATGCTCTGCTGGAAGCCGGGGGACTGGTCTTCGTCGTAGTAGCGGCCGATCTCACGGAATCGCCCGGGATCGGCGAGGAAGGCCTCTCTCGCCTCCTCGTGGTGCCGCGGATCTATGTAGAGCAGCCACCAGTCCTCCTCCCGGAGGAAGGCCGACAGGGGGGTCGCTCCGTGCGTCTCGATGGACGAGGCCGCCTCGTCGTCCGTGACAGCCCCTTGCGACCCCGCGTCCTCGTCTCCCGTCGCGACGTCCGCGGCGGTCCGCGGGCCGGTCAGGGTCTGGACGAGGCCGGTCAGGCCGGTCCTGTCGGCGGGGCGGCTGATCAGGTGGTCGGCGACGACGAGAAGGTTCCGGACCGCTGCGGGCTGCTCGGCGAGAGCCGTGTGCGTACCCAGGAGCCCCTCGTACGAAGGCAGCGGCACCGGCTGGTCGGGGTGCAGCAGTCCGTGAGCCTCGACGAGCGCTTCCTGAAGCGCCCCCACCGCGGAGCCGGTCGCTGATCCGCCGGGTGCGAAGAGCTCCCTCTCGACGACCTCGCGGGGCAGCTTGTCCCACCGCCGCTGCATTCTCTCCAGGGCCTGCGCGTGGCCCGGGGCTTCTTCGGCATCGTGCTCGGTGTCGGTGTCGGTGCCGGTGTCGGTGCCGGGCTCGGCGTCGTACCAGGTCGCGTCCTCGGAGCCGGAGTCGGCGTCGTACCAGGTCGCCTCCTCCTCGGAGTCGGAGTGTGCCCTCTCACCGGGCTCGGCGACCTCGTCGAGCCCGGGCGGGGAGCCGAACAGCCCGCCGGAGAAGTCGCCGAAGTCGCCGAAGTCCTCGTCGTCGGATGCGGCCGTCTGCTCGGCGGGGGTGGTGGTGTGTGCCGGGGTGGGCGGCGGCACCGCTTCCGTCGGGTGCTGCGGCCCGGAGTCCTGCCGGGCGTTCCGCGGGGCCGGTTCGGGGTCATGGGAGGAAACCGTCAGAACGGGCGTCGCGGGCGCGGCGGACCGAGCGGCCGGGACGCCCAGGAAGGCGAGGCGCAGGGCCTGGAGCACCTGGTCGTTGCGCGGGTCCTGGGCCTGGGCGGCCAGGGCCCTGAAGTACGCGTGGAGCCCGGCCTGTTGGTCCAGCGTCTCCCTGATCGCGGCGGCGACGAGGGCGGTCTGGTGCGGCTCCGGAGCCACCGAGTACCCACCGGTCGCTTCGCGTACGGCGGCTTCCTGCCGGGCACGGAAGACCTCGACCGCGGCCTGGAGCCGCGTCACCTGCTGCGGTGTCACGACGAGGCTGGCCGGCTCGGCCTCCTGTCGCATCACCTGCCGGTAGTCCTGGGGGTCGTAGGCCACCATCCGCCGGACCACGGGGTCGTCGTCCCCGAGGACGTCCGTGATCTGTTCGTCGATCCCGAGGGCGGTGAGCCGCGCCATCTCGTCCTGGGACAGGAGCCGGCCGCCGTTCGGCAGAAGCTCGCCTCCGTCCCGTTGCGGGAGCGAGCGCAACACCGACAGGGCCGTGTCGGCCTTCTGGAGTTCCGCCCAGCTCTCCAGTTCCCGCAGCCGGGTGCCCCACTCGGTCTCGTGGACGATGGCGTCGGTGACCGCCTGGAGCCGGTCGGCCGCGTGGCCGTCGAGACGGTCGTACGGCGTGTGGCTGGTCAGCACGGAGAAGAAGGGCCGGCCCAGGAGCTGCGCGAGATTGCTGGTGTTGGCGCCTTCCAGGACGGCGGGCAGGGTGCCGAGCCGGTAGACCTGCCGGAAGACGTCCTGCGGCAGCCGTCCGCCGTCCACGACCAGCACCTGGTCCGGTTCGAGTGCGGCGATGCGGCTGCCCAGGTCCGGATCGCCCAGGCCCGCGTGGAACAGCCAGTCCGCGGTGTGGCGGGGCGCGAAGTCCACGGTGGCGGTCCCGAGGGTCAGCACCACCGAGGGCCGGCCGAGTTGTGCTTCGTGCACGCCCGCGGCCAGTGTGCTCACGGCGGAGGCGCGGCCGGGGGCGTCCACGTTGTGCAGCCCGTAGACCGGCATCAGATCGAGGCGGCCGGCGTGTACCGCATCGGCCAGCGCCCGGAGACCGGTGCCCCGTGCACCGAGGCCCCGGGAATCGATCAGGGCGTTCAGCTCGGGGCCGGTCGGCTCGGGCACCCGGAAGCGGTACAGGGCCCTGGCCGGGATCAGCGGGGTTCCCGTGCCGTCGTCCTCCAGGTCGTGGACCGTGACCTCGGCGTCCGGGCCGGTGCGGGAGTAGATCAGGCGGTGCGAGTCCTCCCAGGCGTACGGCTTGAGCACGACCGCCTGATCGGCCCCCACGAAGTCCAGGAACCGCCTGGCCGTGTCCGGGTACGGGTCGAGCCGGTCGCTCGCCGCCACCAGGACCAGGGAGTCGGGGTGCGTTCCGGCCGGGCGACCGGTCGGCGGCGCTCCGGCGGCGGGCTCCTCGGTCTCCGGCTCGCCCGTCTCGAACGTGCCGGTCAGCCAGTCGATCCGCCGCCGCATGTCCTCCGGCACCAGCAACCGGAGCCGTTCCTGCACGCTCTCCGGCGCGATGACCGTGACGCGCTCCCGGTAGCCCAGCTCGTCCAGCGAGTCGATCAGCATGGTGGCGGCCGCCTGGTGACCGAAGTTCGCGGCGTCGTCCACGACGACCGTCACCCTGGTGAGCGAGGCCAGCCGTTCGCGCACCGACAGGTCCGCCTCGTCCCTGTCCCCGCCCTCGTCCAGCGGTCGGGCGCCACCCTGGCCGTAGAAGTACGAGCCGCCGTCGACACGGTTGGCCAGCAGACCCGCGATCCGCTCCAGCGGCTGCGAGTACCACTCCGGCCCCAGCTCGTTGTACGCCCTCTTCAGCACCGCATCCGTCAGCGGCACCGCCCTCTTCACCAGAGCGGCGGTCGACCGCGTCAGCACCCGCCTGGCCTCGGGCGACAGCCGCTGCCAGGCGCGGTCCTCGCCCGGGGCCGAACCGGCGGCGGTGCGACGGTCGGCGATCAGGTTCCTGAGCGTGCCGTAGGCGTCCGCGTTCGCGGCGTGCCGCCGTAGCGGGCGATCGCTCGCGAACTGTTCGGGGGTCGTCTGCAGCAGCTTGTACGAACCGTGTTCCGCGAGCCCGTCGAACGCCTCCTGCTTGAACGCCTGCCCCAGCGCGGAGCCGTCCTCGGCGAGCGGACCGTCCTGGCCGAGGGAGAACGTGTCGGCGTCGCGGCCCCAGGCGATTCGCCGGTCCGTGTTGAAGTACCAGTCGAGGGGGTGCCGCAACGGGTTGCGCGGGGTGCGGATGGCGTCGATCGTGCCGCCCAGGTTCGCCGCGTCGATGTCCTGGTGCAGGGCCAGCGCCCGGACCGGGATGTCGATGCCCTGCCCGGCGAGGTACTCGCCCAGGTGGTGCTGGGCGGCGAAGAGCGAGAAGCCGGTCTGGGTGTAGTCGACGAGCAGGATGTGCCGGCCGTCGCCGGGGTGCCGGTGGACGTGCGGCAGCACGAACTCGTCGAAGTGCGCGAAGAGCATCCGCCGCTGCTCGTCGGTCAGCGGCGGCTTGTCCGGCCCGGTACGGAACGCGTCGTACAGCACCGACCAGGGATCGCCCGGTCCCGGACGGAAGTCGGACAGCGGCACGGACTCGGCCCGGTGGCCGGCGGCCTGGAGCGCCGCGACGACGGCGGCGGGGCTGCGGCCCAGGCCGAGGTAGAAGTGGTGCTCCGGCGGATACCGGTCGCTGATCACGCGTGCGGTCTCGATGACGGCGTCGAGGATCTGGTCCTGCCCGGCCCGGAGCTCCGCGTGCGCGGCGGCGCGCAGGTCCGCCAGCAGGCGGAGGCCGTCGTCGGGGCCGTGGACGACGGGCGCGCGGTCGTGGGCGCCGCCGTACAGGTAGCCGGTCACCGCTTCCCGGACGACGCCCGGCGGCACGTACAGCCCGGCGCGGTCGAGCAGTTCCTTGACCCCGAGGGGGGTGAGCCCGGATCGCGTGCCGTCCGCGTCCAGGAAGACGTGCGACGACGGCTCGTAGGGGACGCGCCGGTACTCCCTGACCGGTTCACCCGTCGCCGGATCCACCACCCGTTCGCCGGACCCGGGGTCCACCTTGTCGACCAGCATCCAGTGCTCGGACGACACGGGCCACGGCCGCCGTGTCTCCGCGGCGGACGTGAGCGGTCGCGTGGCGTTGCCGGACTCGGCGGAGTGCGAGGGCGTCGCCTCACGGGGCTCGGCGACCGGATCGGGCGTGGACTCCGGCTCCGAGTCCAGGAAGCCGGTGAGGTTTCCGAAGCCCTCGTCGCTCTCGTCGTCGGAGCGGTCTGTTTCTCCGGGGTGCGGTGTGGCGGGCGGGGAGTCGAGGAGGCCGGTGCCGGTGAAGTCGCCGAAGTCGTCCCCGTCGGATTCGGCCGCCTCTTCGGTGTGTGGTGTGTCCGGTAGGCCGGGGGCGGTGGGGTGTGGGGAGTCGAGGAGGCCGGTGAAGTCGCCGAAATCCTCGTCGTCGGATGTGGCCGTCTGTTCGTCGTGCGGTGTGCCGGGACGGACGGCCGGCTCGTCGGGGGTGATGGTGCGGACCGGGGCGGGCGGCGTCACCGCCCGCGTCGGCGGCGTCTGTGCCGGGCTCTGCGGCTCGGAGTTCTGGTGGGTGATCTGCGGTGCCGGTTCACCACCGTGGGCGGACTCCGTGGGCAGTGGCGTGGCCGGTGCCTCCGCGAGGTCGGTACCGGTCTCGGAGAAGGCGATGCGCAGGGCCTGGAGCACCTGGTCGTTGCGCGGGTCCCGGGCCTGGGCGGCGAGGGCCGCGAAGTAGGCGTGGAGCGGGGATCCCTCGGTGCGCGACTGGCTGATCGCGTCGGCGACCACCGCGATCTGCTCGGGCAGCGGGGCCACCGAGTAGCCGCCGGTCGTGTCCCGTACGACGGCCTCGTGCCCGGCGAGGCGGGCCTGGACCGCCTCCTGAAGTTGTGTCAGCTGTGCGGCCGTCACGACGAGTCGGGCCGGGTCGTTCATCTCCAGCTTCAACTGCCGTCTGTCGGTGGGGTCGTACGCCACCATCCGGCGGACGGTCGCGTCGTCGCCGAGGACGTCCGTGATGTCCGTGTCGGGCAGGACGTCGGTGAGGCGCTGCATCTCGTCCTGCGTCAGGAGCCGGCCGCCCTCCTGTGCGGGGAGCGCGCGCAGTACCGATCGAGCGGTCTCCGCCGTCTGGAGGTCGTCCCAGCCCGGGGCGTCGGGCAGCCGGGTGCCCCACTCGGTCTCGTGGACGATGGCGTCGGTGACGGTCTGGAGCCGGTCGGCCGCGTGGTCGTCGAGACGGTCGTACGGCGTGTGGTGGGTGAGGACGGAGAAGTAGGGCCGGCCCAGGAGCTGGACGAGGTTGCTGGTGTTGGCGCCTTCCAGGACGGCGGGCAGGGTGCCGAGCCGGTAGACCTGCCGGAAGACGTCCTGCGGCAGCCGTCCGCCGTCCACGACCAGCACCTGGTCCGGTTCGAGTGCGGCGATGCGGCTGCCCAGGTCCGGATCGCCCAGGCCCGCGTGGAACAGCCAGTCCGCGGTGTGGCGGGGCGCGAAGCGCACGGTCGCGTCGCCGAGGGTCAGCACCACCGAGGGCGTGCCGAGCCGCGCCTCGTGCACCCCGGCGGCGAGCGTGCTCACGGCGGAGGCGCGGCCGGGGGCGGCCACGTTGTGCAGCCCGTAGACCGGCATCAGGTCGAGACGGGCCCCGTGCACCGCGTCCACCAGGGTCCGCAGCCCCTCGCCTCGCGCACCGCCGACCTGGGTGGTGATCAGGGCGTCCAGGCCGGGGCCGGTCGGCTCCGGCACGCGGAAGCGGTACAGCGCGCCGCCGGGGATCGGCGGGGTGCCGGTGCCGTCGTCCTCCTCCAGGTCGTGCACCGTGACCTCGGCGTCCGGACCGGTCCTGGTGTAGAGCAGCCGGCGCGCATCGCCCCAGGCGTACGGCTTGAGCACGATCGCCCGGTCGGCCCCCACGAAGTCCAGGAAGTTCCCGGCCGTCGCCGAGGACGCGTCGAGCCGGTCGCTGGCCGCCACCAGGACCAGGGAGCCGGGGACTGCTCCGGCCGGGGCACCGGCCTGTGCACCGCCCTGTGCACCGCCCTGTGCACCGCCCTGTGCCTCGTCCGTGCCGAAGGTGCCCGTCCGCCAGTCGATCCGCTCGTTCATGGTGTCCGACACAAGCAGCCGGAGCCGGTCCCGCACGCTCTCCGGGGCGATCACCGTGACGCGCCCCGGGTAGCCGAGTTCGTGGAGGGAGTCCATCAGCATGGTCGCCGCCGCCTGGTGACCGAAGTTCGCGGCGTCGTCGACGACGATCGTCACCCCGGGCAGTGCGGCCAGCCGGTCGCGCACCATCCCGTACGGCTCCGGGGCGGTTGCGTCGGCGTCGCCGGTGACGGTGTCGGGGTGGGGGCCGATGAGCCGGTGGAGGAGCTGGACGTCGCGGGGGCGGAGGGTGTCGGGGGTGAGACCGGCCTCGGCCCATTCCGCTTCGAGGGGCCGGCCGAAGTCGCCCATGAGCGCGCCGGGGATGCCGGGGTTGTCACGGAGACCGAGCTGGTGGGCGATTTCATGGGCGTAGCGGATGGGTCCGGCCTCCGCCCACCAGGTGGTGAGGGTCATCGGCCGCGTGGTGTCGTCGGTGAGCCCGACCGTCAGGTGCGGCGGGCCCTGGTCGTGCGGTGCCGCGGGACGGTCGGGATCCTCCGTGAACCGCAGTGTGACGTGCACCCGGCTGCCGTCCGGGAGCACGGGAACGACACCGGGAGTGCTGAGATACGCGGCACCCTCGTGCGCCCGCTCCCGCACGACGGCGACCTGCTCGGCACCGAGGCCGTGACCGTCGCCGATTCCGACCCTGACGGTCAGGTCGGTGACGGGCCGGCCCTCGTGGCGGAGGTGACGCACCGTGAACCTGGAGTCCACCGAGTACGGGCCGTCCGGTCCCACCGGAATGATCCACCGCCTGCTCACCTCGCTGGGCTCGGCCGCCGCCCGCGCCTCCTGGAACGCCGCGTCACCGCCCATACGGTCGTCCGTCACGACCGGCACATCCACGGCCTGCGCCGAGGCGCGCGGCTGTGTCTCCTCCGGGGACCGGCCGGGCCCGCCGGGGGCGGGGACCGTCCGGAGGGGGGTGGTCTCGGCGGCGGTCAGGGTGCGGGTGAAGGCGTCGGTGTGCTGCCGCTCGTGGGTGAGCCAGCGGCGGATGTCGTGTTCGGCCGGCGCGTAGAGGGTGTCGTAGCGGGTGACGGTCTCGGTGCGGAAGTCCCGGCCGATCCGTTCGAGCGTCGCGGGGTCCACCTCGTAGCGGTGGGCCAGGCTGTCCGGGTGCCCGGCGATGCGGTGGAAGTCCTGGGCGGCGTGGGCCAGGACGCTCTGGAGGCCGGCCTCGTGCGTCAGCCGTGATGCCAGGGCGGGAGTCAGGGTGCTCATGACGTCGTCCCAGGACCGGCCTGACGACCGGTCGGGGACGGGGGTGTGCTCGGACACGAGGCCGCGGAAGTCGGCGTGGCCGAGATCGCCGAACCAGTGGCTGTCGAAGTGCTCGCCGACGGTCTTGGCCCACTCCTCGGCGAGCCGCTCGTGACCGTCGTCGTGGAGCTCGGTGCCGTTGGCGATGTCCGCTTCGAAGGCGTCGATCGCGTTCCGCAGCAGCTGCTGGGCCTGCGCCAGCCGCAGGGCGCGGGTCTCGGCGTGGGCCAGGCGCTCGCGCAGGGCCGAGGGCTCGCTGATCCGGTCGAGGTGCGCCTGCCAGCGCGCGGCGAAGACCCGGCCCGCGGTGTCGCCGCCGGTCTCGGCGCCGAGCGTCTCGTAAGCGGTGCGCAGGTCACGCCGGAAGTCCTCGCGTGCCTGGGCCAGCTCGCTCCCGCCGAGCGTTCCGCCCGCGACGAGGTCGTCCTGCCAGTCCTCGGTCACGCGGTCGAAGTCCCGGGTGGCGTGCTCGACCTCCCGCTCACGCGCGCCGAGCCTCCCGATCTCCCCGGCGAACTCCGCACGCGCGGTGGCGATGCGGTCGTCCAGCAGCCGCCGCGCAACCCCGCTGTCGGCGCCGGCATCGGTGTGTGAGGGTGCGGTGGTCCGGAACGCCTCGTCGACCGCCTCCAGGTACCGCTCCCGCAACCGCGTCCGCAGCTCCTCCACGGTCCGCGGCACATCGGCGTCCTCGGTGCGGTGCGGGGCGTCCTCGTCGCCGGCCTGCCGGTTCCGGTCGCCTTCGGCCCCACCGCCGTCGCCGGTCTCCGTCCGGTGGGGGAGGTAGTGCCCCCCGAAGGGGTCCGCCGCGCGGAAGTCCGCCAGCGCCCGGTCGAAGTCCTCGCCGAACATCTCCAGGTGACGGACCCGCTCCGACACCCATGCGAACAGGTGCGGGATGTTCTCGCGAGCGGTGTCGCGGGCCGCCTCCCACCGCTCCCCGTGACCGGTGCCTTGCTCCAACTCCCTGTACACGGTACGGAGTTGCTCGCGGTACGCCTGCTCGATGCGCTCGCGGACCACCGGGTCCTGCGGCAGGCGGCGCCCGCCGAAGAGGTCCGCCTGCTCGAACCGGCCCGAGCCGTCGGCGACCTCTCGCGCCACATCCGCGCCCGGCCCCTGTGCGAGCAGGGACTGGAAGCGCTCCTCCACTGCCAGCCGCTGGTGATATGTGACATCCCGCAGCTGCCGGAACTCCGTCCACTGCTCGGTCCGCGACGGCACGCCGGACCGCGCCGGCGACGACCACACCGGGGCATCGCCGCGGCCGGACCCCGGCTCTTCCACGGCGACGGGGTGCTCATGCGCACCGGCGGTCGCCCCGGTCTCCGTGTGGATCCGGGGAGCGGTCTCGGCCTCGGTCCGGGGGTGGGGCTGGGCCTCGGTCCGGGGGTGGGGCTGGGCCTCGGTCCGGGGGTGAGGCTGCGTCTCGGTCCGGAGCTGAGGCTGAGGCTGCGTCTCGGTCCGGAGCTGAGGCTGAGGCTGGGCCTCGGTCCGGGGCTGGGGACCGGTCTGCGTCGTCGTGCGGGTCGGTACGGGCACGGAACGCGGGTCGGAGGTCTCCCGAGGGTGCCCGGCGGCGTCGGGGCGCGGGGCCGGGGTCGCCTGGCCGGACGTCGGCAGGGGTGTCGCCCGGCCGAGGGATCCGGGCTGTACGACGGACTGCTGCCCGCCCGGCATGTTCCAGCCCGCCGTGTCGCCGCTGGAGTCCCGCGGCTCGTCGACCGGACCCGCCGGGTGGTCGTTCGCGCCCGGGACCAGAACATCCCGGACGGAGGTGGAGAGGTGGCTCTGGCCGGTGGTGGGGACGAGTGTCAGGTGCGTCACCGCCGCCGGGTCGCCACCTGCGTCCGTGTCTGTGCTCGTGTCGGTGCCGGTGCCGGTGCCGGCACCGGTGTTCGTGCCGGTGCCGTCGCCGGTGCGGATGTGCGGTGCCGTGGACGGGGTGGGGGTGTCCGAAGCGGAGTACGCGGTACCGGGGTCGTCGGCGGTGCGGGTGGCGGACGGGTTGAGGAACTTGGCGGCGTCCAGGCCCGCGGTCTTGATGCGGGTGCCGAGGAACTCCGCGTTGTGCTCCAGGGCGTGGCTGATGCGGCCGCCGGCGACGCCGGAGACGAACGTGCCGAAGCTGGTGTCGAGCTTGTGCTCCGAGTAGGCGTTGTAGACGACCTCGGACGCGGTCTGGTGCAGGCCTTCCGCCATCCCGAACCCGGCCAGGTGGCTGAACTTGCGGCCCCAGTCCGTGGCCAGCGCCCCGGCCACCCCGTACGAGAGGGCGGTCCGCACCCCGCCGTCCGCGCTCTTGGGCAGGCCCTTGGCCAGGACGTCGTCGAGGTCCCGGCCGAGGTTCTTCCGGCCCAGGTTGGTCAGCAGGGTGTCCGCCCAGGTGCGGCCCAGGTCGCGGGCGGTGTCGGAGGACATGTCCTTGCCGAAGCGGTTCGCGAACGCGTCGCCGATGCCGTCGCGGAACGCGTTCCGGGTCGCGGTGTCCAGTCCGTGGCCCAGTGCGAGCTTGTCGACGACGGTGCCCACGTGGCCGGCCACGTCCTGGGCGAAGACCGGGTTCCCGTCCGGGGTGCCGCGCGGGTTCCTGACCGGCCCGGCGCCGTCGTCGAGGTGGTCGTCCGCGTCCCGGAGCAGGTCCTTGCCCGCACCCTGGGGCAGGTCCTTGGCCAGGTCCTTGCCCAGCGTCTTGCCGCCGGCCGACGGCAGGTCCGTCTTCTCCAGGACCTTGAACAGGTCCTTGACCGTGTTGCGGCCCAGGTACTTCGCCAGCGACTGGGCCAGCGCCCCGCCCAGGAACGGCACGAACGGCGCCAGCAGGCCCTGGACCACGCCGAAGCCGATGGCCTGCTTGAGGTAGTCGCCGCCGTGGTGGGTGGTCTTGCCGTCGTTCGCCCGGGACCAGCGCACCAGCAGGTCCATCCCCGCGCCCAGCCCCACGTTCAGCGCCACGTGCGTGGCCAGCGCGGTCAGCAGCCGCAGCACGACGCTGCGCAGGATCAGCCGGTACAGCGCCTGCAGGAAACTCTGCTCGATCAGCGCGCCGATCGGGTTCCAGATCGCCATGAGCAGCGTCAGCGCCCACTCGAAGACGAACTCCACGAGCTGCGCGATGATCATCCGGTTCGCGTAGTCGACCTGGTACGCCGACTCGTGCGCGTAGTCCGCGAGGTTGTTCGCCGTCTTCTTCAACTGCTCGATGGCGTCGCCGCCGTCGCCGCCCGGGAAGAACGTCGACATCGCCCGTACGTAGGCGTCGCTCCACTGGCCCGTGGCGTTCCGGGACACCGCCTGCGAGATCTTCGCCAACTCGTCCTGGAGCTCCGTCAGTTGCCGGGCCAGCTCCAGGTTCGGCTCCTCCATGTCCGAACGGATCCGGTCCGACTTCGCATGCGGAGGCTTCATGCCCGTCAGGAAGACGAACAGACCGTCGAGTGAGTCCGGGAACATGGGGGGTCAGGGCAGCCTTCGGGAGTTACCGCTGTTGATCTGGTCGAGTGCGTCCTGCTGGGTCCGGTCGAAGTTGACACCCGAGGCGGTGGTCAGCTCGGACGCCTTCAGGAGCGCCTTGTTCACCTGCCCGAGGGCCTGGACGGTCTGGTTGTACGCGGGGCTGTAGTCGCGCAGGATCGCCTGGACCGTCTCGTCGGTCGGCTCCCCGATCGACGGGTCGTTCGGGTCGATGTAGTGGTCGCCGTACCGCGAGAGGTGGTTCTTGACGATGTCCGCGATCTGGTCGGTGAGGTCGCCGCCCCGCTTGATGTTGTCCGGGAGCGCCGCGAACAGACTGTCGTCAGCCATGGTCGCCACCCCGTTCCGGGTGGAGCAGGCCGCCCGGGGCCGACAGCGGTCCCATCAGCTTCTCCAGTCCCGAACCGGCCAGCTTGTCCACGGCCTCGGTGCCGCCGCCCGCCACGCCGATGCCGGGGCCGGCCACCTCGTCGAACCTCGCCCGTACCTGCGTGGTGAGTTCGGCGCGCGCCCGTGCCATGGCCTCCAGGACGCTGGCGGCCAGCGCCTTCCCGGACATGGTCTGGTGCTTGTTGCCGAGGAAACGCAGCCCGCTGGGCGAACCGTCGGCGCCGAGGGTGACCTCGACCGCGCGGTCCTTCGACCTGGCCGTCACCGAGACGGCGGAGATCTCCTCCCGGGCCCTGACCAGGGCCTCCCGCTGCTTCTCGAACTCGGCCATGGCCTGGGCGAACTGATGCTGGAGTGATTCGCTCACGGTGTTCTCGCTCTCTCCGGGGTGTCAGCGGCCGAGGGAGGCCGGCAGGCCCTCCTCGCCGGTGCCCCACACGTCCTCCGGCTCGGTCCACCCGGAGTCCTCCGTGCCGGGGCGCCGGCCGACGAGCCCGCCGCGCCGGCCCTGCCCGGTCGTGGCCGTACGGCTCGGCAGGTCGACCGGGTCCTCGTCCTCCTCCTCGAAGACCTCGTCCGGCGGCGCGGCCTGCGGACGCTGCGGCCCGCCGGCGAAGAAGGCGCCGTCGTCGTCGTTCTCCAGGTACGTCTCCCGGACGCGTTCGCCCTGGCCCTGCCCCTGGCCCTGGCCGCCCGCCCGTGACATGCCCATCAGCATCATCATCGGCGACATCAGTCCGCTCAGGCCGCTCAGCCCGGGGTCCTCGGCGCCGCTCGCCGCCGTCGTCAGGCCGGCTGTCCCGTCGGGTACGGCGGCGGTCGAGGGGCTCGGCACCGACTGGAACTGCCCGTCGGGACTGGCGACCGTACTGCTGCCGTCCGGGAACGTCGTCGTGGTGTAGCCGCTCGGGTCCGTGACCGCGGTGGTGCCCGTCGGGTACGTCGTGGTGAGCGAGCCGTCGCCGTTCTGGAAGGTGAGTCCGCTCGGGTCGGCCGTGGTGGTGATCGGGGTGGACGTGGTGAGGGAGTCGGCGGGGTCGGTCAGTGCGCTGCCGGTGGTGCCGTCCCCGGTGGTGGAGGTGACCGTGCCGTCCGGGTTGACGGTGACGGAACTGCCGTCGGGGTAGGTGGTGGTGATGCCGCCGTCCGGGGCGATGGTGGTCGTGGACCCGTCCGGGTTCACCAGCCTCTGCCCGTCGGCGAGATGGCTGGTGACGGTCGAGCCGTTGGCGTTGGTCGTGGTGACCGTGCCGTTCGGGTCGATCGTGGTGCTGCTGCCGTCCGGGAAGGTGGTGGTGAGGCTGCCGTCGGCGTTCTGCACGGACACCGCGCCGTCGGGCGCGGTCAGTTGGGTCAGCCCGTCCGGGGTCGTCGTCTCCACCACGCCGTTGGGCAGCGTGGTGGTCTTGTTGCCGTCGGCGTCGATGCTGGTGACGCTGCCGTCGGCGTTGTGGGTCACCGAGGAACCGTCGGGGAAGTGGGTGGTGATGTCCCCGTTGGTGTCGATGTCGGTGGTCGAGCCGTCCGGGTTGACCAGCGACTGGCCGGGGGTGAGCTGACTGACCGTGGTGGTGCCGTCGGGGTTGGTCGTGGTGACCTCGCCGGTCGGGCTGACGGTCGTGGACGTGCCGTCCGGGTACTCGGTGGTGATGCTGCCGTCGGGGTTCGTGGTGGTGACACTGCCGTCCGGGTTCGTCAGCGACGAGATGCCGGTGACCCCGCCGGTCCCGTCGGCCGGGTTGGTCGCGCCGTTGGTGTTCCCGCCGGTCAGGCCGAGCAGCGAACTGTTGGCCAGGTCGCTCAGGCCGTCGGTGCCGCCGTTCGTGGCGCCGTTCGTGCCGAGGGAGGTGAGGTCCTGGCTGCTGATGTCGCCGTTGGTGCCGGGGTCGTTCAGGCCGGAGGTGTCGAGCAGGTTGCCGGTGTTCAGGTCCGAGCCCGAACCGTTGCCGTCGGTCAGGGAACTGGTGTCGATCCCGCCCGACCCGTTGTTGGCGAGATTGCTCAGGTTGTCGAGGTTGTCCCCGAAGTTGCCCAGGCCGTCGTCGATCCCGTCGCCGATGTTGTTCAGCGAGTTGTTGAGGTTGTCGCCGAAGTTGTTGAGCCCGTTGTTCAGCCCGTCGCCGATGTTGTTGAGGCCGTCGTTGAGGTTGTTGCCGAAGTTGTTCAGGTTGTCGTTCAGGTCACCGAGCGACTTGTTGAGGTCCTCGTTGATCTTGTTGAGGTCGTCGTTCGAGGAGGACGAGGTGTCCGGGGTCAGGCTGTCCGGCTGGAAGGTGTTCTTGTCCTCGAAGGAGAACGCGGTGTTCCAGCCGGGGTTGAGGACACGGCTCCAGCTCTGCTGCAGCGTGGCGACCTGGGTGCGCGCGGGCGCGTCGAGATTGGTCTCGATGTTGGTCCGCCAGCGGTACTGCGCCTCGTTCGCGATGGCCGACCAGGTGCTGCTGTCCTTGAGGTTGCCCCAGACGGTGGTGTCCGAGTAGTTCCCGTTGGTGTCCCAGACCTCTGTCGTGGACGTGCTCCCGTGCGGGCCCACATGCGTGATCTCTTTGCCGGAGACGTTGGGGACGTTGTGTGTCCGCACCCAGTTCATGACGTCGGTCAGCAGGTAGACGAGCACGTTGCGCGAGTCACCGTCGATGACGGTCGTCGACTGCGACCCGTCGGGATTGGTCACCAGGATCGGCGAGGCGCTCCGGCTGATGAACCTCATGAACTCGTCGTACATGTTCGACAGCGCGGTGTGCAGCGCCACCTCGGCGCCGATCAGCGAGTCGCCGTGCAGGGTGCTGGAGTGGTAGCCGGTGGCCACGGAGGTGCTGGTCGGTGAGAAGCCCGGCGGGGTCAGCTCGCTCTTGAATGTCTCGTACTTGTCGTGCAGGTTGTTGATCAGGTCGTAGAAGACACCGGCGGCCTTGCCCTTCCAGGCCGCGTTCTCGTCGCCCAGGCTCTCGGTCCACTGCTTCAGCGTCTCGGCGTGCGCGGTGAAGAACGTGCCCGCGTTGTCGAAGGACTTGGCGAGCGTGGTGAACGACGCGAGGTCCACGCCGTTGTCGAGGCTGGGCGAACCGCCCCAGGCGCTCGACACACCGAGCGACTTGTACGGCGGCTGGACCAGCGTCCGCAGCGCGTCGGAGCTGCGCTGCCAGTACTGGCGGCCGGCGGTCTGGTCCGTGAAGGTCACGTTGGCTTCGTACTTCTGCACGTCCTTGCCGGTGCCGGAGTAGAACTGGATGAAGGCGCCCATCCCGTCGTTGTGGAACCACTGGTCCACCGGCTGGCGGTCGTCGCGAGGCTTCTTCTTGATGTCGACGGCCAGCCACGGGATTCCCCCGTCGCCCTTCACGCCCATGATGTCGTCGCGCTCGCCCAGGGTGAAACCCGTCATCAGGTTGATGATGTGTTCCCAGTTGTCGACGGCCATGAAGGGTGCGCCCCCGCTCTCATGTCTCCGGTCTCGTGACTACGGTCTCGTGACCACGGCTCAGCTGGTCTTCGTGGTGGTGCTGTTGGAACCGCCGCCCATGTCCGACACATAGCCGTCGATCGCGGACAGGAACTTCTGCGCGTCGACGTCGGCGAGGTTGTCGCCCTGCGTCTTGAGCATGGTGGTGATCACGTTCTCCAGCTCGGTCCGCAGGTCCTGGAAGCCCGACTGGTGGTTGTTGAGCACCTTGTCGATCGCCGTGGCCGCGGTCCGCGCGTTCTTGAGGACGGTGTCGCCGCCGGTGTCGCTGTCGCCGTTCATCTGGCCCAGCAGCAGCGGCTTCGGTTCGTTGCCCACGTCGAACAGCGCGGGCGGTGTCTGGCCGGGCCGGCGCAGGGCGACGATGTCGTTGTAGAAGGCCGTCACATCGTTGTCGATGAAGGCCTGGAGGGCCTGCGCGTCGAGTTTCGTGAGATCGGCCATGCTCAGAACTTGATCTCCTCAAAGCCCTGGGCGTTGCTGCGGACCGTGTTCTGGTAGTTGTCCGAGACCTCGTCCAGGGTGGTCGCGTGCTTGTCCAGGATGGTGCCGAGCGACTGCACCTCCGCGTTCCAGGTGGGCTGCACCTTCGTGGTGTACACCTCGCGGTCCGGACCGAGCCAACTGGCCACGATCCCGGACAGGTTGGACTCCAGCTCGGAGATGACCGAGGCGATGTTCCGGGTCTGCTGCCGCATCTCCTCGGAGAAGGTCAGCGCCTGACCGTGGTCGATGTAGATGCCGTCTTCGGCGGCCATGACGGGCTCCTGAGGGTCGTGGGTTCGGTCGGGTCGGCGTGCGGGGAGGGGAGTGCGGCGAGAGGCCGTGTCACGTGGTCAGCGTCGAGTAGACGCTGTCCGAGGGAGACCCGATCGCACTCAGGTTCTGCTGCAGCCGCACCAGGTTCTCGTTGTTGTTCTGGGTGTTGTTCGACGAGGTCATGCTGGTGCGGAGCTGGTTCTCCATCGCCATGCAGGTGTTCTTGATGCGGTCCACCTCCGCCGACCAGGTCGCCATGACCTGCGCGTAGGCCTGGCCGTCCGCGCCCTGGTAGTTGGTGTGCAGGGTGGCCGCGGCATCGGCGACCTGGCCCTGGATGGTCGTCATCTGCGTCCGGGCGTCCTCAAGGAGGCTGATGGCGTTGCTGTACGTCTTTGTCGACGATTCCTGCAGATTGCCGGAAGTGCTCATACCGATCTCCTCTTCGGCGCGCCAGGCGGGTTCCGGGCCGGTCGGGGGAGTGGGCTGTCGGCAGGGCCCGGCCTGTCGCGCGAGTCGCACCCCCGCGGGCGCACGGCTGCGGCCCGGAGGGTGAGGTTTCCTGTCAGTCGAATACGGGCGTGACGGTTCATCAGGTCCATATTCATATCCCTCGCCAGGCTAGCCCGGTGAAATCAGCACGACAATTGGACGGCCGCGACTCTGTACGGACGGGCAGTCTTCTGCCCCAACGGGAATCGCGGAATTCGGTAATTCACGGGGAGGGCCGGATCGTGCTTTCCGGAAATGTACGCCGACCACCCCGGTGTCCCCTCCGCAGCCACGCACGGGGGAATGCGCGGAACGAGGGGACCCCGGGGTGGACGGGGTCGTGGGCCGTATTCCTCAGTGCTGCGTGCCCGCCGCCCAGAGGGTCGCGTCGCCGGCCGAGAGGATGGCGACGTTGCCGTCGGCCTGGATCACCAGCTTGGCCCCGTCGTTGCCCTCGGTGCCGGAGGACCAGAGGGTGCGGTTGTCCGAGCTGTAGACCACGAAGTTGCCGTCGGCCTGGAAGACCGCGTGGTTGTCGGCGCCCGAGGTGCCCGAGGACCAGCGGACGACGCCGTTCTCGTCGGAGATCACGAGGTTGCCGTTGCCGCGGAGCGTGATCCGCATCCGGTTCGAGGCCACCGAGTCGCCCGCGTCCAGGACGTAGGTGGAGTTCACGACCTTGGTGGACCAGTCGTGCGTGACCGGTGCCGCCGCCTTGACCGGCTTCGCCTCGGGCTTGGCGGTGGCCTCGTGCGTGGCCTCGGTCTGCTTGGTCCCGGTGGGCTTCGACGTCGTGGACGTCGTCGAGGTCCTGGTCGACTTCACCGTGGCGGGCTTGGCCACCGCGGACTTGACCGTGTCGGCCTTCACCGCGTTCGTCGTGGCCTTGACGGGCTCGACCGCGTCGGTCCTGGCCTTGAGCGGCTCGCCCACCCGCGGCTGCAGCGCGGCGGTGGCGGAGTCCGTCGAGGAGTCGCTGCCGGGCAGGCCGGCGGACACCCCGAGGCTGAGCGGCACGCCCTTCTGCGGGTCGGCCGGCTGCCGCTGGTCCTTCCCCGTCCGCTTCTCGCCGTCGGCCGGCGTGCCCGCGCTCTTGGCGGGCTTCCCGTCGGTCTTCGCCGGCGGCTGCGACCTCAGGGTGTGCGGGGTCGTACCGGTGCCGTCGTCGACGACCGTGTCACCGTCGGCGGCCACGAAGTCCTTGCCGTTGCCGGACACCACGGGCGGGATGTCGGACTCGGGCTCGGGGACCAGCGGGGACGCGGGACCGTCGTTCGGCTCGTACGTCGGCATGTCGCTGGCGTAGCCGTCGGCGGTCGCCTTGCCCGTGCTCTCCATGCCGGTCACGTTCTTGCTGCCGCCGTTGTGCACGAACGGCGTGGAGACCAGGACGGCACCGGCGAAGGCGGCGGCCACCATCGGCCAGCGGCCCAGCCTGCCGGAGTGCCCGGCGGCGGTCCGGCCGGGGCGCCGGTGCGCGGCCGCCGCGGCCAGGGCACCGCCGAGCACGGCCTCGCCCTCCTCGCCGGTGGC
>NZ_JAGXJL010000075.1:0-38399 GCF_019091475.1 Streptomyces sp. GbtcB6 | reverse complement strand
CTCGGCCTCGACCCCCGCTCCCTGCAGGCCGTCCGCGCGGAGCACACCGCCGTGCTCCCGGTCGGCTGAACCAGGCGCTCGGGAAGCCGGACGGCCGCCCAACTGGCAATCAGCTGGGCGGCCTCGGGCATGGAGCGGGCTCAGCCGTTCGGCCCGGCCGGGGTCGTGGTGGTCTTGAAGCCCTCGGTCTTGTTGGCCTGGACGGCGAAGTCATTGGTGAACGTCTTGCTCAGGTCCACCGACCCCTTCACGTTGCCGACCAGCTTCTCCGTCGCCAGCGAGGTCTTCGGACCGCCGGCCGGCATGAGACCGTCCGGGAGGAACTGGCCCTTGTCCTCGTTCAGGGCCGCGATGTAGTCGGCCTTGGTCACCAGCTGGTTGGACACGAACGACGCCGGCAGCTTGTTCGCGATGTCGGCCGCGCTGTGCGTGTTGATCCAGTGCATGGTGGCGACGAGCGCGTCGACGACCTTCTGCACCGTGTCCTTGTGCGCGTTCACCCAGTCGGTGCGGGCGAGCACACTGGCGGCGGGATAGGCACCGCCCATCGCCGCCGTGGCGCCGGAGGTGGTGGCCAGGTCGATCGCGGACGTACCGACGCCCTTCTTCTGGATCGCGGCCACCGTCGGCTGCGTCGTCATCACGCAGTCGACCTTGCCGTTCTGCAGCGCGGCGATGGCGGTGGAGCCCGCGCCGACCCCGATCCGGTGGAACTGGCTGGTCTTGACGCCCTGCTTGGCGGCCAGGAACTGGGTGAGGGTGTCGGTGCCCGACCCCAGGTCGGTGACGCCGAGAGTCTTTCCCTTGAAGTCGGCGGCCGAGTGGACGCCCGACTTGGCGGTGCACATCTCGCGCTCGCCCGGCGCGCCGGAGAGCTGCACGACGTCCTCGACGGCCTTGCCCTTCGCCTGGAACTCGATCGTGTGGTTGTACCAGGCGCCCGCCATGTCCACCTGACCCGAGGCCATGGCCTCCTCGGCGCCCACGCCGCCGTCCTGCTCGGTGCTCAACTGCACGTCGACGCCGTACTTCTTGTAGAAGCCGAGCTGCTGGGCGAGCTGGTAGGGCAGGTAGATCTGCTTGTCGAGACCGCCGGCCATGAGCTTGACGGTCGGCGTGGAGCCCGAACCGCCGGTCGAGGCCGACGAGTTGCCGGAACAGGCGCTGGTGGCGCCGAGGGCGAGAACGGTGAGGACGGACGCGGCGACGGCGACGGGTCGTCTGGACATGGCTGATCACATTCCTTCGCTGAGGGTGTTGAGATGAAGAGGGGATAACTGCGGCGGTGTCAGAGGGAGTTCGCCTCGGTCGGGGCCGGCGGGCGCCAGGACAGCAGCCGGTGTTCGAGCTTGCCGATCAGCCACTCGGCGCCGAGCACGATGACCGAGATCACGAGCATCGTGGCGAACACGCCGTTGGGGTCGAAGTTGTTCTGCGCGGTCTTGATGACCAGGCCGAGGCCGCTCTGCGCGCCGAGCACCTCGCCGACCAGCGCGCCGACGATGGCGAAGCCGAAGGCGCTGTGCAGGCTGGCGATGATCCAGGTGAGTGCGGAGGGCACGGTGACGTGCCGGATGATCTGCAGCTGCGAGGCGCCGAGGACCCTGGTGTTGGCGAGGATGTTGCGGTCGACCTCGCGGACGCCCTGGAAGGCGTTGAAGAAGACGATGAAGAACACCAGCACCGCGGCGAGCAGGATCTTCGGCAGCACGCCGATGCCGAACGCGACGATGAAGATCGAGCCGAGGACGATCCGCGGGATCGCGTTGACCATCTTGATGTAGGGGCCGAGCACGTCGGCGAGGAAGCGGCTCTGGCCGAGCGCGACGCCGAAGACCACTCCCGTGACGGCCCCGAGGACGAAGCCGACGAGCGCCTCCTGGATCGTTGTCCAGATGTTCGAGTAGAAGGACCCGAACTCGGTGCCGTGCCGGAAGAGGTCGACCAGCCGCTTGGCGATGCCGGACGGCTGCCCGAAGAAGAACGGGTCGACGATCCCCCAGGCGGTGAAAGCCTGCCAGCCACCCAGAACGAAGACCGCGAGCCCGATGCGCCCCGCCCACACCAGCGCGGTACGCCGCCGGACGGCGCTCCTGGCGGCGGCCGCGGCCGAGACCTGGGAGCCGTTCGCGGCCGGGGTGGTGGAAACAGCGGACGTCGTACTCATGCCGTACCTCCTGCGGTGCGTGCGTAGGCGCGCTCCACCTCTTCACGCAGGCAGTCCCAGATCTGGTGCTGGAGTTCGATGAAGCGGGGCTGGAAGCGGATCTCCTGGACCGCGCCGCGCGGGCGCGGCAGGTCTATGTCGAAGACCGCCTTGACCGAGCCGGGGCTGGACGTCATGACGACGACCCGGTCGGCGAGCGCCACGGCCTCGTCGAGGTCGTGGGTGATGAAGATGACCGACGGACGGATCTGCTCCCACAGGCCGAGGAGTTCGGTCGACATGATCGCCTTGGTCTGCACGTCCAGGGCGCCGAACGGCTCGTCCATGATCAGGATCTTGGGTTCGTTGATCAGTGCCGCGGCCATCGCCACGCGCTTGCGCATGCCGCCGGAGAGCTGGTGCGGGTAGCGGTCCTCGAACCCCGTCAGGCCCACCCGGCGCAGCCAGTCGCGTGCCGAGGCGTGGGCCTGCTGCTTGGGCACCCTGCGGAAGACGGGGCCCATCAGGACGTTGCCGAGGACCGTCTTCCAGGGCAGCAGGGCATCGGTCTGGAACATGAAGCTGACGCCGTCGGTGACGCCGTCCACCTCACGGCCGCCGACTTTGACCGAGCCCTCGCTGGGCCGGTCGAGCCCGGACACCATGCTCAGTGTCGTCGACTTGCCGCAGCCGGTCGGGCCGACCACCGCGCAGAACTGGCCCGGCTCCACGGTGAACGAGACGTCCTGGAGTGCCGTGAACACCTCACCCGCGGGAGTCAGAAAGCGTTTGGTGAGCCCTGAGATCTCGACTCGGGCGCTGTCCTGGCCGGTCGTCTCGGCGACGGGGCCCGTCGCGACGTCGTTTCGCGAAGCCATCTGATGCTGTCTCCTTCCCCTCTCGGAGGTCCTCGGAGGTCGAGGAAGGCAGACGCTAGAGGCCGCGCGGTGTTACGTCGCTGTTTCAGACGTATCCCGCGTTAGTCGTGTTAACAGGGGTTCTGCGCATTCTGCTCAGCGGTTCGGGGGGTGGGCAGAATGTCCGCGGTGGGACACAATCACGCCACCACGGGTACGGCGAAGGGGCCGGGCCCGGCCGTACGACAAGGGCGAAGGCACCTGTGATGCCCCTCCGAATCCGGATCGGCCGCGGCGGGAAGGGGAGGCTCTCCGCGCGGATCCTGGCCAACCAGCTCGCCATCCTGGCCCTCACCGGAGCCATCGGCTTCGTCCTGTTCGCGTTCGCCCAACGGGCCGAGATCGACCGTGCCTACGAGCAGCGGGCGCTGGACATCGCGCAGACCACGGCCGCCGACCCGCAGATCCGGCACACCATGGAGTACGGCGGTGGCGGCGACGTCGTGCAGACGGTCGCCGAACGCATACGGAAGGCGTCGGGGGCGTCGTACGTGGTCGTGATCGACCTACGAGGCGTCCGCCACTCGCACCCCGACCCGGCGCTGATCGGCGAGCCGGTGGGCGATCCGATCGTGGTCCTCGACGGCCGTCCCCACGTCGGCTCCGACCAAGGCGCGACCGGGCGGTCCGCCAACGGCAAGGCGCCGCTGTACGGGCCCACGGGCAAGCTGGTCGGCGAGGTCTCGGCCGGCATCCCGGAACACGATGTGCTCGGCGAGCTGTGGCGGGAACTGCCCACCTTCGGCCTGTACAGCGCGATCGCCGTCGCACTCGGCTCGGCTGCCGCGTTCCTGCTGGCCAGGCGGCTGAAGCGGTCGACCTTCGGGCTGGAACTGGAGGAGATCGCCGGACTGTTCCAGGATCGCGAGGCCATGCTCCACGGCATCCGGGAGGGCGTGCTCGCCTTCGCTCCCGACGGCCGGATCACCGTGGTCAACGACGAAGCCCGCACCCTGCTCGGCCTCGGCACGGCGCTCGGCAGCCGGCTCGACGAGGTGCTGCCCGACGGGCGGCTGCGCCGCGCCCTGGACGGCACCCTGACCGGCACCGACCTCAACGTGCTGACCGACGACCACTGCCTGGTGGTCAACCGGATGCCGGTGACGCTGCACGGCCGCGAACTGGGCGCGGTGGTCACCGTGCGCGACCGCACCGAGCTGATCGGACTGCTGCGCGAACTGGACTCGGTGCGCGGGCTGACCGACGCCCTGCGCGCCCAGCAGCACGAGTTCACCAACCGCATGCACACCGTGGCCGGGCTGCTGGACATCGGCGACCACGACGCCGCCTTCGAGTACGCCGTGGAGTCGGCCGGCGCCGACCAGGCGCTGACCGAGTCCGTACGCGAACGGATCGGCAACGCGCTGCTCGTGGGGCTGATCGTCGCCAAGACCACGGTGGCCGCGGAACGAGGGGTACGGATGGTGCTCAGTGAGGACTCCGCGCTCGGCGAGGACCCGCCGCATCTGCGCCGGCTGCTGACCATCGTCGGCAACCTGCTGGACAACGCGATCGACGCGGCCTCCGGCGGACCGCCCCCGGCGGGTGGCCGGGAGGTGCTGCTCTCGCTGGTCGAGGCCGTCGACCTGGTGATGGTGCGGGTCGCCGACAGCGGCCCGGGGATTCCGCCGGGCACCACCGAGTCGATCTTCGAGGACGGCTGGTCGACCCGGCCCGACCGGGGCACCGCCCGGCGCGGGCTGGGCCTGGCCCTCGTCCACCGGCTGACCCAGCGGCACGGCGGGACGATCACGGTCAGCGAGGGGCCGGGCGCGGTCTTCACCGTCGTACTGCCCCTGCCGGACGCCACTCCCGTGCCACGCGACGCACAGTTCACGACGGCCTCGACGACCGGAGGTGACCGCGGATGATCCGGACCCTGGTGGTGGACGACGACTTCCGGGTCAGTCACATCCACTGTGACTACGCGTCCCGCATCGAGGACTTCGAGGTGGTCGGCCGGGCGGCGACCGTGGCCGAGACGCTGGACGCGGTGCGCACCCTCCAGCCCGACCTGCTGCTGCTCGACGTCTTCCTGCCCGACGGCAGCGGACTCGACGTGCTGCGGCGGCTCAGCTCGGACGAGGGCGGCGCCCGCCCCGACGTCATCATGATCACCGCCGACCGGGACATCACCTCGGTAAGGACCGCCATGAAGCTCGGCGCCGTGGGCTACCTGGTCAAGCCGTTCGGCTCCGCCGACCTGGCCGAACGGCTCACCGCCTACCGCGAACTCCAGCACCGAGTAGCCGCGTTGGGCCTCGCCCCACGCACCGACCAGGCCGACGTGGACGCCCTCTTCAGCGCCGCCCGGCCACCGGCCGTCCCCCGCGTCCCTGCCAAGGGGCACTCCGCACCCACCCTCGCCCTCCTGCACCAGGTCCTGCGCACTGCCCACGACCCCCTGTCCGCAGCCCAGGCCGCTGAGCTCACCGGCGTCTCCCGCGCCACGGCCCAGCGGTATCTCTCCTACCTCGTACGGGAGGGCATGGTTCGGCTCGAACTCCGCTACGGCGCCACCGGCCGCCCCGAACACCGTTACCGGATCGCCCGGTGAGCCGGGTGTCGAGCCCGATCTGACAGCAGCTCGCCGGCCTTGCCGTCAGCCCGCGGAGAGCAGCTCGGCAACAGGATGTTCGGAACATGGGCGAAAAGGTCAATAGCATCCAACTCGTCCGACCTCCCCCGCAGCGATGCGAAGGCGGGCGGTGGCGGCCAACCTGCCCGAGCGTGGATCCGCATCCGCTCCGTATGGTGGCTTCGCCTGCCCGCTTCAACGAAGCGTTGTGTCTGCCTGGTCCGCCTGGGCTGCCACCAATGCTCTGACCTGCGACTTTGCAATTGATCAGGGAAGTCGTCAGTGCAGGTGTGGCAGTCCTTGAGGCCGCAGCCCACTTGGTTGGTGCCGGACCGGGGCCGGCTACCTCGTTGAAGACCGCCGAGCGCGCGCTACCTGTTGGCGGAGAAGAACAACCAGCCGTCCCTGGCACGACAGTTGAGCCCGCTGCCCTGGAGTCATGTCCCCGTTCTGGACTGTTACCGCGAACGCGGGAGGGCTGGGAAGAGATCCGCGAAGTCAAGATCGTCACCGTCGGCAGACTGCGCTTCCTGCATGCCCGCCAGGTGGTGCGCATCCGCCGCAAGCGCCGCCGCATCGGCGAGAAGGAGCGGCAGGCCGAGACCGCCTGCGCTGTCACCGGTCTGCGCGCCGAGCAGGCCACCGCGAAGAAGACCGCGGCCCGGGCACGCGCGCACCGGGCCATCGAGAACACCGTCCACCGGACCAAGGACGTCACCTTCAGCGAGGGCGCCAGTCAGGTCCGCCACCACAGCCCGGTCGTCGTGAGCGGCTTGCGCGGTCCGGCCCGCGCTACCCTCCACCGGGCCGGTGGGTCGGCATCGCCGGCGGATGACGTGCTTACGCCCAGTCCGAAGCGGTCCCCGCCCTCCGGGGAATCCGGTGATCACATCGGACGCCCACGTCGCGGCGCCCTGAGGATCTCCCGTGTGCCCTGGCGCTCCCCGCGGATAGGGTGGACGGTGATCGACAGGGACGGGCTGGGCGAGGGCGGCGGACGGCGTGGGTGGTGCCGAGGAGAGCAGGAGCACGGGCACCGGGCGCCCGACGTCGCGGGACGTCGCCCGGCTCGCCGGTGTGTCGCACACCGCGGTGTCCTTCGTGTTCAACGGCCGAGCCGAGGGCAACCTCTCGCCCGCCACCCAGGAACGCATCCGGCAGGCCGCGGCCCGGCTGGGCTACCGCCCCGACCCGGTGGCCCGCGGTCTGCGCCGTCGCCGTACGGCCGTGATCGGGCTGGTCACCGATGAGATCGCGTCCTCGCCGTTCGCCGGCCGGCTGCTGCGCGGCGCCATGGAGACCGCCTGGGACAGCGACCATCTCGTCCTCACCGTCGACTCCGGCGGTGACCCGGCCAAGGAGGACGCGGCCGTCGCGGAACTGCTCGACCGGCGCGTGGACGGCATCATCTACGCGGCCATGTCACTGCGCCGGGTCCGCGTCCCCGAGGGCCTGCACCGCACCCACTCCGTGCTGGCCAACTGCCTGCCCGAGGACGACTCCCTGCCCGCCGTGGTCCCTGCCGAGCGCGCCGGTGGCCGTACCGCGGCCCGGCTGCTGCTCGGTGCGGGCCACCGCCGGCTCGCCGTGATCGGCGGTCTGGACGACATCGCCTCGGCGGAACGTACCCGCGGCTTCCGGGACGCGCTGCGCGCCGAGGGCGTCACCGTGCCCAAGGAGTGGATCGTGCGCGGCGGCGGGGAGATCTCCGCGGGCTACGCGGGCGCGCTGCGCCTGCTCGACGGGGTCGAGCCGGGCCGTCGCCCCACTGGCGTCCTGTGCTACAACGACCGGGTCGCGGCGGGTGTCCTGCACGCCGCGACCCGGCTCGGGATCGACGTGCCCGCCGATCTGTCGGTGGTCGGTTACGACGACCAGGAGCACATGGCCGCGTTCCTCACACCGCCGCTCACCTCGGTCGCGCTGCCGCACCGGGCGATGGGCGAGGCGGCGGCCCGGCTGCTCCTGGACGCCATCGAAGCCGGCCGTACGCCGCCCGCGACCGTCCGGCGCCTGGCCTGTCCTGTGGTCAGCCGCGCCTCCGTGGGTCCGGCGCCCACCCGGTGACCCGGGCACCCGGCCCGTCGACGACCAGCTCGGCGATGTCGCCGAGGCGCCGGTAGACGCGCTCGGTGACCATGGCCCGTTCCGCGACGAAGAGTTCGAGGAGTGAGCCGTCGACGAGCAGCCGGAGCGCGAGTTCCGGCCCCTTCGGCACGTGCACGGTGATCGGGGCGGAGCCTTCCCTGCCGGTCCGGGGCCAGGCGCTGCGGTCGAGGACGACGGTCCCCGAGGCAGGGTCCGCCCGGACGGTCAGCTCCCGGCCCGCCGCGCCCCGGAGCAGGCTCACCGTGGTCGGTCCGCAGGCGGTGACCGTCAGGTCGTACGTGTGGGGAAGCGGAACCCGGCCCCGCGCGGTGACGAACGGCTCGGCCGGGCGCAGCAGGTCGAGTTCCGGGGCCGGACTCACCCGCAGTGAACCGTCGGGGTGGATGTCGACGACCCGTGGCGCGGTGAGTACGCCTGCCCATCCGGCCCGCTGCGTCTCCTCCTGCGGGCGGGCCTCCCACGACCAGCCCCACAGCAGTGCGCGGTCCGGCTCCTGGAGCACGGCGGGAGCGTAGAAGTCCCGCCCCTGGTCGAGCCGGCCGCCGGCGCGCGGTACGAACCTCAACGCGCGTCGGCCATCGGCTTCCAGACGGCCGGTCAGGTACCCAGTGGAGCAGGGATCTCCGTCCCACAGGGACACCAGAAGCACGTGGTCGCCGCCTGCTGTCCGGTACAGGTGCGGGCACTCCCAGCCCACCGACTTGTCGCCGAACACGCCCGCGGCCACCGGGTCCTTGCCGTCCAGCAGCACACCGGCGAACCGCCAGTCGGTCAGGTCGTCGCAGTCGTAGAGCAGGACCGACGGCGTGCCGTCGGCGTGCCCGGCCCCGACGAGGGCCCAGTGCCGGTCCGCGTGGCGGAAGACGAACGGGTCGCGGAACATCACCACGTCCAGTCCCGGCGGCGGACCTGCCACCACCGGCGTCGACAGCGGCTTCCACTCGGTCAGCCGCTCGTCGTCCGGGTCCGCCGCCCGCGCCAGGCAGATGGTGCCGAGTCCGGTGTGGGTGCGGTCAACTCCCGTGTATACGGCGGTCGGTGTGCCGGCATCGTCGGTCACGCAGCCCGACCAGCAGCCGGCCTCGTCGGGGCCGCCGGGCGTCGGGGTGAGCGCGATCGGATGGTGCTCCCAGTGCGCGAGGTCGGCGCTGGAGGCATGACCCCAGTGGACGTTCGCGTGCACCGGTGCGTCGGGGTTGTGCTGGTAGAAGAGGTGGTAGCGGTCCCGCCAACGGAACGGCCCATTGGGGTCGTTGATCCAGCCGGCGGGCGGACGGACCCTGAAACGCGGCGCGTTGGGGTCATGGCTCAACGGTTGACTCCTGCCGAGGTGATGCCCTCGCGCAGAGGGCGCTGGCCGACGACGAACACAGCGAGGGCGGGGAGCATCGAGAGCACGACCCCGGCCAGGACCACCGAGATCGACCCGGTGCCGAGGTTGCCCTGCAGGGAGACCAGACCCAGCGGAAGCGTGTAGTTCTGGCTGGAGGTCTCCAGGATCAGCGGGCGGAAGAACTCGTTCCAGTGGTAGTTGAAGGCCAGTACGCCGACGATCGCCAGGCCGGGTGTGGCCAGCGGCGCGTACACCGAGCGGAAGATCCGCCAGGGCCCCGCGCCGTCCAGCATGGCCGCCTCGCCCAGGTCCTTGGGCATACCGAGGAAGTACTGGCGCATCAGGAACGTGCCGAAGGCCGTCGGGAACGCCGGGATGATCAGGCCGAGGAGCGTGTCGGTGAGGCCCATCGACTTCAGCACCAGGAACACCGGCACGATGGTGACCTGCAACGGCACCATCATGGTCGCCAGGACCAGGCCGAAGAGCGGCTTCTTGAGACGGAACTCCAGGCGCGCGAAGGCGTATCCGGCCAAGCCCGCCGTGATCATCTGGCCGACGGCGACCAGTGCTGTCACCAGCGTGGAGTTCAGGGCGAGCAGCCACACGTCGATCTGCTGGACGACCCCGTGGTAGGCCGCGGCCGTCGGGTGCGTCGGGATGATCTGCGGGGGTAGGTCGAAAGACTGGGCCGGAGTGCGCAGGGAAGTGGAGACGGTCCAGATGACCGGGCCCAGAGTCAGCAGGGCACACACGGTCAGTCCGGCGATCCGGGCCCAGGGGGCGAGTGAGTAACGTACGCGGCTGAGGGTCGGGGTTGCTTGGCTCATGCGGCTCACCGGCTCACTGGTAGTGGACGAAACGCCGGCTGAGCCGGAACTGGAGGGCGGTGACCGCCATGATCAGCGCGAAGAGCAGCACGCCCACCGCGGATGCCTCGCCGAAGTCGAGCTGCTCGAAGGCCCTCTCGTAGATCACCATCACCACGGTGCGGGTGGCGTCGCCGGGTCCGCCGTCGGTGAGGACGTAGGGCTGTTCGAAGACCTGCAGGGCGTTGATGATGCCGACCACCGACGCGACGAGCAGCGTCGGCGACAGCAGCGGCAGCGTGATGCCGAGGTGCTTGCGCAGGCCGGTCGCGCCGTCGAGGGCGGCGGCCTCGTGGATCTCCTTGGGGATGTTGTTCAGACCGCCGACGAACAGCAGGAACGAGAAACCGAACTGCTGCCAGACGTAGACCAGGATCACCGTGGCCATCGCCGCGTGCTCCGAGGTCAGCCAGGGCACGGGTGCGACGCCGACCAGGCCGATCAGCCAGTTCACCACCCCGAAGTCCTGGTTGAACAGGTACTTCATCACCACCGAGATCGACGCGGCGGACAGCACCAGCGGGAAGAAGAACGCCGAACGGAACAGCGACCGCAGCCACCCCGGCATCCGCCCGTTCAGCACGAGCGCCAGCGACAGCGCGATCAGCAGTTGCAGCGCGACCGCGAGGACCATGAAGAGGAGCGTGTTGCGGAAGGAGACCAGGACGGTCGAGTCCGTGAAGGTCGTGCGGTAGTTGGCGCCGCCGGCGAAACGGGGCGGGTCGATCACGTTCCAGTGGAACAGGCTCAGCACGATGGACCCGATGATCGGCACGACCGTGAAGACGACGATGCCGACGACCGTGGGCGCCAGGAACAGCGTGGCCAGCAGCCGGGCGCCGCGGTCGCGGACGGACGGCCGTACGGCGACGGCGGGTGGTGGTGTGGCGGGCCGCGAACGTACGGCCGGAACCTGGGAGTTCGGGACCTGAGAGTTCGGGACCTCGGTGTTCGTCATATCTCACGCTCCATGGCCTGCTCCAGGTCGCCCTGCATCCGGCGCAGCGCGGGACCCACCGCACGCGGCGAGGCCAGCGCGGTGCCGGTGTACTTGAGCAGGACGTCGGTCACCTCGGCGACCTGCGGCGGCGCGGGGATCGGGCCGGTGTCGGGAAACCGGTCGAGGGTGTCGTAGAAGACCTGCCAGTGGGCCGGGCCGCTCGCGGCGTAGCGTGCGGCGTTCAGCATCGAACGCCGGGCCGGGGTGGTCTGGTTGCTCTGGAACAGCCGGGTCATGGTGTCCTTGCGGGCCGCGTATTTGATGAACTCCCAGGCGGCTTCCTGCTTCTTCGAGGTGCGCAGCAGCGCGTAGCCCGCCGCGCCGAATTGGTGGCGCTGGGTACGCCAGCGCGGGAAGTACTGCACGTCGTAGTCGGCGGCCCGCATGCCGGCCAGCTGCAGGCCGCCCGCCCAGAAGCCGCCGGCCGGTGTGACGCCGACGCGGCCGGTGGAGAACACGCCGACGAGATTGCTGCCGTTGCCGCCCTCGGGCCGGGTGCACAGGTTCTCCTGGACGAGGGAGGCGAGATAGTCGTACGCCTCCTCGACCCGGTCGGCGGTGGCCTGCGGGGTGCTCCAGCGGAAGCCCCCGCCGCGCCCCTGCCGGTCGGCGGTCGGGTAGAAGGTGTCCCACAGCCAGGAGCCGCCGGGCGCCTTCGACTCCTTGAGCAGGTTCGTGCCGTTCGCGAAGAGCCAGGGCACCACGCCGCCCCACAGCCGGTTGGTCCAGAAGTACGGCGTGAAGTGCGCGTCGCCGGCCCGTTTCATCTCCCGCAGCAGCGCGGTGAAGTCGTCGCGGGTCCAGTCGGCCGCCGGGAACCCGGCGCCTGCCCGTTTCAGTACCTGCTTGTTGAGGTAGATGTCGGCGGCGTTGAACTCCATCGGCAGCTGGTAGAGGTTCCCCTCGTACATCATCGACTCGACCAGCGAGGGGTGGACGTCGGCGAAGTACTCACGCAGCTGTGCCGCGTCCCGCCGCACCCAGCGGTCCAGGGGCACGCCGAGCTTCCGGGCGAACAGCTGCACGCCCTCGGTGGCCACATACACCAGGTCGGGGGCGGTGCCCGCGGCGATCTGGGTGAGGATCTTCGCGAAGAAGTCCGACCAGTCGACGGCCTGCACCGCGTTCACCCGCAGCGGGATGTCGGGGTGGAGCCGGTGGAAGCCCTTGGTGAGGGCGTCGACGGTGGCCGGGTCGAAGGCGGAGCCGAGGGTGGCGACGACGAGGGAGCCGTCGTCACGGCCGGGGATGTCGGCTCCCGTGAGCCGGTCCCAGTTCGCGGCGGTCGCGGCCAGGGCGGCTGCTCCGGCGCCGTACGCGCCGTACCGCAGCAGCGTGCGGCGGGGGAGGTGCGAGTCAGTCATCAACGGGCCTAACTCGTGTTAGTTCAGGGGTGATGCCCCAGATGATGGGAACCGGGCGGCGGACCTGTCAAGGGTCGGGAACGCCTGACCTTTAACGAGTTAGGACCCTTGACCTTTATCGAGTTAGGTCTACAGTCCTCGTTCGCAGGAGCCGCACGAGAGGAACGATGTGTCATGCCCGGAACCTCGGGGATTTCCAGAAGATCACTGTTCGCGGGATCGGTGGCGGGCACCGCCGCCGCGCTGCTGCCCGCCGGAACGGCCACGGCCGCGACCGGGACCAACTCCGCGGTGGGCGGGGCGAGTTACCGCGCCGCGTACCACTTCACGGTCCCCGACCAGTGGAAGAACGACCCGCAGCGGCCCGTCTGGATCGGCGGCGAGTACCGCTACTACTACCTCTACAACGCCGACTACTTCACCGGCGCCGTCGGCACCGCGTGGCGCCTGGCCACCACCGAGGACCTGGTCTCCTTCACCGACCGCGGGGTCGCCGTACCCAAGGACACCACGCCGGGCGGCGATCTCTGGTCGGGTTCGGCGGTGGTCGACACCGGCGACACGGCCGGATTCGGTGCGGGTGCGGTGGTCGTCATCGTCACCATGTCTCCCGGAGGCGGCACCGACCACCAGGAGCAGTTCCTGTACTACTCGACCGACGGCGGTCTCACCTTCACCAACTACGGGACCGACCCCGTCCTGCCCAACCCCGGCGTCGCCGACTTCCGCGACCCCAAGGTGATCCGCGACGAGGACCGGGGCCGATGGGTGATGGCCCTCGCCGAGAACGACAAGATCGGCTTCTACCACTCCGACGACCTCAAGTCCTGGACGTACGTGAACGGTTTCGTCCACGACGGCATCGGCGTCCTGGAGTGCCCCGACCTGTTCCGCATCACCGCCGCCGACGGCACCGTGAAATGGGTGCTCGGCGCGAGCGCCAACGGGAAGAGCTCGGGGCTGCCCAACACGTACGCCTACTGGACGGGTTCCTTCGACGGCAGCGCGTTCACCGCCGAGGCGAGTGACCCGCAGTGGCTCGACCACGGCTGGGACTGGTACGGCGCCGTCACCTTCGAGAAGCGGGACGCGAGCGGCGCGGTGGACGCGGCTGCCCGCTACGCGATCGGCTGGGTGAACGACTGGGACTATGCCGACACCACCCCCACCATCGACTGCGACGGCTTCAACGGCACCGACTCCATCGTCCGCGAGATCACCCTGAAGAAGGCGTCCGACAACACCTACTACCTCGCCTCCCAGCCCGTCACCGGCCTCGACTCGTATGTCTCCCGCACCGTGAACCTGGGCGACGTGACCGTGGACGGCACGAAGGTGCTCGACTACACCGGCATCTCCTACGAGGTGACGACCGAGATCACCTGGTCCCGACTCACCGGCGCCGGCCTCCAGCTGAGGCGCTCACCCAACGGCGGTCGGCACATCGATGCCGGGATCTACGCCGACTACGCCTTCCTCAACCGACGCAACACGGTGAACGCCGACACGTCCGGCAAGTGGCAGGAGAGCCACACCCGGTTCGACCCGTCCGCCGGCACGGTGAAGCTGCGCATCCTGGTGGACCGCACGTCGGTGGAGATGTTCGTCGACGACGGCCGCTACACGCACACCAGCCAGGTGTTCCCGTACCTGTTGGACACCCGGCTCGCACTGTTCACGATCGGCGGCAGCGCGGTGTTCCGCAACACGGTGATACGCGAGTTCTCGGTATGAGGCCAGCCAGGGGCGCGGGTGCACACCGTACGCGTGAACCCGATCGGCAACACCGGAACGGGCCGCCCGGTCCTGGAAGGATCCGCGCTCCGCCCCGCTGAGGCGGCGAAGCCGAACGTCCTCCGCGTCCGGGTCGTATGGCTCATGCCGGCGAGGCTGTCCTGACCTCCCACCGCATTCCGAGATCAAACCGGGCGAACGTGACTCTCCCCGGACCTTGCCCCGGCGGAGCCCCTGCGCGTGGGAAGGGGAATCCGCCGCGGGCGAGTACGAGCCCCGTTCGCGAGCCGGCGAGACCCTCCCGCGCGGCGCTCGCCTGGCTCCGTGGGGCCTGATTGAGGCCGCAAGGACAGGGACAAACCGTGGTGCTGTGGTCGATGACCATGCTCATGAGCGGTCGCCTGGCCGGCCGCCGCCCGGCCGGCTTCAGACGGCCGGCACCGCGAGCGTGATGAACACTCCCGGCCGCACCTGGAGTGCTCACCCTCGCTCCACCAGTCGTTTCGCCTTCGATCGCAGTCCCTCGACCTTCGCCGGGATGGCCTCCAGTCCCAGCGCGACGGCCACTTGCCGGCAGCGCATGCCCTCCCGGCCCGCTTCAGATTCTGGACCGACTGGGGCACCGACGCAGACGCCGGCCCCGCGGCCCTCGCCCTGATGACCGCCGCCCTCTGCCCCTCGTGGTCACCAACGGCCAAACATCCCGCACTCCGCAACGAGGCAGCAGCTCGAAACGGCGGAGCCGGTCTTCGAGGAGAACACGCTACGCCGCGGTGCCCTGACACACGACGCCGAGGACGGCACGGCCACGCCGATGCTGCCGGCCCGCTCCCGCCACACCTCTGCCCGCTCCCTGGAACGGTATGCGCGGCCCGGCGTCGCCCTCTCGCCCGGCACGTCGCCGAACGCGACCCTGCCGGTCGTCGGCGCAGGTGAATCCGAGCGCATCAGGGCCTCGGGCTCATCCCGTCACTCCTTTGGCGCGGATCTCGGTCCCACCGCGCTTACGCTGCGGGCGTGGATTACAGCGAACTTGAGGCGGACATCCTCCGGCTGATCGTCGGAGCCACCGAGGGCGGTGTTCGTGCCTTCGGAGAGGAGACGGTCACCCGTCTGGTGCGGCCGGAGCTGCTGCGCGATGTGGCCGAGGACGAACTCTCGGAAGAGGCCCGGGCGGCACTGGCCACCGCGTGCGCGAACGTTCTGACGCTCAGCGCCGCCGAGCTGCACGACGAGCTCGCGACGATCTATGACGGCATCCTGGTCGAGGACGGTCTGGACTCCGGAGTCCTCATCGTCATCAGCGCGTTGGCGCACTGGCAGAGCTACCTGGAGCAGAACCGGCGCCGCGAGCTCTACGAACTCGCCATCCGTTCCATCGAGGACATCGACCAGGAGGTGTCCGCGGATCTCGACGACTTCCTCGCCACACCGGAGATGGCGGCCGAGTACGAGCGCATCCGGCGGCTGCTGGCCCCAGGCGCGAAGTAGGGACGCCCGGCGGAAGTCGACAGCGCACGGACGGCTTGGTACCACCACCGAAGTTCGCCGCAATGGACCCTCGCAGTGGCCGCCGGTCGACGAACGGTTCCGGCCGTTCGCGAACCCCGGTCTCAGCCGCGGGCGGTCTGCCGGGCAGTCAGTCCCCGGCCCGTACCAGCCCGCTCTCGTAGGCGAAGATCACTGCGTGGATACGGTCGCGGAGGCCGAGTTTGGTCAGGATGCGGCCGAGGTGGGTCTTGACGGTCGTCTCCCCGACGAAGAGGCGGTCGGCGATCTCGCCGTTGGCCATTCCCCGGGCGACCAGGGCGAGGACGTCCCGTTCCCGCTCGGTGAGTGCGGCCAGGCGGCTGCGCTGGGCGGGCGCGGACGTGGGGGATTGCAGGACGAAGCGTTCGACCAGGCGCCGGGTGAGCGAGGGCGCCACCATGACCTCGCCCCGCAGCACCGCGCGGACGGTCACCAGGATCTCCTCGGCGGGGGCGTCCTTGACGAGAAAGCCGTTCGCGCCGGCCCGCAGGGCCGCGTAGGCGTACTCGTCGAGGTCGAAGGTGGTGACGACGAGGATGCGGGGCCCATGGGGCTGCGCGCAGAGGTGTTCGGTCGCGGCGAGTCCGTCCAGACCGGGCATGCGTACGTCCATCAGGACGAGGTCCGGCTCCAGGGCGGCCACGCCCGCGATCGCCGCGTCGCCGTCGGCGGCCTCGCCCACCACGGTGAGATCGGGCTGGCTGTCGACGACCATGCGCAGTCCCATCCGGATCAGTTCCTGGTCGTCGCAGATCAGCACCCGGGACGATGACGGGCTCTGGCCGGTCATGGGGCCGCCGTGGTGGGCTCGGGCTCGGTGGGGCGCAGGGTGGCGGTGACCCGGTAGCCCCCGTCGGGTGTGGGTGCGGCGTCGACGCTCCCGCCGTACAGGGCGGTGCGTTCGCGCATGCCGGTGAGCCCGTGACCGCAGGAGAGCAGTGGGGCGGGGTGCTCCGGGACGGCTCCCGCTCCGGCTTCGGCCGAGTTCTCCACCCGGACGCGGACCAGCCGTCCGGGCCCCTCGGTACCGGTGTCGACCCGTACGTGGACCGTGGCGTTCGGCGGTGCGTGCTTGACGATGTTGGTGAGCGCCTCCTGCACGATGCGGTACGTCTGCGCGGTGACGTCCGCCGGAAGGCCGCCTGGCTCTCCGCAAAGGTCCAGCCAGGCGCGCGTGCCGTTCGTGTTGAGGCGCCCGACCAGCCGCCGCAGATCGGCCGCGAGGGACTCGCCGGCCCCACCGTTATCGGGTCCGGGTCCGGCTCCGGGGCCGCCGGCTGGGGCGTCCGCGTCGGGGGTGCGCAGCACCTCCAGCAGCCGACGCAGTTCGTCCAGGGCCTCGCGGCCGGTGGCGCTGATGACACCGAGGGTGCGGTCGACGACCGTGGGGTCGGCGTGCCGCATCAGCCTGCCGCCCTCGGCGTTCAGCACCATCACGCTCACGCTGTGTGCGAGGACGTCGTGGATCTCGCGGGCGATGCGCGCCCGCTCCTCGGCGACGGCGACCCGGGCCAGGGCGACGCGCTCCGACTCGGCGAGCGCGACCCGCCGCTCGAACTCGGCGATATAGGCGCGCCGGGCCCGGACGTACTCGCCGAACACCCAGGCCCCGGCCAGCAGGAGTCCCACGGCGAGCGGGGTGAGCCAGGCACCGCGGGCACCTGGGCCCCCGTAGTCCCGCTGCCAGGCGGGAATCCACAGCACAACGCAGCCGGCGGCACAGATCACCGTCGCCGCGGCGGCCCGGCGCAGGCCGCGCACCGTGAGGGTGGCCAGGACCGCGGCCAGGGCGACGGCGCCGCGTCCCGGTTCCTGTCCCCACACCTGCCCGAGAAACTGCACCCAGAACCCGGCCGTCACCAGGGCCGCGACCAGCACCGGCCGACGGCGGCGCCACAACAGAGGCAGCACCAGGGCGGCGTACGCGCCCGTCTGTACCCAGACGGGCCGCCAGCCCGGCTGGGGGCGGATCACCGGGGGCACGGCAACCAGCACGACCAGCAGCAGGTCCGTCAGCCACGGATGTCCGCGCCGCAGGCGGGGCAGGGTCTCCATCAGCCGTTGCACCGCCTCACGCTACGGCCGGGGCCCGCTCCCCGGCATCGTCCTGGCGGGCGTCACGGGGTCCTCCCGCAGTCGTACGGACACCGGCCGGGGATACGACGTGCGGCCACCCAGGGCGTTTCCACCATGGCCGCCATGTCGATCACCACCGAGTTCCTCAGACGGCCCCTCATGACCGGTGCTGTGGCGCCCAGTTCACGACGACTGGCGTACGCGATGACCGAGGGCATCGGCCTGGAGCAGGCCCGCACCGTTGCCGAGCTCGGCCCGGGGACCGGGGTGTTCACCGACGCGATCCTCGCCCGGCTCGCCTCCGACGCACGGCTCGTCGCCGTCGAACTCAACCCGGTGCTCGCCGGCCGGCTGACGGCCACCCGGCGCGACAAACGGCTGACCGTGGTGCAGGGGTCGGCGGCAGAACTGGCCGCCGCGGTGGGTGAACCGGTCGACGCGGTGGTCTCCGGGCTGCCGTGGACGGTCATGCCGCAGAACCAGCGCGGGCACATCCTGGATGCCGTGACCGAAGTCCTCGCGCCCGGCGGCCGGTTCACCACCTTCGCCTACCTGCACGCGGCCTGGACCCCGCCCGCCCGTCAACTTACCGCCGAACTGGCCCGCCGTTTCGACCGGTTGGAACGCTCGAAGACGGTGTGGGCGAACCTGCCGCCCGCTTTCGTGCACCGGGCCACCCAGAGGCCATGACCGCGAGCAGACCCGCGAGAGCGAGGACCACGACACGGCGGGCCGCGGCAGCTCTGCAGGACCACGTGGAAGCCCTGTTCGGCGAAGAGCATGCCGTACATGGGCGACCACGGCAGGCCCCTGCCGTACGGCGAGCGCACGACAAGGGTGGGGAAGTCGCCCTCCGCGCGAGTAAAGTAGTGATCCGTGATCAACGGGCTGCCGTCAGCGGCCGGAACCACCAGCCCCGGCTCCCGGCCGACTTCGTGCCGTTCGGCCGGGAGGTTGCACCAGATTGCCCTCATCATCCGCGAGTACAACGGCGGCTTCCCGGAAGGCGGTGTCCAGACCGGGTTCGACGGAACGTCGTGCGTGGGTGATGTCATTGCGTTCGTGGCAGGGCACGTCACCTACGAGATCGCGCAGGCCGCAGCCGTACGGTCACCCGACCGGGCCGCGGCCGAAGCCCGCTACCTGGCCCCTGTCGCAACGGACGGCCACCACCCGGAGCTGGCCGAAGCCCTCTCCTCCCCCGGACGCCCCCTCACCCCCGAAGCCACGTTCACCCGCTTCCTCAACCGCTTGATCGACGGCCTCGGCGCCGGCTGATCCGGAACCCACCTGTCGCCATTCCCTGCGCCCCGTTCTCCCGCAGACAGATGGTGGCGTGTGCCGCATATGTCCGATGACCGCCCGAAGCGCGTGCCATGGCGGCGCCCGCGGCCCGGCAGCCCCCGACCCCGCGCACCCGGAACCCCGGACCCGGTGAGGCCTACCCGGCGTCGCCGAAGCCGGCGATCGAGAGTTGGGTGCCGTCGCCCAGATAGTGGCCGAGGGCAGTGCGCGTCGTCGGCACGATGGCCTCCGGGACGGCGTCGGTGCCGGTCCAGCGGACCTGCGCATGCTTGGCCGGTTCGGCGTTGACCGGCTCGCCGGTCCACTCGTGGGTGGCGAAGACGACCGTGAGGAAGCCGCCCGGCGCCTCGACGCCCCAGGCGCCGTGGATGAGGTGGGCGACGCGCAGCGACTTCGGATCGACGACCAGCCCGGTCTCCTCCCGTAGTTCACGCACGGCCGTTCCGGTGATGGGCTCGCCGGGCTCGCTCTTGCCGGCCGGAAGGTCCCACAGACCGTTCCCGTACTTGGCGCCCGGGCCGCGCTGGAGGAGGACGACCCGGTTGTTCTCCTTGTCGTGGACGATGACGGCGGCCGCCAGGAGGGTCATCGACTCCACCGCGGGCCGCAGGGCCGGTGGCCTGCCGCTGGTGCGCTGCTCCGCCACGGGTCTCCCTTCGTCGATGGGCTCGCTCGGCATGCTAGGGAAGGTCGTCCGGCCGCGGGGCGGATTTCGGTCGCGACGGCCTGCGGGCGCCGCCGGTCGCTACACCGAAATGCGGATTGACACGCCCAAACCACCGCCCTTGAGTGGACGCCAGGCAGAACCGCAGGGGGAGACGTCATGCCTGGTCACAGCAACTCATCCGCGCCGCAGCCGCCGCTGCAACCACCGCTGCCCGGAGTCCCGAACGACCGGCTCTGCCGTGAGCTGCTGGGGGCGAGCGACGCCGCCGCCGACACCGGCGACCTGGCGACCGCCGCCGCCCATGCCCGTACCGCGGCGATGCTGGCCGCCTCCGCGGGGCTGACGTCTCACCTGCGGGCCGCCCAGCTGCGCCAGGGACGCCTGGCCCTGCTGGCCGGGGACCATGAGGCCGCCGCCGACTGGTTCCGGCAGGCCGGGGCGCCGGACGCGGACCGGACCCCACCGCACACATCGGACGACGCGGCCCACACCGACCCCGGCCCCCGGCTGTGGGGGCGGCTGCGCCACACCTGGCGCGCCCCGGAACCGCAACGGTCCCCCGACCCGGCCGGGCCTGCCGCGCACCTCGCGCCACAGCTGGCGATCGCCCTGCTCGGCTCGCTCAACGTCAGCGTCGACGGCGTCCCCGCCGAGGGCTGGAACGGCCACCGCACCCGCTCACTGCTCGCCTTCCTGGCCACCCACCGCGACCCCTGGCCGCACCGGGAGGCCCTGATGGGCGCCTTCTGGCCGGACTCCGCCCCCGAGGCCGCCCGCAACAGCCTCGGTGTCGCACTGCACCAGCTGCGCCAGACCCTGCGCACCGCCACCGGTGACCCCGTGGTCGTCTTCAACTGCGGCACATACCGGCTCTGCCCGGGCCTCGGCCTGTGGCTGGACTGCGACGAGTTCGAGCTGCGGCTGCGCACCGCCCGGGACGCGGAGGACCGCGGCGAGAAGACCGTCGCGGTGACGGACTACGAGCAGGCGCTCGCCCTCTACCGGGGCGAGTTCCTCGCCGAATCCCCGTACGAGGAGTGGAGCGCCCTCTACCGGGAGCGGCTGCGCCTGGCCCACCTCGACGCCCTCGCCCGGCTCAGTGAACTGCACTTCACCACCGGACGGTACGTCCCCTGCGCCGAGCTCTGCCGCCGGCTGGTCGAGCTGGACCCGTGCCGGGAGAGCGCCCACCGCCGCCTGATGCGCTGCCTGAGCCGGATCGGTCAACCCCACCTGGCCATCCTCCAGTTCCGCTCCTGCGTCAAGGCCCTGCGGGCCGAACTCGGCATACCGCCACAGCGCGAGACGGCGGCACTGTACGACCGGCTCCGCGCCGACCTTCCGGTGTGAGCGCCGCTTAACGCGTGGCTTAACGCGCCGGGCCGCGCGATTAAGCGGTGCCCGGCGAGGCCGTTAAGCGGCGTCCGGCATAACCGGTGCCATGGCCGGTGGCACTCCGCCACCGAGCCGACCGCTCACGTGGCAGGAGGAGACCAGCATGTCCGGACAGCCCGACCTCAACCAACCCGGCTTCGGAGTCGACGCCAGGGACATCCAGCTGAAGGACAACGACTCCGTTCCGTCCAGCCTGATACTCACCGCTTCCCTGCCGATCTCGGTCAGCGTGACCTTCGAGGCACGCGGGTCCGCGCTGGCACTGGCGACCACGGTGCAGTACCGGGTGACCTACGCCTTCGCCTCGCTCTCGGGCACCAGCGACGTCACGCGGTCCGTCGACCGCCCGTTGATCACCGGATCGCTGCCGACGCCTCCGCAGGTGGTGCACAGCGGCTCCGACACCGAAGCGACTCTGCCGGCCAACACGCTGGCGCCCGGGCTCTACCAGGTCTCGGCCCTGGTCCAGTTCCCCGGTGTCAACAGCATCGGAGCGTTCACCACGATGCCGGTGATCGAGGTCATCAAGTAGCCGTGACCGAAGAGCTGACCCGCATCGACGGCGTCGGCGCGTCCACCGCGCGCAGACTGGCCGCCGCCGGGATACGTACCTGCGCCGAACTGTCCGCCGCGTCCACGGACGAGGTGCTGGCCGCCGTGCACGACCTGCACGGCATGTCCGTGAGCCGGGCCGAGCGATGGCGCAAGAACGCGGCTGAACTCGCTGCGGCGGAAGCCGGGCTGGAGCCGGAGCCGGAGCCGGCCGACGGGGAGGAGTACGAGAGCTTCGTCCTGCGGGTCCGGCTCGACCGGGGCCGGGTCCGCGCGACGGAGATCCGCAGAGTACGCACCGGGGAGACCCGGCACTGGCCCGAGTGGGACGCCCAGGCGCTGCTGGCCTGCGTCCTGGGCCGGCCGGCCCCGCCGGAGGCCGACGCACAGCCGGAGCCGGAGGCGGCGGGAGGCGGCGAGCCCGGGGCCCGCCCCGCGCCGCCGACCGTCGTCCCGGCCGAGCCCCGGCTGGCGGTCGGGGACGGCGGCACCGTACGGGCGGGGGCGCCGTTCGCCTTGGACGTCACGGTCGAACTGCCGCCGTCCGGTGGCCCGGAGCAGTGTTTCGCGTACTACGCGGCCGTCACCGAGACCCTGACCGGCGCCGGACGGCGGATGCTGGCCGAAGGCCGGGGCGTGGTGGTCGCCGGACACCCCGTCATCCGGCTGCCGTTGCCCGGCCTGCCGCCCGGCACGCACAGCCTGGGCATCGCGGTCAGCCTGCGCGAACCCGGCGGGCTCCGCCCGAGCGCGCTGGCGGCCACCGTGAACGGGCTCGTGCTCAGCCTGTGACGGTGACGGGCACCGGAGCCCGCCTCACGCGGCGGAGCCCGAGTCCGGGCCCGCCTCGTCGTCCCAGACAATGCCGATCTCCCGCAGCCAGCGGCTGTCCTCCGGTATCGGCTCGGAGGACATGGCCAACGGCTGCGGGACGGTCGGCTCGGTGGACACTTCGGTTCGTACGATCGACAGGCCGCCCTTCCCTCCCGTATGGGTGACGGTCTCGTCGCCGCGCTCCAGCACCACCAGCTCGTACCGGGGCGGCCACTGCATCAGTATCCGTCGGCGGCAACTCGGGCAGAGCCATTCCTCGGCGCCCGATGCCAACGTGTTGACCAGCCGCATTTCATGGGTCGTGCTCATGGCGTCTCTCCGTACCGGCGCGGAACAGGGAAGTCGGATCGGGGACCGGATCGGCCGCGGGGTGGAGCGGCCGTACGCCCGTATCCGGTTCATTCCCATTGCGTGCTGATCGCCAATCAGCTTTCCGCGGACCGCTGTACGCCTTCGGCCGGCACCGGCGCCTGGTGACCATGACGCCCACGTCGACTGTGACGAGGGCGGAGGCCGCGCTCATCACCCCAGCTCAAGCCGCCCTCGGCGCACCGACCGCGTATTCCGGAGTGACGGCGGCTCGGGAGGCTCTTCGTTTTCGGCCACGTGATCATCACGATTTCGCCGCATGGGTGTCCCTTCTGTCGCTCAATGCCTCGGTTTGATCATGGGCGTCGACCGGACTTGGCATGGGCTGGTCTTCACGAAATCGCCAATGGCTGACAACATGCGCCTCCGGTTGGCTGATCTTGAACGGGTCGTCAGGAGCTTGGCATGTACGGGGTGTTCGGCAGGCGCGTTCGGGTGCCTGCGGTGGGGATGTCCGGGCTGGTCGCGCTGTGCCTGGCGGCGCAGTCGGTGCTGGTCGTGGGTTTCGCGAGGCCGGCCGCCGCCGTTGCCGACGAGGCGCCCGCGGCGGCGAGCGCCAAGGGCACGGGCCCCGCTCAGGCCCCCGACGAGAAGTCCGCGCGGCTGACCGCCCAGCTGCTCGGACGGCGCGTGGAGATCCTGTCGGAGCGGACGGCGGACGCCTCGGTGTACGCCAACCCGGACGGCACCACCACCGCCGAGTCGTACGCCGGTCCGGTCCGGGTCAAGCAGACGGACGGTACCTGGCGCACGGTCGACACCGACCTCACCGACGTCGGCCCCCATCTGGAACCGCAGGTCTCCCCGGCGGACGTCACGGTCTCGGACGGCGGTGACAAGGCCCTGGTCTCGGTCACCCGGGGCAGCAAGGTCTTCGGCCTGGACTGGCCCGAGAAGCTGCCGAGCCCCACGGTGGACGGGGACACCGCCTCCTACGACGTGGGCGACGACGCCACCCTCACCGTCAAGGCCCTCGCCCAGGGCTTCGAGCAGTCGGTCGTCCTCGACAAGGCGCCCACCCAGCCCGTCGTCTACCGAATACCCCTGCACACCGACGGGCTGACGCTCTCCCAGGCCGACTCCGGGCATCTGCTGCTCAAGGACGCCGACGGCAAGCTGGTGGCCGAGGCCCCGGCGCCGATGATGTGGGACTCCAGCGAGGACAAGGCCTCGGGGGAGCCGGAGCACCGGGCGCAGGTCGACACGGAGGTCGAGACCGCCGACGACGGTTCGCAGACGCTCGTCCTCACCCCGGACCCCGGCTTCCTCGCCGGCGGCGACCTCACCTACCCGGTCACCGTGGACCCGACCTCGACGCTGGCGGTGACCACCGACACCTGGCTGCAGACCCCGGACTACCCGGACTCCCAGGTCTCCTCCACGGAACTGAAGTCGGGCACCTACGACGGGGGCTCGGACAAGGCCCGCTCGTATCTGAAGTTCGACGTGTCGAAGTTCGCCGGCAAGCACATCACCGACACCAACCTCGCGCTGTACTCGTACTACTCGTCGACCTGCTCGACCTCCGGATCCGGCACCACCGTCCGCCGGATCACCTCCTCCTGGTCGTCGACGTCGGTCACCTGGGCGACCCGTCCCTCCTCCACCGGGACCGGCGCCGTGGTCAACACCGGCGCGCACGGCTACTCCTCGTCCTGCCCGGCGGCCTGGTCCAACTGGGACATCGACGCCATCGTGCAGGCCTGGGCCGACGGCTCCAGCAACTACGGCCTGATGGTCTACGGCACCGACGAGACCGACTCGACCACCTGGCGCCGCTTCCGCTCCGCGAACTACTCCAACAGCGCCTACGCGCCGAAGCTCACGGTCACCTACAACACCAAGCCCGGCACCCCCACCCTGGTCGCCCCCGCCGGCGGCACCGCGACCTCCGACACCACCCCGACCCTGCAGGCCAAGGCCACCGACGCGGACGCCAACACCGTCCGGCTGACCTTCGAGGTCTGGGACAGCACCGGCACCACCCGCAAGGCCGTCGGCAACTCCGCGTACGTCTCCTCGGGCACCACCGCCTCCTGGACGCCCTCCGCGCTCGCGGACGGCACGTACAAGTGGCGCGTCCAGGCCTACGACGGCACGGACTCCGGCAGCTGGTCCGGCTGGAACACCCTGACCGTCGACAGCAACGGACCCGCCACCCCGACCGTCACCAGCACCAGCCATCCCTCCTCGTCGTCCTGGTACTCCACCGGCGACTTCGCAGGCACCCTGGCCGCCTCCGCCCCGAGCGGGGTCGCCGGGTACGCGGTCAAGACCGACCAGTCGCCGGCCACCGCGGCCGGCACCACCGTCACCCAGACCGGCACCTCGGTCACCGCGACCGGCAAGACGGACGGCACCTGGTACGTGCACGCGGCGGCCAAGGGCAACACCGGACTGTGGTCGGCGACCCGGCACTTCGCCTTCAACGTCGACACCACCGCCCCCGGCGCGCCCACCGGACTCACCTCCAGCACCCACCCGCTCACCACCAGCGCCTACAACTCGCGCACGGCCTCCTTCTCCTGGACCGCCCCCGCGGACCTGTCCGGCGCCGCCGGCTACGCGATCAAGGTGGACACCACCTCCGGGACGCTCCCGGCGACCACCGACAACTACCAGACCGGCACCTCCTACACGACCTCCGTGAGTGCCGACGGCACCTACTACGTGCACGTCCGGGCCAAGGACAAGGCGGGCAACTGGTCGGCGAGCGCGGTCCAGATGAAGTTCACCGTGGACACCACCCTGCCCGCGGTGCCCACCGTCAGTTCCGACACCCACCCCGACCAGTCCGCCGCCTACCCCTCCGGCGACTTCCACGCCACCTGGTCCGCGCCGACCGGCGGCGCGACCGCCTACAGCCTGGTGGTGGACGCCGGCGCCACCACCGTGCCGGACACCACGGCCGACACCACCGGCACCGAGTACCGCGTCACCAAGGGCGACGGCACCTGGTACCTGCACATCCGGGCCCAGGACAGCGCCGGCAACTGGGGCGCCACCGCCCACTTCCGATTCGTCGTCGACTCGACCGCCCCGGCCGCTCCCAAGGTCTCCTCCGACGACTACCCCGCGGGCGCCTGGGCCGGTGCCGCAGGCACCCCGGGCCTGTTCACCGTCACCCCGCCGGCGAGTGACGCGGTGGCGCTGCGCTACCGCGTCGACTCAGGCGACCCGGTCACCGTCGGTACGGACGGCGGCCCGGTCGAGGTCCAGGTCACTCCGGCCGCCGAGGGCAGCCACACGGTGACCGCCTGGACGGTCGACCTGGCCGGCAACCTGTCCCCGGCCATGGTGCAGACGTTCCATGTCGGCACCGCCGAGATCACCTCGCCCGGCAGCGGTGACCGCCCCGCCAGCAGCGTCGAACTCGCCGCCTCCGGACCCTCCGACCTCACCGGCGTCACCTTCGCCTACCGCGTCGGCGAGTCCGACGTCTGGACCCCCGTACCGGCCTCCGACACCGTCAAGGCGTCCGACGGGTCCGCGGTCGGCTGGCCGGTCGCCATGACCGGCGGCGCCTCGCCGCGCCTGGTCTGGAAGGTCACCGACACCCTCGCCGCCGACGGGCCGATCCAGATCACCGCCATCTTCGACGGGGACGACTCACCTCCCGCCTCCGACCCGGTCGACGTCGTCGTGGACCGCGACGCGGGCGCCGCCGCCACCGCCGAGGTCGGACCGGGCAACGTCAACCTGCTGACCGGCGACTTCCAGGTGGACGCCACCGACGTCTCCGCCTACGACGTCACCCTCAGCCGTACCGCCTCCTCCCGCACCCCCGACAACGGCAGCGAGGCCGACGGACTGGTCTCCCCGTTCGGCCCGCAGTGGACGGTCTCCGGCGTCGCCGAACTGACCTCCGCCGACTACGCCATGGTCCGCACCCCCTCGGACACCGCCGCGCAGGCCGTCCTCGGCGACGGCACGGTCATCGGCTTCACCCTCGCCAAGGACGGCAGCACCTGGACCCCCGAACCGGGCGCCGAGTCCATGACGTTGACGCTCGACAAGACCAAGGGCGTCTTCACCCTCACCGACAGCGACGGCGGCACGACCACGTTCACCCGGTCCGCCGCCGACGACTCGGTGTACCTCGTGCACGCCAGCACCCCCGCACCCGGCGACGCCACCACCTACGTCTACGACACCGTCGGCAGCGGCGGTTCGGCACGCCAGCGCCTGGTCCGCATCGTCTCCCCGTCCGCCACCGCCACCACCCCGGCGACCACCTGCGCCACGAACCCCGGCAGCGCCCCGGCGGCCGGCTGCGTGACCGTCGACTTCGGCTACGACACCACGACCACGGCCGGCTCCGGCTCCCTCGGCACCTACAGCGGCCGTCTGCACTCGGTCACGGCCTGGTCGCCCACGCCCTCCTCCAGCACCCCGGCCGCCCGGGTGCTCGCCACCTACCGCTACGACGACAAGGGCCGGCTGCGTGAGGCGGCCGTCGCGCAGAGCACCTCGGTCACCTCCACCACGGCCTACGCCTACGACGACGCCGGCCGCGTCACCACCCTCACCCCGCCCGGCGAACTCCCCTGGACCCTCACCTACGGCAGCGCCGGGGACAGCGCCACCGCCGGACCCGGCATGCTGTTCAGCGCCTCCCGGCCCACCGTGACCGCGGGTTCCCAGAGTGACATCGGCGGCGTGGCCACCACCTCCGTGGTCTACGCCGTGCCCACCGGCGGCAGCGCCGCCCCCTATGCCCTCGGCGCCGCCGACGTCGCCTCCTGGGGCCAGTCGGTGGTGCCCACCGACGCCACGGCCGTCTTCCCGCCCGACCAGACCCCGTCCGACCACACGGGCGCCGGACATCTGGCCGCCGGCGACTACGGCAAGGCCACCGTCCACTACCTCGACGCGTCCGGCCGGGAGACCGACACCGCCGAGCCCGGCGGCGACATCGCCGGCACCGACTACGACGCCCACGGCAACCCGGTGCGCACCCTGACCGCCGCCAACCGGCGGCTCGCGCTCGGCGGCGACGCCGTCCAGGACCGCCTGGACGAGCTGGGCCTGTCCGCGCTGACCACCGCCGAGCGGGCCGACCTGCTGTCGGACACCACCGTCTACGACAAGGACGGCGTCAACCAGCTGGAGACGCTCGGTCCGCTGCACCCCGTCACGCTCGCCGGGGACGTCCCGGCCTCCGGCGGCATGCCCGCCCTCGACGCGGGCACCGTCATCGCCGCCCGCACCCACACCGTGAACCGGTACGACCAGGGGCGGCCCACCGACGGCACGGCCGTGGTGAAGAACCTCCTCACCTCCCGCACCACCGGCATCCGCATCCCCGGCTATCTCGCCGACGCCGACACGGCCACCGACAGCACCACCTACGACTGGACCCGCGGCAGCCAGCCGGCGACCACCACGGACGCCCTCGGCAAGACCACGTCGTACACCTACGACGGTTCCGGACGCCTCGCCCGCACCGGCTTCCCGGACGGCACCGAGACCTCCACGGTCTACAACGACCTCGGCCTGCCGAAGAGCAGCACCGACCAGCTCGGGCACACCACCACGTACACCTACAACCAGGCCGGCGACAAGGTCTCGGAGACCAGCCCGGGCGGCCGGACCACCACCTACACCTACGCCAGCGCGCACAACGAGCTGACCGAGACCTCCCCGGCCGGCAACGTCGCGGGCGCCGACCCGGCGAAGCACACCACCACGTTCACCTACGACGCGGCCAACCGTGAGCTGACCCGGACGGACCCGCTGGGCAACACCGCGGCCAGCGTCTACGACGACACCGGGCGGCTGCTGAGCAGCACCGACGAGTCCGGCGGGGTCACCTCGTACACCTACGACAGCAGCGGCCGGACGCTCACCGAGACCGACCCGATGGGCCGGGTGACCTCGCACGCCTACGACGCGGCGGGCAACGAGACCGCCACCGTCGAGCCCGGCGGCGCCACCACCACCCGCACCTTCGGCCCGGACCACGACGTCCTGTCCATGACCACACCGGCCGGCAACGTCTCGGGCGCCGACGCCGAGACCAAGCGCGTCAACACGGTCCTGTACACCTACGACGAGGCCGGACTGCAGGTCCGCCAGCGCCAGGTGGACCCCGAGGACACCAGCCAGTACCTCGACACCGTCACCGCCTACGACGGCCAGGACCGCAGCGTCGCCGTCACCGACCCGCTCGGTGACACCTCGACCACCGCGTACGACGCCCTCGACCGGGTGCTGAAGCAGACCGACGCCGGCGGTGCGGCGACCGGTTACACCTATGACGCGCTGGGCCGGGTCACCCGGCAGAGCTCCACGGTGACCACGACGAACACCTACGACGGCGTGGGGCGGCTCATCCGCACCGTCACGGGCGGCGGTTCGACCACCACGTACACCTACGACGAGGACGGCCGGCGCGTCTCCATGGCCGACCCGCGCGGCAGGACCACCACGTACTCCTACGACGCCGACGGCAACCGGACGAAGGTGACCGACCCGCTCGGCCGGTCGACGACCTCGGACTACGACGCCCTCGGCCGCCTCACCACGAGCACCGACCCGGCCGGTGACAGCACCGCCTACGCGTACACCCCGGCCGGCAAGGTCGCCAAGGTCACCGACCCGGACGGCGCGGTGACCACGTACACCTACGACAAGTCCGGCGCCCTCCTCACCACCAAGAACCCCAAGGGCCGTACGCAGACCTACGCCTACGACACCGCCGGCCGGCTCAAGACCGCCACCACCCCGGCGGGCCGGGCCACCTCCTACACCTACGACATCAGCGGCCGGCTCACCGAGAAGGCGCTGCCCGGCGGAACCGTCGACTACGGCTACGACAGCCTGGGCCGCACCACCTCCGTCACCCACAGCGACAGCAGCGACGACCTGGCCTACGTCTACGACGGCGCGGACCGGCCCGTGGTCACCGTCCAGACGTCCGCCGACTCCACGGTCACCTCGACGGCCACGCAGTACGACGCGGCCGGCCGCGTCACCTCGGTGAACCGTGCCGGCGCCGCCTTCAGCTACGCACGCGACACGCAGGGCCGGATCACCGAGCGCGACCTGCCCGACGGCCGCAGCCAGAGTTACGTCTACGGCGACGACAACCTGCTCTCCAGCACCACCCTCACCGCCGCCTCCGGCACCACCGCGAAGGTCGACTACTCCTACGACGCCGCCGGCAACACCCTCACCACCAGCCGCCAGAACGGCCCGACGACCACCCGCGCCTACGACGCGGCCGGTGAACTCACCTCGCTGACCCACACCCAGAGCGGGTCCACCCTCGCCAAGTACGACATCACCTGGAACGACGCCGGCAGCCCCGCCACCCTCACCACCACCCGCGGATCGACGGCCACCACCAGGCTCTACAGCTACGACAACGCCGGACAGCTCACCAAGGAGTGCTCACCCACGTCCGGCAGCACCTGCACCTCGTCCGCGCCGGCCACCACGTACACCTACGACGACGACGGCAACCGCACCGCCATGACCAAGAACGGCGTGGCGACGACCTACAGCTACGACACCGACGACCGCCTCACCACCGAGTCCACCGGCGGCACCGACACCACCTACACCTACGACGCGAACGGCAGCCTCGCCTCCGAGACCACCGGGACGAGCAAGCGGACGTACACCTACGGACTGGACGGCAACCTCCAGTCGGTGACGCTCGCCGACGGCCGCACCGTCTCCTACGGTTACGACGACGCCGGAGACCGCGTCAGCCGCACCGTCGCCGGTACCACCGACGCGACCTGGACCTGGGACACCGTGGACCAGCTCGCCACCCGTGTCGCCGAGAACGACAGCAGCGGCAGCGCCGTCCACCAGTGGTGGTCCGACCCGGCCAACTCCCTGGGCACCGCGGTCGCCGACGCCGGTGCCACCACCGGCACCTTCACCTGGCTGCTTGACGACCCGAACGGCACCATCGAGGACACCGCCACCTCGGCGGCGGTCACCGGCACCGCGACCTTCGACGCCTTCGGCGAGCAGGTCGGCACCAGCGGCAGCTACGCGACCGGCAACCCGCTGCGTTTCCAGGGCCAGTACCTCGACACCGTCACCGGCCTGTACGACATGCGCGCCCGCGACTACGACAGCGGCACCGGCCGCTTCACCGCCGTGGACCCGCTGCCGTCCGCGGAGGGCACCGACTACACCGACCCCTACGACTTCGCCCTCAACCGCCCCACCGTCCTCAGCGACCCCAAGGGCGAGTACGCCGGCTGTGGGAGCTGCAAGGACACCGAGGACCGCAAGTACAAGAAGGAGAGGCCGACCTCGCACGACCAGGTGATCTACAACCGGATGGCCAACGTCTCCCGGGGCCTGTACTACAAGGGCTGGGACAACGCCTACGCTCTTCTCGACCACTGGCTCGACAACGTCGGAACCTCCTTCAAGCTGCACCCCGACAGCATGGTCAAGGAGATCCCCCGTTTCCGCCACGACGTACGCGCCTACCTCGACGGCAGAAAGCGCGGGGTGTTCGACTCGGGCTGGAAGAAGACCCACGCCGACGCCAGCGGCAGGTACAAGTCCTCGGACTGGTTCTACGCCCTCAACCACTTCCAGTGGCGCGCGGCCGGCTCGCTGCAGACCAAGTACGGGTTCACCTACACATTGAAGATCAGGAAGCGCTACGACTGGGGCGTGCCCAGTGAGCACCGTGACAACCTGAAGGTCAAGATCTCCGGCCTGCTCGACTACAACATCGCCCAGCCTGAGATCGCCCACCTGCACACCGTGGGACTGGCCCGGGACTACGACGTATGGGGATCGTCCAAGATGAGGAAGAAGCCGTGATGCCGGACACCGCGCGCCAGGAGCGCGCCCCGCGGGGGGCCGCCGTCCCGCTGTTGCTCGTGCTGTGCGGTGTGCTGCTGCTGGCGGCCGTCGCGGTGGTGGTCTGGCCGGTGGTGTCCGTCACTCCGCAGACGCCCGTGTCCTCCTCCGGGACCGCGGCGGAGAAACACGGCGTCCCCGGCGCCGCGCTCCAGAAGACCTTCCGGCTCGCGGTGCCGGCCGCCGCCCGGGACGCCTCCTACCTGGTGGTCCCGGGTGACGGCAGCGCGGAGAGCGGCCAGGACCTCTATCTGCGTTTCCGTACCACCCCGGCGGGCCTCAAGGAGTTCGTCACGTCCCTGGGCAAAACCACCGGGGACCTGGCGGCCGGTGACGCTGTCCTGGACCAGGACGACATCGACTCCGTCGGGCTGCCCTGGAAGATCGAGGCCAAGGGGCACCGCATCGCCGGCCTCTATGCGGACATCCCCGAACCGGGCGACACGGTCGGCACGGGCCTTGTCACTGTCGACGAGACCGACGCCTCCGCGCCCCTGGTCTACGCCCACGTGACCGTCTAGCCCGCATTCCGCGGCCGGTCGGGCGGCGATTTCGGGTAGGCCGCCGGCTTGGAGTCGGGGAGGCCCTGGTGTCGTTGTCGTCCGGGTGCGGGTTGCTGCCGATGCCGGCCTCATGGCGGCGGGCTGCGGCCGCTGTCTATGCGTCGGGCCGCTGAACACCGGAGGGTTGCGCAGCCTTGGCACCCCGGGGAAGCATCAGTGCCGAGTCCGTGTGGAGGGTGATTCGTACCGGTGTGAGTTCTTTGGCGTCGACCGACGACTCCCCGGTACCGGGATTCCGGGCATAGCGCGGATGGGCGCCTCCGCTGATCTGCCAGCGAATACGGTGACCGGCGGCGAAGCGGTAGGCGGTGAAGCTCATCGGTACGGTGACCTTCGAGGGCGCCTGCCCAACCGTCCTCAGCCGAGCCAGCCCGTCACAGACGTTGGTGGAACGCCCTTGTGGGTCCACGTCGCACAGGCGGGTGAAGACGTCGGCGTATCCGGTGTCCGTCGAGATGCTCAGCCGCGCGGAGACCGGGCCGAGGACGTCCACGGGCTCGGTCAGCGGCGGACCGGTGAACGTCAGAACGTCCTCTCGGGCCTCCAGGGCGCTGTTGTCACGAGGTCCGGCAGCAGGGGAGAGCAGAGGGCCGCCGAGCGACGGGGTGGGGGCCGCCGGGTCGTAGCGGAAGGACGTCAGCGGTGCGGTGTCCGTGGAGGGCTGCTGGGTGAGATACCCGTCCGGGGCGGGGAACCATGATGTGGCGGCCGGGGACCGCGGCCAGTCATCGAGGTCCCGCCAGGCGTTCTCGCCGCCGACGTGGACGCGCACTCCGGTGGGGCGCAGGCCGGAAGGGTCGGCACACAGGTGCGCGCGCAGCCAGGCGAGGCTCTCGGCGAACACCTCGGGCCAGCCCTGTTGAAGCGCGGAGGTATGTGTCCAGGGGCCGACGAGCAGGGCGGTCTCGCATCCGGCCCGACGCAGCCGACCGTACTGTTCGAAGGTCTGGTCGACCAGCGCATCGTGCCACCCGGTGATCAGGCTGGTGGGCACGCTCAGCCGCTCTGCCGCCTTTCCCGTGGACGCGTCGGCCCAGTACGGATCGTCGGCATCCGGGTGCGTCATCACGTCGTCCAGCCAGGGCACTTCGCGCCCGAGGGCTGACACGTACGCCCCGCGCAGCGGCCGCGCGGTGATGATTCCGCGCAGTCGGCGCTGCAGGCGCAGCGTCGCTCTCACAAACGGTGCCACCCCCCGGTGCTGGTACGTCATGCCGACGCCGACGAGGAGGGCGTTCTCCAGGCGCAGTGCACCGTCTGTGTGGAACAAGGCGTAGGGATCGTGCAGACCCACCTGCACCACCATCGCCTTCAGCTCCGGTGGCGGGTCCAGAGCGAGCGCCCACTGCACGTACCCCAGGTAGCTGGGGCCGACCGTGCCCAGTAGGCCGTTGAACCAGGGCTGCTCTCTCAGCCAGGACACCGTGGCCTGGCCGTCGGCGGCCTCGTTGCGCCACAGATCGAACCGACCGCCTGAGCCGCCGGTGCCGCGGCAGCTCTGCAGGACCACGTGGAAGCCCTGTTCGGCGAAGAGCATGCCGTACATGGGCGACCACGGCAGGCCCCTGCCGTACGGCGAGCGCACGACAAGGGTGGGGAAGTCGCCCTCCGCGCGAGGAAAGCAGTGATCCGTGATCAACGGGCTGCCGTCAGCGGCCGGAACCACCAGCCCCGGCTCCCAGCCGACTTCGTGCCGTTCGGCCGGGAGGTTGCGCCAGATCGCCCTCATCATCCGCGAGGACCACGGCGGCTTCCCGGAAGGCGGTGTCCAGGCCGGGTTCGACGCGGTGTCGTGCGTGGCTGACGTCATCATTCCCCTCCACTATTCTCGTACGACGTACGAGAATAGTGGATGCTTGGATGGCTTCCGCAAGGGCCGCAGCAAAGAGAAGGGGGCTACGAAGATCGTGACCCGCGATGGTGTGTCCGGCGCCGGGGGCGTCGACCCCCAACAGCTCTGGCTGGGTCCCACAGGGCCCCGCAGGGGGCGCAGGCCCGCCTTCAGCCGCGAGGCGATCACGGTGGCAGCCGTCGCCCTGGCGGACGCCGAAGGGCTTGACGCGGTCACCATGCGGCGGGTCGCCGCACAGGTCGGAGCCGGTGTCATGTCGCTCTACAGCTACGCCCCCGACAAGGAGACGCTGCTGGAACTGATGGTCGACCACGTCAGCGGCGAACTGCCGACGACGGACGCACCCACCGGCGACTGGCGCGCCGACCTGAAAACCATCGCCCATCTCCAGCGTGCCCTCATGCTGCGGCACCCCTGGCTGCCCGGAGCCCTGTCCACCCGCCGGACACTCGGCCCCAACACCCTGGCCTTCCTGGAACGAGCACTTGCCGCCCTGCGGCCCACCGGGCTGGACGGCGCGGCGAACCTGGAGGTCTTCGCCCAGCTCACCGCGTTCGTAGCAGGGCACGTCACCTACGAGATCGCGCAGGCCGCAGCCGCACGGTCACCCGACCGGGCCGCAGCCGAAGCCCGCTACCTCGCCGCTGTCGCAACGGACGGCCACCACCCGGAGCTGGCCGAGGCCCTCTCCTCGCCCGGACGCCCCCTCACCCCCGAAGCCACGTTCGCCCGGTTCCTCAACCGCCTGATCGACGGCCTCGACACCGACTGATCCGGAACCCGCCTGCTTCGGCGGTGTACGCCTCGCCGCGGTGGTCGGGGACTTCGCAGACGTCAGGTGACGGTCCCCGGTCGGCCCATCGGTGGCGTTTCCTCACTCGCTTGACGGATAGCCAGCAACGGTGATCGCCGTGAGCATGGTGTGACATCCGACCCTTGGGGGATGCCGTGCCCGGTGGAAGCGGCGGTTCGCTGGATATCGACGGTCAGGACGTCCGACTGGCCGTGGTGATGAACGGCGGGGTGAGCCTGGCCGTCTGGATCAGCGGGGTCACCCAGGAACTGCACCGGCTCGCCACGGCCCGGCGCGGGCCGGGCCGGGCCTATCTGCCGTTGCTCGAACTGCTCCGGGCCACGGCGCGGGTGGATGTGATGGCGGGTACGTCGGCCGGCGGTATCAACGGGGCGTTCCTGGCACTCGGGCTCGCCCGCGGCTCGGACATCGAGGCGATGCGGGACCTGTGGCGGGACAAGGGCGCGGTGGACAAGCTGCTGCGTGACCCGCTGCAGAAGAACCCGCCGTCCGTCCTCAAGGGGGACGACTACTTCCTCGCCGAGGTGACGAAAGCCCTCCGGAAGGTCGGTGTTCAAGGAGCGAGCGGCTCGGCCGTCGCGGCAGAAGACAGGGAGGCGGTCGTAGAGCTGATTCTCTCGGGCACGCTGTGGCGCGGCCGTGAGTCGTCGTTCAGCGACGACCTGGGTGTCCGCATCACCGAGACCGACCACGACGCGCTGTTCCGCTTCGGCTGGCGGGCCGACGGCCCGGCCGACAGCACGGTGTGCGATCTGGACGGCCCTGACGCGGTGGACCGACTGGCCGCGGCGGCCCGCTGCACCTCCTCTTTTCCCGCCGCCTTCGAGCCGCACTGGGTCGAGGTGTCCGGCGAGGCCGCCGGTGGCGAGGGTCTCTGGGAAACAGCCGCGGGGACGGCCAACTTCGGCACGTCGCAGTACGTCGTGGACGGCGGCCTGCTGCTCAACAAACCCGTCCGGCCCGCGCTGGAGGCCGTCTACCGGCAGCCCGCGCAGTGGCAGGTCCGCCGTGTGCTCGCCTATGTCGTCCCCGACCCCGGAGAACAGCAGCCCCCGCAGCGGCCGTTCGCCGAGGAACCCACGACTCGCGAGCCACTGCCGACCGCTGCCGAGGTCGTCCTCGGTACGCTCACGCGGCTGCGCTCGACCGACTCCGTCTCCCGCGAACTGGCGGAGATCCGCCGCCGCAACACCGATACACACGCCCGGCGGCGGGCCCGGGACCGGTTCGCCGCCGCCCTGGCCGAGGACGCCGGACAGCTGGCCGTGTCCGCATGGCCGGCCTACATCGAGGCCCGCACCGACGGTGCCGCGCGCACGATCGGCCGGCTGCTGGCCGCGGGCCAGAAGGCCTCCGACACGAACCGCTGGAGCGAGACGGACCTGGTCGCCCAGATCAGGAGGCTGCTGGTGCGGCGCCGCGCGGAGGCGGAGCCGTTCTTCATCCCTCAGGACCCGCCGGACGAGGCCGTGACCCGTACGGCGGAGTGCTGGGACTGGGGGCAGACCACCGTTCAGCGGCTGCGGGATCTGGCCGTGGACGTGCTCCGCCGGGCCCTGTGGCTGGCCTGGATCGGCTCGCCCGAGCGAAGGGCGATTGTCCTGGCCCGTGCCGAGGCCAGCCGGGTCTTCAAGGACCTCCAGGTCGACCGGCGCGGCCTGGAGGAGTTCTGGGTGGCCGCGTCCGCGGACCCCGGCCGTCCGATCCCGGTCCGCAGGACCGACGCACAGGGCCGGGCGGCCGACATGGAGCAGCTGCGGGACTGGCTCGGCGACACGCTCACCGCCTGGGGCCGGGAACCGGCCGGCGGCGCGGACGAGCGCCGCCGAGGCCAGTACGAGCAGGCACTGGGGCTCGCCGAGTGTCTGGCGCATTGCGCGGACGCGATCTCCGCCGTCGTGCAAAAGGGCAACAGCGTGCTGGACCCCGATGGTTCGGAGCGCGACCGCCTCAAGGCCCTCTACGAATACCTGCTCGCCGACGCGTCCGCCGGGCCGGAGGCCGTACTGGAGCGCATGCTGCGCCTCGAGGTGGTCCAACAGGCCTTCTCCGGCGTGGCCCACGACGTCGAGCAGGATGTCGAACTGGTCCAGTTCTCCGCCGGCTCGCCCAGCCTCGTCACCGGTAGGCAACTGCACCACTTCGGCGCCTTCTGGCGGTCTTCCTGGCGGGTCAACGACTGGATCCACGGACGCATGGACGGCGCCTCGCAGATCGTACGGACGCTGCTGTCGCCGGAGCGGCTGCGCCAGCTCGGCACGGTGCCGGACGAGGGGATGGTCGAGGAACGCGTCGAGCAGCTCGTGTCGGCGGTCCGGGCCTGCGCGGTGGCGGCCGACGACGAAGCCGACACGGTGTGGCTCGCGCAGCAGTGGCAGGCCGTGGAGCCGGGTTGCCGTGACTTCGTCAGGGACCACGTCGTCAGCTCGGCCACCCCGCTCGCCGACTCCGATCGGACCGCGCCCACCGGCGAAGAGGTCTCGGACGCCGCCGCGACCGACCCACGGTTCGTACGCTGCGTGGCCGCCGTCACGCTCGCCCTGCACCTGCGCATCCTGCGGGAGGACCTGCAGGCCCTCGCCGCGGCTGTACGGGACGAACAGCAAGGCACCGCACCTGACAGCCCCGCCGGACAAACGGCTGCCGCGGGCGCCACACAGGGCGGGGAGAGCTGGCTCCGAGGTTACGGCGCGGCGGTCGGCAGGCAGTCGCCGTTGTCTCCGCCGGACCTGCGGGAGCAGTGGGAGCGGGCGGCAGCCATCGGTGGTCAGACCATCGAGGACGACATCGGCACCGACTACTTCGCCCGCACCATGTCCAGGGCGGCTGCCGTCACCGCCGGCGTGATGGGCGCACCCGGGCTGCCCGGCCGGGCGAAGCGGCCCGTCGGCATGGTGCTGAGCGCCCTGCGCGGGTACACCCTGGCCGTCTGGGCCATGGTCACGTTCATGACCAGTGGGAGCAGCGTCGGTCGCAACGCCGTCCACCTGGCGGTCGCCGTGGGCGGAACGCTTCTCGGCGTCTCCCTGGTCGTCCCGGGCATGCCGCTCGCCCTCCCGCTGCTGGGCGCGCTGCTGCTGATCGCCGGCTGGTCGGCGGCGGCCCTGCTCGACAGACGCACGAAACCCGTCGGGCGAAAGCTGCTTCCCCTCGCATGTCTCGCCCTCCTCCTCGTCGTCGGATACGGGGTCTGGGCCTGGGGGCACGACGGCCTCAGCAGCCTGCTCGGATTCCTGATCAAGGCCGGCGTGGTCGTCATGGCCGTCTTCATCGGCTGGTGGATCAGCCGTGCCCACACCTCACCCACAGCGTCGGCGAGCCCGGCCGATGAGCGGGCCTAGCCGGCGGGTCCCACCCCTGCCGGGGCATGGAGCGCAGTCGGCAGCGGAGTTCGCCGTGCGCTGTCCATGACCCGCCTTCCGCGTACTGCATGAGGCCGCCCGGCACCCGGGCGGCCTCATCGCAGGCCGTGAACGCCTGGTTCAGCCGACCGGGAGCACGGCGGTGTGCTCCGCGCGGACGGCCTGCAGGGAGCGGGGGTCGAGGCCGAG
>NZ_JAGXJL010000074.1:0-38717 GCF_019091475.1 Streptomyces sp. GbtcB6 | reverse complement strand
GTATCGAGGCGACCCGGAGCATCACCGGCACCGTGGCCTCCCGGGTCCTCATCCTGACCACCTTCGACCTCGACGAGTACGCCTTCGAGGGCCTGCGTGCGGGAGCCTGCGGGTTCCTCCTCAAGGACGTGGTCCCGGCCGTCCTGCACCAGGCGATCCGCGCCGTCGCCTCCGGTGACGCCGTGCTGACCCCGCGCATCACCCGGGGCCTGGTCGACCGGTTCGCCCAGATCGCGCCCTGGCCCCGCGAAGACACCACAGGCGCGCCCTTCGACACGAGTACCGCACGGGAGCGGGACGTCTATCACCACGTCGCGAGCGGTCTGCCCTACGCCGAGATCGCCGAACGGCTCTTAATGACCGAGGCCACCGTGAAGACCCACATCACCCGCATCCTCGCCAAGCTCCAGCTGCGGGACCGGGTGCAGGTGGTGATCTTCGCCTACGAGCACCGGTTGCGTACCCACGGCGCGTGACCCCCGCCGGCGCGCCGCGGGAGCCGCGGCCCGCGGCCCGGGTGACGATCCGGCCGGCGCAGCCACCGTCCCGGCCCCGGCAGCAGCAGAGCGGCGCCGTGGGAGAGCAGCACGGCGCGGCCGAGCCGGCAGGCCGAGGATTCACGGCGACCTTCTTCCGTCACGGCGGCAGGGGCGGGACGGGACGCCGGTACGCGCGGGCGTGATGCGCGGAGGTTCATGAGGTCATCGTGTGCGGACGGCGGACGGCGGACGGCAGCGGTGTCCGGGCGGTGATCACCAGGCGCGGTCAGGATGCGTTCAGGTAGCCGATGACACGGTCGGGACCCATGACACGTACGACCGTCAGGCGCGGCCGCCGTTCGACAGCAGCCGCAGCTCCCGGCCGCGCTGTACCGCCGCCGACCGGTCTCCGGCGCCGAGCTTGGCGTAGATCCGGCGGACGTGGGTGTTCACGGTGTTGAGCGAGACCGACAGCTCGGCGGCGAACTCGGGCCGGGTGAGGTTCGTCGGCAGGTAGCGCAGGATGCGCAGCTCACTCGGGCTGAGCTCCTCGGCCGGCCCCGGAGCCGGCCGGTCGGGCCCGCCCGGGGCGCCGCCACGGACGGCGTCGAGGATGTCGGAGACCAGCGCGGCGTGCGACGTCCTCTGCGGTACCGGCTCAAGCAGCTCCCAGGCGCCGGTCATCGCGAACGGCAGGATCATCCGGTCCGCCTCGGCGAGGTTCAGCGCCTCTTCCACGGCTTCCCCCGCCGCGTGGCCGTCGCCCAGGTCGCGGCAGGCGAGCGCGTCCAGGAGCCGGGCCTCGACCGGAGTGAGGAAGGAGTTGACGGGGGCCCGGTCGGCCAGGACCGGCCGGAGCTCGCGGCGGGCGCCGGCGGGATCCCGCTCGGCGAGACGGATCACCGCTGCCGCGTTGCGTATCTCCCCGGCGGCGGCCTCCCGGTCGTCGAGAGCGGCGAGGTTCGCCCTCGCCTCGCCGACCATCCCGAGCCGGGCCTGAGCCGCCATCGTCCAGGCGGCCACGTGCGACGACAGCCCGTGCCGGCCCACCATGTGCGCCTGCACCTCCTCGGCCGCGGTCAACTCGGCCAGTGCCTCGCGGTGTCGGCCGCGCGCCGCCGGAAGCATCGCGGAGACCAGACGCACCAGCAACCGGACGCCCGGTTCGCCCCCGGACCGCGTGGCCCGCCGCGCGCGATCCAGCCACCGCTCGCCGCGGTCGAACTCGCCCGTGCAGATCAGCGTCCCGGCGAAGGACGCCTGCGCCGGGGCGATCACCGCCTCGGCCTCCCAGCCGTACCGTGCGGCCAGCGCCAGGGCCTGCTCGCACCGCTGCCGGACCAGGGCGAAGGAGCGGTTGCCGGAGGCGAAACCCAGGTGGGCGAGACAGGCCACCTCCAGATAGGGGCGGCCGATGTCACGGGCGAGCGCGGCGCCCTCCAGAAGGTGCCGTTCACTGTCGGCCAGCCGCAGCGACCAGGCCTCGGTGACGCCCAGATTCAGGAGGACGAGAGCCCGCAGATCGCTGGCGAGCGCGACCTCGGTGTTGGACTGGCCGGCGACCCGCGAGGGCAGCGCGTCGGCCTGCTCGAAGACGTCGTCGAAGTGCCCGCGCAGCCGGGCCAGCAGCAGCTCCAGGGAGGCTGCCGCCATCCGCAGCCGAGGACGGAGGCCGACCGGTGCCGTGCCGGCGTACGACCTGGCGATCTCCAGGCGGGCCCGGGCCTCCTCCAGGCGATGCTGGTGCAGATCGGCGTTGGCGTACACCAGGGCGAGCTCAGGGCATTCCTCGCCGGTTCGGGGCGGGAAGTCGCTCAGCAGCGCCACCACGGTTCCGGCCTGCCCGTCGAGCGTGAGGCTGACGGTGTGGTCGGTGAGCAGACGGGCCGCCTCGGCCCAGTCGCCGGCGGCCTGCCGGTGCCGAACGGCGTCGACGGCCTGGGCGTGGTCGGCGAACCAGCGCGCGGCCTGCCGGTGCAGCTCCGGGACGGCCTCCGGGAACGTGCGGCGAAGTTCCAGCCGGAGCAGGTCGGCGAACATGCGGTGGTAGCGGAACCAGGTGCGGCCCGGGTCGAGTGACACGACGAACGCGTTGGCGTCCTCCAGATCCAGCAGGATGCTCCCGGACCCGGTCGCGCCGGTGAGCAGATCGGCCAGTTCGCCGTTGACCCGGTCCAGCAGGGAGGTGCGCAGCAGCAGACGCTGCACGTCGGCCGGTTGCCGCTCCAGCATCTCGGCCATCAGGTACTCGGCGACCGTACGGTGACTGCCGGAGAACTCGGCGACGAACCGTTCGGGATCCGGGTGCCCGGCCAGGGAGAGCACCGCGAGCCGCAGCCCGGCCGCCCAGCCCTCCGTGCGCTGATGCAGCATGCCCGCCACGCGGTCGGGCAGCGCGACTCCGCAAGCGGCGAGGAACTCACGGGTCTCCGCCTCGGTGAAGCGCAGCTGCGCGGCCCGGAGCTCGGCCAGTTCCCCGGCCAGCCGCAGCCTGTGCAGGCGCAGCGGCGGGTCGTGACGGGTGGCCAGGATCGCGTGGACGCCCCGGGGAAGATCCGTCAGCAGGGCCGTGAGCTGCTCGGTGGCCTCCGCCGAGCCGAGTTCGTGCAGGTCGTCGATGACGAGGAAGAAGGTTCCGCCGGACGCCGTCGCCTCGGACAGGATCCTGTCCGTCATGGCGCCGCCGTTGAAGCCGGGCGTCGCGGGCGGCGGCTCGGCGGCACCCCCGGTGCCCGCCGCGGCGCGGACCGCCTCCAGCAGCGCGAGCCAGAACAGCTGTGCGTCCCGCTGGTTCGGTCGCACGGACATGAACGCGACCCGGCGGTCCGCACGCGGACGGTCGGCCCACTCGCGGAGCAACGACGTCTTGCCGCTGCCGGCGGGCGCGGAGACGATCGTCACCCGCTTCTCGGCCGCGCGCTCCAAGGCGGCGACCAGGTCGCGACGGCCGATGAGACCGGGACGGCCCCGCCCCGGTACGCGGACCGGAGCCGCCGCGGCCGGCAGACCGGGTACCGAGCCATGTCTTCCAGGCACGCGGTCAGCCTAGTCGACGCGAAACACCGCACCCCGGCGACGACTTGTCGCGTCGGCCGGCCGCACCGCGATCCCGGTCGTGATCAGGCGTGGACCTGCGAGCCCACGCCGAGGTCGAGGCGGAGTGACTCGAGGATGATGAACGTCGTACTGGCCGTGTAGACATCGGCGGCGGCGAGGACGCCGGTGTACTTCCTGACGACCGGTTCGGCGGCGTAGGCGACCTGGGCGGCCTGGTACTCCTTGACCGCAGCCCACACGTTGTTCCCGTACTTCGTGAAGTACGGGGTGGGGTCGACCGTCGCGAGCGCCTTCTTGACGTTGTCGACGATGTCGTCCACGTACTGCTGGTACACCACCATGTCCTGGCGGGTGCCCAGCCTGCCTATGTGGCCGCCGATGAAGTGCTTCCACGGGTAGCTCATGGCCTTGGCGGGGGCGGCGACGGAGCCGGGGACGTCCTCGTTGAGATTGAAGCTGTCGAAGGGGACCCAGCCGGGCAGGAGGACGTCGACGAGCATCAGGGTGTCGCGCTCGGGAAGGTGGATGTAGACGTTGTCGGGGGTGTGGTTGGTGCCGTGCCAGGCCAGCTCGATGCGCTCCCCGCCGACGCGCAGCGTGTGGCGCTTGTCGAAGGTGATGTCGGGAACCGGCCGGGCCGGGTCGTTGTCGCGGGCCAGGAGCCGTTTGGTCTCGGCGTGGCCGATCCGTACGACGTTGCGGCCGAACAGCGACGACGCGCCGAGATGGTCGGCGTGGTGGTGGGAGTAGACCAGGTGGGTCACTTTGCCGGAGACGCCGTTGGCGGACGCGATCTCGTCGATGGCACGCTGCAGGTTGTGCCCGATGGACGGCGGTGCGTCGAACAGCACGACCCCCTCACGGGTCGTCAGGAACGCCGCCTGGTAGGTGCCGTCGGTCACCCAGTACAGATTCTTCTCGACCCGGCCCACGTAGTAGCCCTGCGCGTTGACGGCGGGACCGAGCGCGGACGGCGGGATCGGCGCGTAGTCGGGCAGCGTGGCGGCCGACGCCTGGCCGGCCAGTGCGCCGTCGGCCAGCGCGGCGACCGTGGGCACGGCCGCGAGTGCCGCGCTGCGGGCAAGGAACGAGCGGCGGTTCGTGGACGACATGGCGGGTTCACTCCGGTCGGTCGATGACACACGGGGGGTGGACGACGTACGGGGGGGTGGCGCGCGTTCAGGTTCGCCGCGGGACAGGTGAGCGGTCCTCACCGGATTCCGGTGATCTCGGTGAGACCGCATGGCAGGGGAACGCCGATCGGTCAGAGGTCTCTGGACCTGATCCAGGCCATCGAGAGCACCAGAGCCGCGCCGATCACGGCACCGCCGAGTTCCAGGGCCGCATCGACAACCAGGTCGGAGCGGTCGGCCACAGCCCAGTCCCCGCCTGCGTAGACCGGTATGCCCGTCACGAGCTCTTCGTCGTCCTGGAAGGTCAGACCTTCGATCTCGCCCCGCCCCTGCCGTCCGCCGGGCAGACGCCACGCGCCCCGGCAGGGGCCGTCCCAGTCGCAGTGGACATGTCCTTCCGTCGCCGTCCGGTGACCGTCGACGAACCGGTAGGTGTTCTTCGCGGCGAACCACAACGGCAGCGTGAGCGCACACAGGCACACGACCAACACCACCCGTTGCCACCACTTGAGACCCGTCATCAGCCCGGCGCTCCACGACAATGGGCCCACGCCCTGCTCCTTGCTCTCTGTGATCCCGGGATCGTCACCTCGTCCCGCCGGGCTTGTCTACAGGAGGTACTGCCACGTGGTCATGCGGTCAGCTCACATGCCCGCGTCCACCGCTCCTGCCCGGGCCTGCTTCGGCCGGGTGGCCATGGTCCTCAGCGTCTCGAAGGCCGCCGCCGTCGGGCCGGCCGGTTCGGCCTGGTAGACCACCAGCTGCTGGTGCGGGGCCCCGTTGACCGTGAAGGCCGCGAACTTGATGTGCAGGTCCCCGACCTGAGGGTGTTTGAGGTGCTTGCCCTCCTGGGACTTGCCCTTGACGTCGTGGAGTTGCCAGAGCGCGGCGAACTCCTCGCTCCGGGCGGACAGTTCCGCCACGACCTCGGCGATGCGGGCGGATTCGGGGTCATGGCCGTAGGCGGCTCTGATCTCGGCGACACAGGAGTGCGCGGCCCGCTCCCATTCCTGGTAGAAGTCGCGCCCCGCCGGGTCGACGAACACCATCCGGGCGAGGTTGTCGAACTTCTCGAAACCGCTGTGCAGGGCGGTGGCCAGGGAGTTGCCCGCCATGATGTCGAGGGCCGGGCCGACGACGAAGGCCGGAGTGTGATCCCATCCGTCCATCAGCTGCAACAGCTGCGGGCTGACCTCCGTGTCGCCCCGGTCGCGGGGGCGCTGCGAGGCGGCCAGGCAGAGGCGGTTGAGATGGTCGGTGGACTCCGCGTCCAGTTTCAGCGCCTGCGCCACGGCATCGAGGACCTGGGGGGACGGGCTGTTCTCGCGCCCCTGTTCCAGCCTGATGTAGTAGTCGGAGCTGACTCCGGCGAGCAGCGCGACTTCCTCTCTGCGCAGTCCCGGCACCCGGCGCCGCCCGTGTTCGGGCAGACCGACGTCGTGCGGCTTCAGGGCTTCTCTGCGGGCTCGGAGAAAATCACCCAAAGGCGTCCCATTGCTCATGCGGCAAGACTAGATGGATTCCGTCCTGTGAGAAGTGCCGGGCGTGCAATATCACATCAGGTCGTGCGTTCGTCGCAGACGGTGAGTCCGTGCCCGAGAGGGCGGGTGGCCGATACGTCAGGCCGTGGTGTCGCACGGTCCTGCCCCATGGGGCCCGTAATCCTGGGTGTAATGCACCCACCGTCGGCGGAACTTTTCCGGGCGCTTTCCGCCTAGCCTCGATGACATGGACAACGACACGCACCTCGACCCGGTGGAAGGGCTGGGTCGTTTTCTCCGCTCCCGCAGAGAACGCCTCAGCCCCGAGGCGGCAGGACTGCTCACCGCCGGCCGGCGAAGGGTGCCGGGGCTGCGACGCGACGAGGTCGCGACGCTCGCGGGGGTCAGCCTGAGCTACTACAGCCGGCTCGAACAGGGCCGTGAGGTGAGTCCGTCGCCCCGGGTCCTCGAGGCCATGGCCCGCGTGCTGCGGCTCGGGGACGAGGACAAGCGGGAACTCTTCCGGCTGGCGCTGCCGTCAGTCCGTCGCACCAGGGCACCCGTCCGGGTCGAGCGTGTCCGGCCGCATCTGCGGCAGCTGATCGAGAGCTGGACCAGGACGCCGGCCTTCATCATCGGCCACGCCCAGGACCTGCTGGCCACCAACGCCCTGGCCGACGCCCTCTACCGTGACTTCGCGCAGCACGACAACGTCCTGCGCATGCTCTTCCTGGACCCCGCCGCGAAGTCCTTCTACCGCAGCCCGGAGCGGGCCAGGCACCGGGCGGTCGCCGACCTCCAGCAGACCGCCGCGAGCACCCCGGAGGACCCCCGCGTCCTGGAGCTGGTCGGTGAGCTGTCGGTGCGCAGCGGCGAGTTCCGCGCCCTGTGGGCTCGCGAGTACACCCGGGTCCCGCCCTACGAGATCAAGCAGGTGTACCACTCCGTCGTGGGGGACCTGGAGCTGCGCCACGAGGCCCTCGACATCCGCAGCGTCCCGGGACAGCAGCTCGTCATCCTGCAGGCCGAGCCGGGCTCCCCCTCCGCCGACGGGCTGGCCCTGCTGGGCTCCGTCGGCGCACCCGGAGTGCCGCGCCGGCAGAACCCCGCGCACGGCACCTGAGCCCCATCCTGGGTGCAGGACTCCCAGGAAAACCGCTGCCTTCATATCGCTCCGGAGGAGGGACAGACTCGAATACGTCAACAGGAAATCCCCCGCAGGGGGAAAAGAACGAAAGAGGTTTTCCCATGGCTACGTGGTTTGTCACCGGTGCCTCCCGCGGAATCGGCGCGGAAATCGCCCGCGCCGCTCTGGCAGGCGGTAACAATGTCGTGGTCGCCGTACGAAATCCGGAGCGGGTACCGGACGATCTGAAGAGTTCCGGCAAGGTCTTCGCGGTCGCCCTGGACGTCACGGACAACGACAGCATTCCGCAGGCGGTCGAGGCGGCCGTGGCGCGGTTCGGCGGTATCGACGTCCTGGTGAACAACGCCGGCCGCGGACTGCTGGGCGCGCTGGAGGAGATCTCCGACGCGGAGGCCCGGTCACTGTTCGACCTCAACGTCTTCGGCCTGATCAACGTCACCCGGGCCGTGCTGCCCGTGATGCGCAAGCAGGGTTCGGGACGGCTGGTGCACATCGGCTCCCGCTCCGGTTTCGAGGGCGAGCCGGGCGTCAGCCTGTACTCGGCGTCGAAGTTCGCGGTCGCCGGCATCAGCGAAGCGCTCTCCGCCGAAATGGCGCCGTTCGGAATCCAGTCGATGGTCGTCGAGCCCGGCGTCTTCCGCACCGACTTCCTGGACGCCAGCTCCCTGTCGGTCGCCGCGAACCGCATCGGCGACTACGACGACACCCCCGCGCACGTGACCCTGGACTGGATCGACCGGGCCAACCACGCCCAGCTCGGCGACCCCGTCAAGGGCGCCGCCCTCATCGTCGAGGTGGCCGCCACCGAGAAGCTGCCCACGCACCTCTACCTCGGGCGCGACACGCTGGAGCGGCTCGACGTCAAGTACCAGCAGGTGCAGGACGACCTCGCCCCGTGGCGCGAGAAGTCCGCGGCCACCGCGCACGACGACGCCGCCTGACACTCCGCCTTCCGACCCCCGTGATCAAAGAGATTGAGGTTTTGTGATGTCTGCTGCCCTGCTCACAGGTACCCCCCTCGCCGGCCGTGTCGCCGTCGTCTCCGGCGCCTCCAGCGGCATGGGTGCCGTCACCGCCGAGCGGCTGGCCGGACTCGGCGCCACCGTGGTCGTACTGGCCCGGCGCAAGGAGCGTCTGGACGGTGTGGTCAAGAACATCGAGGCCGCCGGCGGCACCGCGCTCGCCCTGGCCGTCGACGTGACCGACCGCGCTGCCGTCCAGGCCGCCGCCGACCAGGTCGCCGAGCGCTTCGGCAAGGCCGACCTCGTGTTCAACAACGCCGGTGTCCAGCTCATCTCCGGCATCGAGGAACTCAAGGTCGACGACTGGCAGCGCCAGATCGACCTCAACATCGGCGGCCTGATGAACGTGATCGCCGCGTTCGTCCCGCACCTGACGGAGTCCGCCGCGGCGGGCAGGCCCGCCGACCTGATCAACACCTCGTCGATCGCGGCCACCCGCATCCTGGCGAAGTTCTCCGTCTACTCCGGCACCAAGGCGTACATCAGCCACCTCACCCGGCTGCTGCGCGTCGAACTCGGCCCCAGGATGGTCCGCGTGGCCACCATCGAGCCCGGCATGGTCGACACCGAACTCCCCGACCACGTCACCGACCCCGACGCCTCCAAACTGATGGCCGACCTCATCCACGACATCGACGTCCTGCAGAGCACGGACATCGCCGAGACCGTCGCCTTCATGGCCGCCGTCCCGCGTCACGTCAACCTGACCGAGATCACCATCCTGCCCACCGCCCAGGCCATCTGACATCCGTTCCGGCATGGCGGGGGAGAGCAGCCCGGTGCTGTTCTCCCCCGCAGCGGCTCACGGTGCCGACTGGATGTCGCCGCGTGTGGAGGACGTGATGGTGTCGCCGTGCGCGAAGTCGCCCGGAGGGATGCCGGGATGGTGCCCGACGCCTGCCGACGGCACCGTGGCCGCGGGGCCGAGGGTGAGCCGGGAGACGATGCGGTAGCGGTCTCCGCGGTAGATCGAGTGGACGTACTCGACGGGCTGTCCCGTGGTGTCCGAGGTGAGGCGCTCGAAGAGCAGCGCCGGTGACAGTTCGGGCACGTCGAGCAGTTCGGCCTCGGCCCGGGTGACGACGGTCGGCTCGATCGCCTGGACGGCCTCCTGGACGTGCACGCCGTGCTGTTCGCGCAGGTGCTCGTACAGGTCGCCGGCCTCCAGTTCCCCGGCGGACAGGGCGGGGACCAGACCGGCCTTGATGTGCAGGTGCTCGATGGCCATCGGGGCGCCGTCGACCAGACGCAGCCGCGCCACGTACACGATCTCGGCGGCGGGGGAGATGCGCAGCCTGCGGCCCACGCGCGCGCCCGCCGGGATGGTGGTGAACTCCAGCAGCCGACTCGACCAGGTTCCGGTGGCCCGGGGCACGGTCATGGCCTGCTGCCCGGAGACGAGTTCCTGGGTGATCTTCTCCGGAGCGACGAACATGCCCCGCCCGTGCTCCCGTACCAGCAGCCCCGCGGCGACCAGTTCGTCGGCCGCCGCGCGCAGGGTGGGGCGGGACACGCCCAGGCGGGCGCAGAGGACGCGCTCGGAGGGGATCGCGTCCCCCGGACGCTGTGACTCGACCAGGTCGAGGAGGAAGTCGCGCACTCGCTCCCGTTTGAGCACCGCGCCTGGTTCGTCGGCCGTCATGTCGCGCTCCCTGCTGCCCGGAATCCCAGTTGACCAGTTAACCAGCTGACCAGTGGTCACCTGCAACTGCCCTCTTGGTTCCGGGAAGTGTAACGGCCACCGAGCGGTGATCGTCCGGACTCCGCCTGGTCTGCCCACCAAATGCCGTTGCTGTACGGAGGGTTGACGCCTCAATTGGTCTATGCCACCTTCGTCCTCACATCAAGAGGTGAGCTGACCAGTGGACTTCACTGGTCAGGTGGTCAGGTCATGTCCTCCAGAGGTGAACCGTGAAGCTCCGCTTGTTTGCCGGTGTGTCCGCGCTCCTGATGACGGCCGGGCTCAGTGCCTGCAGTGGCTCCTCCGACGCCTCCGGCGACGGCTCCGGCAAAAACACCACCATCGACGTCTGGCTGATGCGCGACAGTGTCTCGGCACGGTTCCAGAGCGACTTCGTCAAGGGCTTCGAGGCCGCCCACCCCGACATCAAGGTCAAGGTGCAGATCCAGGAGTGGGACGGGATCGGCGAGAAGGTCACTGCGGCCCTCGCCAGCAACGACGCCCCGGACGTCATCGAGACCGGCAACACCCAGGTCGCCCAGTTCGCGCAGAGCGGCGGGCTGCTCGACCTCAGCGCCAAGGTCGGCGAACTCGGCGGGCAGAACTGGCTCAAGGGCCTCGCCGAGCCGGGCTCCTACGAGGGGAAGCAGTACGGCATCCCCTACTACGCCGCCAACCGCGTCGTCATCTACCGCACCGACCTCTTCAAGAAGGCGGGCATCGACGCGGCCGCGATCAAGACCCGCGACCAGTGGATCGCCGCCACCGAGAAGCTCAACACCGGTGGTACGCAGGGCATCTACCTGCCCGGCCAGAACTGGTACACCCTCGCCGGCTTCGTCTGGGACGAGGGCGGCGACCTCGCCACCGAGTCCGGCGGCAAGTGGAAGGGCACGCTGGACACCCCCGAGGCGATCCGCGGCATGGAGTTCTACCAGAAGCTCCAGGCCCTCGGCAGGGGGCCCAAGGACGCCGACGAGGCCAACCCCCCACAGGCGGACGTCATGGCCAAGGGCAAGGTCGCCCAGGTCGTCTCGACACCCGGCGGCGCCAACGTGGTCATCCAGAACAACCCGGCGCTGAAGGGCAAGCTCGGCTTCTTCCCGATCCCGGGCAAGACCGCCGACAAGCCCGGCGCGGTCTTCACCGGCGGCTCCGACCTCGTCATCCCCACGGCCTCCACCAAGCAGGACGCGGCCTACACCTTCATCAGGGAACTCACCGGCGACACCTGGCAGAAGAAGCTCGCCCTCGCCATGAGCTACGTCCCGAACAAGACCACCCTGGCCTCCGCGGTCGCCTCCGACCCGGGCGCCGCGGCCATGGCGGTCGGCGCGGCCGAGGGCCACGCCACACCGAACACGCCCGGCTGGGCCGCGGTCGAGGCCAAGAACCCGATCAAGGACTACATGACGGCCGTGCTCACCGGAGGCGATGTGCACAAGGCTGCCACCACGGCGTCCGACGCCATCACCACGGCGATGAACTCCGGCTCCTGAACCGTCGTCGACGCACGGGAAGGAGAAGTGCCGTGCCGGCAGTCCGAGAGCAGACCGTGTCCCGCCCCCCACTCACCACCCGGCCACCCCGGCGGTCCACCGCCGCGGGCAGGCGCCGCCCGTCGACGGCCGCCGGCCGCGGGATCTGGCCGTACGTCCTGATCGCGCCCGCCGTCCTCGGCATGCTCTACCTGCTCGTCTATCCCCTGGTCCGCGCTGTGGTGATCTCGCTCCAGGACTTCGGTCTGCGCCAGCTCATCCTGGGCGACGCGCGGTTCGTCGGACTCCGGAACTACGAGACGCTGCTGGGCGACGGCCGCTTCTGGGAGGTGGTGCGCCGGACCTTCCTCTTCATGGCGGTCAACGTCGTACTGATCATGGTGCTGTCCACCCTGGTCGCGCTCATGGTCGAGCGGCTGGGCCGGTTCGGGCGGACCGCGGTCCTCAGTGCGCTCGTGCTGACCTGGGCGATGCCCGTCATCGCGGCGACCACCGTCTTCCAGTGGCTGTTCCACTCGGAGTTCGGCATCGTCAACGCGGTCCTGACCGACCTGGGGTTCGAGTCCTTCCACCGCTACCCCTGGTTCGCGCACGGCCCGGCCGCCTTCGCGATCGTGGTCGTCCTCGTCGTGTGGCAGTCCGTGCCGTTCGCCGCGATCACCCTGTACTCGGCCCTCACCACCGTCCCCACCGAGCTGTACGAGTCGGCGCGGCTCGACGGGGCGTCGGGGCCGCGGATCTTCCGCTCGATCACCCTCCCGATCGTCCGGCCGATCTTCCTGCTGGTGCTCTCGCTCGAAGTGATCTGGACGTTCAAGGCGTTCGTCCAGATCTGGGTGATGACCAACGGCGGGCCCGGCGACGCCACCACGATCCTGCCCGTGTACGCGGTCCAGACCGCCCTGTCGAGCCAGCGCTACGACCTCGGCTCGGCGGCCTCCATGGTCACCGTCGTGCTGATGTCGGGCGTGCTGGTCCTCTACTTCCGTCAGATGTTCCGCCAGGAGGACGAGCTCGCATGAGCACCACCCGGCCCCGCATCCGCCGCCTGCCCCTGAACGCCGCCGCCGTCGTCACGGTCGTGGTCTGCCTGTTCCCGGTCTACTGGATGGTCGCCACCGCGTTCACCCCGACCCGCGACATCCAGTCCGGCAACCCCCGGATCATTCCCGGGAGTTGGACCCTCGACCACTTCCGCACCGCCGTCGGCGCCGCCGGCTTCGGCCTGTTCTGGCGCAACAGCATCCTCGTCACGCTGAGCGCCGTCCTGCTCGCCCTCGTCATCGCGCTCGGCGCCGCCTACGCGGTCGCCCGGATGCGGTGGAGGGGACGGCGGCAGTTCATGCTCATGGTCTTCATCGCCCAGATGGCGCCCTGGGAGTCACTGATCATCCCCGTGTACATCATCTCCCGGGACACCGGCATGCTCGACCGGCTGCCGACCCTGACCCTCGTCTACTTCATGATGACGCTGCCCTTCACCGTCATCGTGCTGCGCGGCTTCATCGGCACGATCCCGCCGGAGCTGGAGGAGTCCGCCCAGGTCGACGGCTGCACCCGGCTCGGCGCATTCCGGCACATCGCGTTCCCGCTCCTTGCCCCGGGCCTGATGGCCACCTCGCTGTTCGGCTACATCACCGCCTGGAACGAGTTCGCGTACGCCAACTTCCTGATCATCAAGCAGCAGGACCACCGCACCCTGCCCGTCTGGCTGTCCTCGTTCCAGAACGTCTTCGGCACCGACTGGGGCGCCACCATGGCCGCCTCGACCCTCTTCGCCGCCCCCGCACTCGTGGTGTTCCTGCTGCTCCAGCGCCATGTCACCGCCGGCTTCGCGGCCGGCGCGGTCAAGGGCTGACCACACACCAGCCCCCACGCGACCCGCTCCCGGAGGCGCCCCATGCCCGCACACCGATCTGCGCTCTCCCTCGTCCCCCGCCCCGCCAAAGCCGTACTCCGGCCGGGGCACTTCACGCTCGACGCCGACACCGCGCTGCACATCGGAGCGGGCGCCGAACCGGCCGCGGAACTGCTGCGGACCCTGCTCGCCCCCGCCACCGGACTGCCCCTGCGACCGTCCCCGGACGGACGGTTCACGCTGGCGCTCGCCCCCGGGCTCACCGGTCTCGGCGACGAAGGGTACGGGCTCACCATCGCCCCGCACACCGTGCTGCTGCGCGCCGCGCACCTCACCGGCCTGCTGCGCGGCGTCCAGACGATCCGTCAACTCCTGCCCCCCGAGGCCCTGTCGGAGACCCCGCGGCCCGACACGCGGTGGCTGCTGCCCTGCGTCGAGATCACCGACGTCCCGCGGCACCCCTGGCGCGGCGCGATGCTGGACGTGGCACGCCACTTCCAGCCCGTCTCCTATCTGCGCCGCTACGTCGACCTGCTGGCCCTGCACAAGATCAGCGTGTTCCATCTGCACCTCACCGACGACCAGGGCTGGCGGATGCCGGTCACCGCCCGGCCCAAGCTCACCGAGATCGGCGGCCATCGTGCCGAGTCGCAGCAGGGCCCGGCCGGCAGCGGCACGTTCGACGGCGTCCCGCACGGAGGGTCGTACACGCGGGCCGAACTGAGCGGCCTGGTCCGGTACGCGGCCGCTCGCGGCGTCACCGTCATGCCGGAGATCGAGATGCCCGGACACGTACGCGCGGCCCTCGCCGCCTATCCCGGACTGGGCAACCAGCCGGAGCGCAGCCTCGACGTCTGGACGCGCTGGGGAGTGTGCGACACCGTCCTCGGCGTCCACGACGAGGTCCTCGACTTCTGCCGCGACGTCCTCGACGAGGTCATGGACGTCTTCCCCTCGCCGTACATCCACATCGGCGGCGAGGAGTGTCCCACCACCGAGTGGACGCACAGCGCCGCCGCGCGCGAACGGGCGTCGGCGGAGGGCCTGCCGAACCCCGAGGCCCTGCACGGCTGGTTCCTCGGGCAGATCGGCGAGTTCCTCGTCCGGCGTGGCCGCCGCCCGGTCGGCTGGGCCGAGACCGGCGCCGAACTGCCCCTCGACTTCACCGTGATGACCTGGCGCGACGCGTCCCACACCCTGACGGCGGCACGCCGCGGCCACCCCGTCGTCAGCGCGTACCACCGGGCCACCTACCTCGACCACGCCCAGACCGCCGACCCGCACGAGCCGCCGGCCCAGCCCGGAACCGTCGTCGATCTGCGCGCCGCCCACGCCCATGACCCCGTACCCGAGGACGCCGAACCGGACGTGGCCGGGCGGGTGCTCGGCACCCAGGCCCAGCTGTGGACCGAGTTCGTCACGACGCCCGCCCACATCGAGTACCTCACCTACCCCCGGCTGTGTGCCCTCGCCGACCGCGCCTGGAGCGGCACCACCGACTGGGCCGACTTCCGCTCCCGCCTCGACGGGCACACCGCCCGGCTCGACGTGCTCGGCGTCCAGCGCCACCCCTGACCTGTCCGATTCCGGGAATCACCCCCACCTTTCTGGAAAGGAACCACGATGAGACTCACCAAGAACCGGCTGCGCGCCACCGCGTCCGCCGCCGTCGCGGTGGCCATGGGCGCCGCCGCGCTCGCCGCTCTCCCGGCCACCGCGAGCGCGGCCGGCGACGGACTGAGCGTCCAGTACCGTACGAGCGCCACCGGCGCCAGCGCCGACCAGGCCGAGCCCTGGTTCAAGGTGAAGAACACCGGCACCACCACGGTGCAGTTGGCGAGCGTCAGGATCCGCTACTACTTCAAGGCCGACTCGGCGAGCGCGAGTTACCGCTTCGCCTGTTCCTGGGCCGTCAAGGGCTGCGCCAACGTCACCGGCACCTTCGGCACGCTCGCCAACCCGACGGCAACGGCCGACCGCTACCTGGAGATCGGCTTCACCTCCGGTGCCGGCACCCTCGCTCCGGGCGCCGACACCGGCGACATGCAGCTGCGCTTCTACCAGTCGACGTGGCAGCCGCTGGTCCAGAGCGACGACTACTCCTTCGGCGCCTCCCAGACCTCGTACGGCGACTGGTCCAAGGTCACCGCACAGCTGTCCGGCACCACCCTGTGGGGCCAGGCCCCCGCCGGCAACGACCCGACGGACCCGCCCACCGACCCTCCGGCCACCGGCGCCACGCTGTTCGACGACTTCAACTACAGCGCCTACGACGACCCGAAGATCTCGGCGCACGGCTGGAGCGTGCGCTCCGCCTCCGGCGGCCCCGGCGTGTCCGGCGCCACCTGGGCGCCCGGGAACGTCACCTTCGCCACCTCCAGCGGCAACTCCGTCATGAACCTGGAGACCTCGACATCGGGCACCGCCGAGAGCACCAAGCAGACCGAGGTCGTCACCAACGCGCGGAAGTTCAAGAACGGCACCTACGCGGCCCGGGTCAAGTTCAGCGACGCACCCAAGTCCGGCCCGGACGGCGACCACCTCGTCCAGACGTTCTTCACCATCAACGACCTCACGGCACCGATGGCGGACGACTACTCCGAGTACGACTTCGAGTACCTCCCCAACGGCGGCTGGGGCGAGTCGTCGAACATCCTCTACACGACGTCCTGGGAGACCTACCAACCCGACCCGTGGGTGGCGGTCAACCAGCACACCGAGGGCCGGCAGAGCTACGGCGGCTGGCACGACCTGGTGCTGACCATCGACAACAACAACATCAAGTACTACATCGACGGACAGCTCTTCGGCACGCATGACGCCGCGTACCTGCCGGAGCGACCGATGTCGATCAACTTCAACCAGTGGCTGATCGACTTCGGCGGCCTGACCAGCTCCACCGCGCGGGCCTACGACGAGCAGGTCGACTACGTCCTGCACGTCAAGGACCAGGTCCTCACACCGGCGCAGGTCGCCGCCAAGGTGGCGGCGTACCGCGGCGCGGGCACCACCTTCGAGGACACCGTGCCCAGCAGCTGACACCGGCGCACCCCGAGTGATCCGGCGGCCCGCGCACCGCGCGCGGGCCGCCGGGAGCGTCGCCCTCCTCAGGAGGCGAGGTAGCAGCCCTTCCGTACCCCCGGCAGCGGATCCGTGCCGCCGAACGCCGTCGTCGTGCAACTGGTGCCGCCGGTGAACGACCTGTAGACGAAGGTGCCGCGCGCGCCGTAGGCCACGGTCTGCTGCCCGCTGAAGGCGCAAGTACCGGTCTCGTCGGAGCAGTTGGTGGCGTAACCGGCCGGGCCGCCGCCGGCGGTGTAGCAGGCTTTCGACTCGCCGGGGATCGGGTCGCCGAACTTCGCGTCGGTGCACGGGGTGTCGCCGGTGGCCTTGAGCGTGGTGAACGCTCCGAACGCGCCGTACATCACCGGCTGTCCGGCGGCGGCCGCGCATGTGCCGTTCTGGTCGGCGCACTTGGTCCAGCCGCCGGCCGGTGCTCCGGCGGGCGGCAGGTAGCAGGACTTGGCGACGCCGTCGACGGGGTCGCCGAAGTGCGCGTTGGAGCAGGCGACGGACCCGTTGGTGACCTGGTGCACGAAGTTGCCGTTGGCGCCGTAGACGACGTCACGGTTGTAGCCGGGCACGGCGCAGGTGCCGTTCTCGGCCGCGCAGACGGTGTAGCCGGGCGGGCCGCCCGCGTCGGCGACGTAGCAGGACTTGACGAGATTCGGCGCCGGGTCGCCGCCGAAGGAGTCGTTGGCGCAGGCGGTGCTGCCGGTCACGGTCTTGTACGTGTACGTTCCGGCGCCGTAGGCCACCGAGCGGGTGCCGCTGAAGGAGCAGGTGCCGCCCTCGCCCGCGCACCGGGTGTAGCCCGCGCGCAGCGCACCGGCGGTGGCGGGGTCGGCGGGTGCGGCGGGGTTGCCGAGGCCGGTGGCGGTCACCGTGTAGCTGCCCGGGGCGACGCCGGTGAGGTAGACGTAGGTGTCGTCCTGGCTCGCGCCGGTGATGCCGGAGGTGGGGGTGAAGGATCCGTTGCTCCACACGACGGTGCCGTTCACGGACACCGAGACGTTGCCGCCGCCGGACTTCGGGACGCCGATACGGCCGGTGGTCCCGGCCGGGCTGGTCAGGTGCGCCGTATAGGTGCCGGCGGCGGGGTCGCGGGACCAGGAGGCGTCGACGGCGCCCTGGGGCAGGGTGATACGGCCCTCGGCGCTGGTCAGGTCACCGGGGTGCGGGACGAAGCGGTAGGCGCCGGTCGCCGACTCGGGTGCGGTGCCCAGCACGTCGAAGGTGAGCGTGGAGGTGGGCGCGGAGGACCAGCCGTGGGCCAGGCTCATGAACGAACCGCCGTAGGCGAGTCCGCCGTCGGCCTTGACGCCCTCCCAGAAGGTGCTCTTCGTGCCGATGTCGCTGTCGAGCATGTGCCCCCAGGTGCGCCGGATCTGGTCCAGGGCGGTGTAGTCGTCGTTCGCCGTGAAGCGGGCGTTGAGCTCCATGCCGCCCGCGAACGGCGAGACGTTGCCGCCCCATTCGGGAGTGGTGGGGCCGTACGCGCCCCAGTTCTTCCCGAGCCCCGCGACAACGCTCTGTGCCTTGGCCGCGGAGTCGGTCAACCCGTACCAGACCGCGAGGGAGTTGCCGTCCTGCGGATACAGACCGCTGGTGGGGTTGTCCTTGTACATGCCCTTCGAGGCGTCCCACAGACGGGAGTTGGCCGCGGCCTTGATCGCGTCCGCCTTGCCGGTCCAGCTCGCGGCGAGCGCGCTGTCGCCCTCGGCCGTGGCCAGGGTCGCGCCGCCCCTGAGCGCGGCGTACAGCAGCGCGTTGGCGGAGATGTTCTCACCGCCCTGGCCGACACGGGCCCAGTCCTGGGTGCGGGTCACGTCGAGCAGGTTGTTGCCGTCGATCTTGTTGGTGATGAAGGCCATCCCGCGCTTGTAGTCGGCCCATTCCGAGTCAAGCCACGCCCGGTCCGCGGTGTACGTGTAGTACGTCGAGGTGCCCAGCAGCGTCCAGGTGTGGTAGGTGTCCGAGCCGGTGAGGTTGAACGGCGGCCCCGACCACGGGATTTCACCCTCCGCCGACTGCGCGTCGTACATCGTGGTGAGCGCGTTGCGGGTGGAGGTGAGGTCGCCGGAGTACGCGTACTGGGTCGGCACGGCGATGCCCATGTCGCCGGGCCACACCGTGCGGTCCCGCTTGGCGCCGTCGACCAGGACGGAGTCGCCCACGCCGACGGTCGCGCTGTTGTCCCAGGCCGAGGCCGGCGGGGGCCAGGCGCGGCCCTGGTCCGAGGCGATCGTGTTGAGCTGCACCGTGTAGGCCCCGGCGTACCAGATGCGGTTGAGCAGGTCGTCGCTGGAGTGGAAGTAGTTGGGATAGTCGGCCGGGTTCGATTTCCCGGGCGCCGCGGTGAAGGCGAGGCTGACGCCCTTGAGGTCCACCCAGCCCGAGGTGTCGAGGAAGACGGTCAAGTAGCGGAATCCGCCGCGGAGTTGGGCGGTGGGCACGGTGTAGGTGCCATTGGCGGAGGCCGTGGCGTAGAGGGCGCCGTCCTCGCCGTCCCGGCCGCTGCTGCGGTCGCTGTTGTTGCCCGCGTACAGGGACGACTCGCTGAAGGCCAGCCCGACCCGTTGACCGCTGTCGCTCACACTCCCGAAGGACAACGTTGCCAGGCCGCCGACCTCTTCGCCGAAGTCGAGGGTGACGGCCGACTGCGAGCCGGAGATCCGGGTCGGCTGTCCGCTCAGCACGTTCTGCGGGTTCGCGACGCTGCCGGACGTCCGGTAGACGGCGGTCGGCTTCACGGTGCGTGAGGTCGGCGAGTAGTTCAGGGGGTCGACTGCCGCCGCCCGGACGCCCGTTGAGGTCCCCGCGGCGGATACCGGCACGATATCGGCGGACGGGGCGGGGCCCACGGCGAGCGTGGCGGCCGCGGCGACGGCCAGGCCGAGCAGATGATGCCGGCCCGGCGGTCTGCTCAGCGGTGATCGACGGCGCATGGAGACCTCCTGGGTGGGGGGTGCGGGTACCTGGGGAAGCACAGTGTCTGAAACGATTCAAATCCGCGCCGTGCGAGGCCCGGTGCGGGTTGCGACAGGTGGATGCACGAGGGGCCTCGCCGAAGTTCCACCGATGATGGGCGCCCGAAATCCGGGTGTCAACCCGTCGCGGCCGCCTCGTAACTCCCTTCGAGAAGGCTGCCCTTGTGGCATTGACAGGACCTCGCCAAGCCGGTTCACTGCCTCGTTGACAGGTATGGACCAGTGCTCGAATCCGGCCCGGCTCGACCAGAGCCGTCGGCCCCCGTCACGCGCGCCGACCGTCGTCCCCCCATCGCGAAATCGAGGCGAGTCCTGGTGTCCTCACGCCGCTCAGACATCGTTGTCGTACCACGCTTTCTCGGCTTCCTGCTGGCGGTCGCGCTCGCGTTCGCCGCCCTCGTGCCGGCCGCGACGCCCGCGTCCGCCGCCGCCCAGGTCTGCGTACTGGCCTGTGACACGCTCGACCCCGCGCAGGCCCGGCAGGAGACCTTCCCGGTACCGGACAAGGACCTCAACGGCCGTCGTCTGGAACTGCACGTGTCCGACGCGGACGACATGGCGTGGGCCAGCATCGACGACGGCGTGACCGGGGACTCGGTGTGGCTGGACCGCTCCTGGGACGGCGGCGCGACCTGGGAGGGACTGCTCGGCAAGGCGAGCATCCCGGGTGCCTGGACCGGCACCAGGACGCTGATGTACAACATCACCGACCCCCGCAACCACCGCCGAGGGCTGGTCCGGGCCTGCGGCGACGCGGCAGGGGTCGGCTGCACGAACTGGGTCTATCCCACCGTCTGCGACACCCTCTGCGACGGCACGAGCGCAGGCCGAGCGGCCGGCGACGACCAGCCCGTACCGTCCACGAGCCTCTACGGCCGCACGATCCGGCTGCACGTCGACCAGCAGAACTCCATGGCCTGGGCGAGCATCGACACCGGTGGCGCCGGTGACGAGATCTGGCTCGACCGCTCCTGGGACGGCGGTTCGACCTGGCCGGACGGCTCCTCCCTCGGCCGTACCAGCACCCCCTCCGGAGCCACCGGCACCCGCACCGCGATGTACGCCACCCGCGATCCGCGCGGCCTCCTCTACGGCGGCGCGGTCCGCGCCTGCGGCCGGGAGGCGAGCCACAACGAGGGCAGCTGCACCGCGTGGGTCAGGCCCGCACCGACCAGGGCGCGCGCGGCGGCGGACGCGCTGATGTCGTCGTACGACCCCTACAACGGCTGGTGGCCCAGCAGTTGGTGGAACTCGGCCGCCACCCTCACCGCCCTCGTCGACTTCGCGAGGACCACCGGCACGCACGACTACGACTGGGCCATCGCGCGCACCTTCGACCAGAACAAGGGCGCCTTCGCCGCCGGGGTGCGCAGTTCGGACGCGATCGAGGGCGACTTCATCAGCCGTTCCATCGACGACTCGGGCTGGTGGGCGATCGCCTGGATCGACGCGTACGACTACACCGGCGACTCCCGGTATCTCAATGAGGCCGTGACCATCGCGAACTACGTCCAGCAGTACTGGGACACCAGTACCTGCGGCGGCGGCGTGTGGTGGGACCGTGAGCGGACCTACAAGAACGCGGTGACGAACGGGCAGTACCTGTGGCTGACCACCGCCCTGCACCAGCGCATCCCGGGCGACACCGTGTGGCTCCAGCGGGCGAGGACGTCCGCCGCCTGGTACAAGTCCAGCGGGATGATCAACTCCTCGGGTCTGGTGAACGACGGCCTGACCTCTGCCTGCGCCAACAACGGTTCCACCGTGTGGAGTTACAACCAGGGGCTGGCCATCGGCGGTTTCACCGAACTGTGGAAGTCCACCGGGGACAGCTCGCTGCTGACCACCGCGCGGACCCTGGCCGACGCCGCGATCGGCAACCCCGCGCTGACCGTCGGCGGAGTGCTCACCGAGTCCTGCGACGTCGGCTCGGCGTCCTGCGACGACAACCAGAAGCAGTTCAAGGGCATCTTCCTGCGAAACCTCGCCGACCTGGCGACCGCCACCGGCGCCGGCGCCTACCGGAGTTACGTCCAGAATCAGGCGGACACCCTGTGGGCACGGGACCGGACCTCCCTCAACGCCCTCGGCGAACGCTGGGCCGGCACCAGCCCGAACCAGACCGACTGGCGGACCCAGGCCAGTGCCCTGGGAGCGCTCACCGCCGCCGCGGGGTGACGGCGGAACCGGCTGAGGGACCTGCCTTGCCCCTCAGCCGGACCTCCTCCACGTCGAGCATGCGCTGGACGGTACGCAGGACGATGTCGTCGATACGGCCTGCGTCGCGCAGGTCCGTGAGCGTGTCCCGCTTGACCTGGAGCAGGGCGAGTTCGAGGCGCCGCACGCTCTCCCGACGTCGCGCGGTGCCGGGAGCGGGGGCCGTACGGTCCTCGATGTCCTGGACCATGCGCCGGGTGTCCTGCTCGGCGACCCCGAACCGTTGCGCCAGCTCCGGAAGGGCGTGCAGTGCGGCACCGCTCATACGGCAGCGCACGAGGGTGAGTTCGGCGGTCTTGTCCGTGTCCTCGGGGAAACGGGCCCGGCGGACCACGGCCGGCAGCGTGGGACCGAGGACCACCAGGGTGACGACGATGACGACGGCGGTGAGGAACACCACCGCGTCACGCTGCCCGACGACATGTCCCTCCGCCGTCGTGGCGGGCACGGTCAGTGCCGCGGCCAGCGAGATGGCGCCCCGCATCCCCGCCCACGCCAGCGGCAGCCGCTGCCGCCCGGTGATCCGGCGCCCGCGCTGGAGGGGACGCCGGTCCAGGAGCCTGACGAGATAGGGGACCGAGTAGAACCACGCGATCCGGGTCCCGATCACGGCGACGCTCACGGCGAGGGCGGCGAACGTCGCCCGGACCAAGGAGACGGAGGTCAACGCGCGCACTGCTGAAGGCAGTTGGATACCCACGAGGACGAACAGGGCGCTGTTGAGCAGATAGCTGGACACTTCCCAGAAGGCGACGGCCTGGATACGGGCGTCGGGACCGATGACACGAGGGCCGAACCGGGTGGTCACCAGGCCGCAGGTGACGACGGCGAGGACGCCGGACACGTGCAGGAGTTCGGCGGGCAGGTAGGCCAGGAAAGGCGTGGCGACACTCAGCACGCTGTGCAGCAGGGGGTCGGGCAACCGGCGCCTGACCGGGATCAGGAGCAGGGCGACCGCGCCGCCGGCCAGGACTCCGCCGGCGTAGGACCCGGCGAAGGCGACCGCCGTGCCCGACCAGGAGAAGGGCCGCTCGTCGGTGACGGCATCGACGGCCACCGCCAGCAGGACCAGCGCGGTGCCGTCGTTCAGCAGGCTCTCGGTGCGCAGCACGGTCAGGATGCGGCGCGGCATGGCCCTGGCGACGGCGGCGACGGCCGCGGCGTCGGTCGGGGCCAGAACGGCACCGAGGACGAAGGCGACGGGCCAGCCGTAGCCCAGCGCATGGGCGACGGCCGCGACGGCGACGGCCGTTGCCAGGACCAGCCCGGTGGACTGCAGGGCGATGCTGCGGAAGTTGTCGCGGATCTCGCGGACCGAGGAGGTGAGCGCCTCCCAGTACAGCAGGGCGGGCAGAAAGAGGAACAGGACGACCTCGGGGGACAGCGCGAACGACGCGAAGGGCGGCGTGAGTCCCACGAGGCAGCCCGCGCCGAGCAGCAGAAGCGGTTCGCTCAGGCCCGTACGACGCGACAGCCAGCCCATCAGGAGCACACCGACGGCGACGACGGCGATCAGTTCCAGGCTTGCCATGGCGGACTCCTTCGCTGTGCGTGTTCACACAGCCGGGGTGTTCAGCACGTACTCGCGTGAGGCGTGCACCTCGCCGCGCAGGGCGGCCAGGTCGACGTCGAGGACCTGTCCGTCCCACTTGCGGGGCTCGCCGTCGATGAGGACGGCGCTGATGTTGCGGGCGTCGGAGCCCAGCACGATCGTGCCGATCGGGTCGTTGAGAGGCATGTTGTTGAGGTCCTCGGCCCGGATGACGAGGAGGTCGGCCTTCTTGCCCGGAGTGAGTGAACCGGTCACACCGGCCAGGCCGTTGGTGCGGGCGCCCTGGAGGGTCGCGAAGTCGAGGACGTCGTGGGTGGTGATACGGGAGGGCTGCCGGTCGGTGCCGTAGACGCCGTTGACCGCGCGCATCCGCTGGATGGCGTGCAGGGCCCGCATCTGGGTGAACATGTCGCTGGCCAGGGCGACTTCGACATCGATGCTCAGTCCGGGGCGGATGCCGACGGACAGGGCCTCGTCGACGGCGGGGATCGCGGTCTCCAGGCCGATCTGGGCGTCGGAGGTCGGTGCGAGGGCAACGGTGGTGCCGGAGCCGCCGATTGCCCGCCATGCCTCGGGGGTCAGCCCGGTGGAGTGGATGAGGGTGACGTCGGGGCCGAGGAGGCCGTCCTCGGCCCAGCGCAGGACCGCGTCGGAGGAGGCGGTGCCGAAGACGGCGTCCACGCTCACCCCGATGCCCAGTTCCCTGGCGGTACGGGCGAGTTCGGGGCCGTAGGCGAGCGCGGGTCCGGCGATCTCGTCGGTGGCCAGGGTCGCGAGGCGCAGCGTGAGCAACTGGTCGTCGCTGCTGAAGTACTGCTCCTTGAGACGGGCCAGGTCGCCGGGCCACTGCCGGTCCCAGTCACCGAAGTGCGGGCCCATGGAAGCGTGCACGCCACGGATGCCGGTGTCGCGCAGCGCCTCGACGGCGGCGTCGGAGTGCTCGCGGGTACGGGAGTTGTGCGAGAAGTCGAGCATGGTCGTGATACCGCTGTCGATCGCGGTCAACGCGGCCAGTCTCGTGCCGATGTACATGTCCTGGGGCCGGTAGACGGTGGCGTAGCCGGCCAGGGTGGCCATCACATAGCCGCCGAGGTCGTCGACGTCCGGCATGATCCGGCGCAACTGGGCCTCCCAGGCGTGCCGGTGGGTGTCGACGAAGCCGGGGGCGAGGATCGTGCCGGTGGCGTCGACGACCACGGCGTCCGCCGCGTCGAGGCGGGGGCCGACGGCGGTGATCGTGTCGCCCTCGACGAGGAGGTCGCCGCCGTCGACGACGCCGAGGCCGGGGTCCATGGTGACGACGGTCGCGCCGGTGAACAGGATGCGCCGCCGGTCGGCGGGCCGCCGCCGGAGCTCTTCGAGCACGGCGGCGCTGGTGGTGTCGTTGACATTCATGAGGGCTCTTCTTTCGGTACGGCGGAGGCAGAGGGCGGGGGAGGGGGAAGGAAGGGGAGGGAGGGTCAGCCGAGCTTCATGACGTAGCCCGCGTGGTGGAGTTCGTCGCCGTGGAACTCTCCGTAGGCCCAGAAGCCGAGGTCGTCCAGGTAGTCGATGCGGTCCCCGTCGATCCAGTAGCGGCCCTGGTAGGCGTGCGGGCGACCGCCCCGGGTCTCGTCGTAGCGGCCGTCGGCGGTGAGGTCCTGGTGCAGGAAGTCGTTCCGGTCGATCCAGACGCCGACGCGCGGGCTGCCGGTCAGGTCCGCGGCGGCCGGGATGCCCGGCTCGGGGGCGGTGGCCCGGCCGGGGACGGCGGTACCGGCCCACAGGACCGGGCGGCCGGCCGCGACGAGCGCGCGGACCTGCTCCGGCCGGGAGACGAGCGTGGCCACCGCGCCCGGCACGTCGTCGGCGAGTTCGTCGGGTACCACCAGGAAGTCGGTGGTGTTGCCCGGGGTCAGCGTCGCGACGTACTCCGAGCGGCTGCCGCGGCCGCCGGCCAGCGCGATGGTGTCCATGACGGCGGGGACGACGGTCATGCCGGTGGCGTCGACGACGATGGCGTTGTCGTCCCCGGCCGCGGTGACGATGCCGGGGCCGACCCCCACGATCAGCGGGCCGACGAACAGGATGTCGGCGCCGACCAGGGCCCCGATCAACGGGTCCATCGTCAGGATCCGGGCATTCGTGAACAGGACGGGACGCCCCCCGTCGTTCGAGAGGATCTCGTCGAGGGCCTCGGAATTCCAGCTCACGGTGCCGGTGTCGGTGATGGTCATTGCACGCTCCTCGATGGAGTCGCCTCATCGGTGCGTCCGCTGCGGGAGTGAGCGTCGACACGGGTCCGAGGCGAGTGTCCGGCGGCTACGGCAGCCGCCTGACCACCAGGTTCGTCGCGCGGCGGCACCGGAACCAGGCCGCTCTGTCCCTAGGTGCACTGCACCCAGGAAGCCCCCACCTGGGGAGACGGCGGCCTGGTCGCCACCGGCCGCCGGACTGATCGTAGAAGCATGACCAGCAACGACACGCCCCGCGACCCGCACCCGTACGTCGGCATGTGGGTGACCGCCGACGGATTCATCCGCCAGGAACTGCTGCCGAACGGCCGCTACGACGAAGCCCGCGGCAACCGTCCGAGCGCCTACACCGGCAGCTACACCGTCACCGGCAACCACCTCGACTACGTCGACGACACCGGCTTCACCGCCACCGGCGACATCCGCGACGGCGTCCTCTACCACGAGCACCTGGTGCTGTACCGCGAGGCCGACTAAGCGGGTCCGTCGAAGTCCGCTGCGGTTGGGCAGCGCCCCCGAAGGGGCGCTGGGGGTACCCCCGGCCGAAGGCTGGGGGAGGAACTGCGCGACCAGCCATGACGGCGCCGCGGCCGGTAGACGGCACATCGCGGCACTTCCAGCGGAGCGCTTAGCTCGGGTGCCCGGTGGTCAGCGGATGCTCGTCCAGCGAGACGCGTCCGCGGCGCTGCGTTCGACGGCCTCCAGGACGTACTGGACCTGCAGGCCGTCGGCGAACGACGGGCGCGGCTCGCTTCCGGCTTCCGCCAGCGTTGTCAGGAAGTCGTGGACCTGGTGGACGAACGCGTGCTCGTAGCCCAGTCCGTGACCGGGCGGCCACCAGGCACTCAGGTACGGGTGTTCGGGCTCGGTCTCCAGGATCCGGCGGAAGCCCGCCTCCGTCTCCGGGTCGGCGGCGTCGTACAGCAGAAGCTCGTTCATCGACTCGAAGTCGAAGGCGAGCGACCCCCGTGATCCGTTCACCTCTATCCGCATCGCGTTCTTGCGCCCCGTGGCGAAGCGCGTCGCCTCGACCACGACGAGTCCGCCCCCTTCCAGCCGGCCGGTGAACGCGGTCGCGTCGTCGACGGTCACCTTCCCGCGCCGGGTCCCGGCCCGCGCCGAGAGCCCGCCGGACTCCTCCGGCAGCGGTCGCTCGCCGACGAACGTCGCCTGCGTCGCCGACACCCCGGTGAGCCGCTCTCCGGTCAGGTGCTGGAGCAGGTCGACGAGGTGCGACCCGAGGTCCCCCAGCGCGCCGGAGCCGGCCCGTTCCCTGCGCAGCCGCCACACCAGCGGGAACTCGGGGTCGACGATCCAGTCCTGCAGGTACTGAGCCCTGACGTGCCGCACCTCGCCGATCCAGCCCTCGGCGATCAGCCACGCGGCGTGAGCCAGTGCGGGCACGCGCCGGTAACTGAAGCCGACCATCGACCGGACGCCGGACTCCGCGGCGACCCGCGCGGCGGCGGCCATGCGCTCGGCCTCGTCGACCGTGTTCGCCAGCGGCTTCTCGCACAGCACGTGCTTGCCGGCGGCCAGAGCGGCGATCGCGATGTCGGCGTGGGAGTCGCCGGGGGTGCAGATGTCGACGACGTCCACGTCGTCGCGCCGTACGACCTGCTGCCAGTCGTCCGCCCAGTCACCCCACCCCAGCCGCTCGGCCGCCCGAGCCGCACCCTTCGGGTCACGGCCGCAGACGACGGTCATGTCGACGGCGAAGGGCAGGTCGAACACCCGGGGGGCGGTGCGCCAGGCCTGGGAGTGCACGGCTCCCATGAACGAGTGGCCGATCATCGCCACCCCGAGGCGGGGGCGGCCGGGAACAGGGGCGGAAGAGGGGCGGGGCACGGGGTCTCCGTCTCGGTGGGTTCCACAGAGTGTGGGGGGCGACGGCTCTACGGGACGAGGGCGCCGCGAACCGACTGCCAGCCGGCGAGGGCGGCACGTACGTCCGGGCGGTTCTCGTCGCGCAGAGCCGCCGCGTACGCCTGGTCGAGCACGTCGTCGACGAGTACGCGGCGTCCGGTCCGGGCCGACGACACCGCGGCCTCGACCATCGCCAGGCTCATGGCGTTCTCGTGCACCTCGCCCATGGGCACACCGCCGGTCCGCAGCGACTCGACGAAGACCCGCAGCGCTCCGGCGATGTCGGAGTACGGGGAGCGGGGCCGCTCGGCGGGCTGCACGTCGGCGAAGAGCACGGGCTCGCTGTCGCCGTCCCACAGCACCGAGCCCTTCTCGCCGCTCGCCCGCCACGTCCCGTTCCACGACGTCTCGGCGCCCGGACTGCACCAGCTGCCGTTGTACGCGTAGCGTGCCCCGCCCGCCATCTCGAAGACGGCACTCGCGGCGGCGTCGCCCTCGTACCAGCTCCATGGCGGGTTGTACGCCTGGCAGTAGACGGCGACCGGATCCGCGCCGAGCAGGAAACGGGCCGCGTCGAAGGCGTGGATCGCCATGTCGACCAGCAGCGGGTACGCCATTTCCGCGCGGAAACCGTCGAAGTGCGGAGCCTTGAAGAACTCGGTCGTCAGCGTGCCGATCGCACCGAGTTCCCCGAGCATCCCGCGCAGGGCGAACAGCTGGGGATTCCAGCGCCGGGACTGGCTCACCATGAACAGCTCGCCGCTCGCCTCGGACGCGGCGGCCAGGGACAGGGCGTGGGCCAGGGTGTCGGCGATCGGCTTCTCGCCGAGGACGGGCAGCCCGGCGAACAACGCGGCGGTGGTGACGGGGTGATGTGCCTCCGGAACCGTCACGTTGACGATCGCCTGGGCGCCGGTGCCGGCCGCGAGCGCGACCGCGTCGGAGCCGACCGGAAGGCCGGGCCGGCCCAGGTCGGCCGCTGCCCGCCGGGCGGCGGCCAGGTCGAGGTCGGCGATGCCGACGAGCTCGGTCTCGGGTGCGGCGGTGACGGTGGTCAGCCACTGCCGCCCCATGGAGCCGGCGCCGACCACCACGACACGCAGGGGGTTGTCCGGCCCGCAACGGATGATTCGGTGGGTCATCGAAGCGGCCCCGTGTAGGACTTGCCGTCGAAGAAGTCGTCGGTGTCGTAGCGCAGCAGCTCCGGGTGGCTGCGCTCGGGCCGGTCCGTGCGCGCCCACTGCACTCCGTTGGCGATCACCCGGCGGATGTCCTTGTGGTGGTAGACCGGGTAGTCCTGGTCGCCGGGGCTGAAGTAGAAGATCCTGCCGTGGCCGCGGCGGAAGGTGCAGCCGCCGCGTATCACCTCACCGCCCGTGAACGAGCTGACGAAGACCAGCTCGTCGGGGGCGGGGATGTCGAAGAACTCCCCGTACATCTCGTCCTCTTCGACGACGATCGGATGGGGCACTCCCCGGGCGATCGGGTGCGTGGGATCGACCGTCCACACCAGCTCGCGATCGTGCTCGTTGCGCCAGCGCAGGGTGCAGCTGGTGCCCATGAGCCTGACGAAGATCTTCGACCAGTGGCCGGAGTGCAGGACCACCAGGCCCATGCCCGACAGCACGTGCCGGTGCACCCGTTCCACGACCTCGTCGGACACCTCGGCGTGGGCGGCGTGTCCCCACCAGGTGAGGACGTCGGTCCGGGCGAGCACCTCCTCGGTCAGTCCGTGTTCGGGGTCGTCCAGTGTCGCGGTGCGTACGGCGCAGGCTTCACCGAGGTTCTCCCTGATGCCCTCCGCGATCGTCGTGTGCATGCCCTGTGGGTAGATCCTGGCCACGTGCTCCTCGGTCTTCTCGTGGCGGTTCTCGCCCCACACGGTCACCTGGAGCGGGGACGGGGGCGGTGCGGAGGAGATGGTCACAGTGGTGTTCCGCCTTTCTGCGAAGTCGCCCTGGGGGCAGGTCATTTGACGGCTCCACCGGTCACACCGGTGGCGATGTGGCGCTGTGCCACGAGGAGCAGCACGAGAGCCGGGACCGAGGCGAGGGTCGCGGTGGCCATCACCGCGTTCCAGTCGCTCACGTGGGCGCCGAGGTACTCGTAGAGGCCGAGCGTGACGGGGCGGACGTCCTCGGTCGTGGTCAGGGTCAGCGCGAAGAGGAAGTCGCTCCAGGTGAACAGGAAGGTGAACAGCCCTGCCGTGATGAGGGCGTTCCTGCTCATCGGCAGGACGATCGAGACGAACGCCCGGAGCCGGCCCGCCCCGTCCACCCGGGCCGCCTCGATCACCGAGGACGGGATGTTGCCCATGAAGGCCCGCAGGATCAGGATCGCGAAGGGGACGCCCGCGGTGGAGTCGGCCAGGATCAGGCCGGGGATCGAGTTGAGCAGCCCGAGGTCGTTGTAGGCGCTGTACAGGGAGTTGGCCACGACGATGCCGGGGACCATCTGGCTGATCAGGATCCCGAGCAGCGCCGGGCCGACCCAGCGCGCGTGGATGTGGGCGAGTGCGTACGCGGCCGGGCTCGCGACGACCAGGCTGAACGCCACGCTCCCCACGGCCACGACGAGGCTGGTCAGGAGGTTGGGCCCTTGTTGGCTCAGCGCGGTGGCGTAGCCGTCGAGGTCCAGCCGGGTGGGGAACCAGGACGTGCCCACGGCGGCGTTGCCCGGCTGGAGGGAGACGTTGACCATCCAGTAGACCGGGAACAGCATCACGGCCAGGATCAGCGCCCCGACCGCGGTGTACCCCCACGGCCGCCGGGAGCGCCGCCGGTGGACGGGTGTGTGCGTGACCGGTCGGACGGGTGTGTGCGTGATCGGTGTCATGACGGCCTCACTGCTCGACGGCGCGTCGGTTCGCGCGCAGGTAGAGGACGGCGAAGACCAGCGAGATGACGATGAGGACGTTGCCGAGCGCGGCGCCCTGTCCGAAGTCGAACTGCTGGAAGGACAGTTGGTAGGACTGGCTGGCGATGGTCTGCGTGGCGTTCGCCGGGCCGCCGCCTGTGAGCCCGAGGATGACGTCGAGCACCTTGACCGTGTAGACGACGCCGAGGACGAGCACCACGCTGACCACGGGGCGCAGCAGGGGCCAGGTCACGTACCGGAACGCCCGCCACCCCGTCGCGCCGTCCAGGGCGGCCGCCTCGTAGAGCTCCTCGGGGATGTCCTGGAGCCCTCCGTAGAGGATCGCGACGTTGAAGGGGATCCCGATCCAGATGTTGACCCCGATCACCGCGATCAGCGCCAGCGAGGTGCTGGTCAGCCACCCGGGGCGGTCCTGTACGAGGTGCAGGTCACCGAGGAACCGGTTGAGTACGCCGTTGTCCTGGTCGAGGATCCAGCGCCACACCGCGCTGGAGACGATCAGCGGTACCAGCCACGGCAGCAGGAGCAGGGAGCGCAGCACGCCGTTCAGCGGGAACCTGCGGCGGAAGAACACGGCGATCGCCAGACCGGTGAGGAACTGCCCCGCGATCGAACCCGCCGTGAACAGCACCGTGTTGAGGAGCGCCTTGTCGAACACGGACGAGGACACGACGGCCTTGTAGTTGGCGAACCCGACCCAGGGCGCCTGTCCGGTGTAGAAGGTGGCCGTCGTGTAGTGCTGGAACCCCATGACGACGTTCTTCACCACGGGGTAGCCGAAGAAGGCCACCATGTAGGCCAGGGCGGGAAGCAGGAACAGCAGGTGGGACTGGTGCCGTCGGCCGCCTCTGCCGAGTCTCCCGATTCTCCTGCCCGCCGGGGCACCGGCGCCGGCGCCGGCGCTGTCCGCGGCCCGTACCGCCCGCCGCAGTACGTCAGCCATCCTGGGCCTGCTTCAGTGCCTTCGCCGGAGTCGCCCCCTGGGTGAGCGCGGTCTGCATCGCGGTGTAGATCTCGGTGGCGGCCTTCGGCCAGTCCTTGCCCAACTCACCGGTGCGGGCCCGGGCGTTGCGCACCTGCTCGGTGAACGCCTGCATCCTGGGCTGTGCCGCGGCGAACTTGTCCATCAGCGCGGTCTTCGTCGGCACGGTCTGGCGCTGCCCGGCCAGCGCCAGCTGGTTCTTGTCGGAGTTGAGGCACGCGACGACCTTGGCCGCCTTGGCCTGGCGCTGCGCGTTGCCGGTCTGCGGGATGGTCCAGGTCTCGCCGCCCAGCGGGACGACCGGGGTGTCGCCGGCCTTGGGCACCGGGATCTGTACGACGCCGTAGTGCAGGCTCTTGTCCTTGTCCAGGACCGGGAACTGCCAGGGGCCGTTGACCATCATGGCCGCGTTGCCCGCCGAGAACTGGTCGTCGACGTCCGCCTGGCTCCAGTTGACCACCGACTTCGAGGCCGATCCGCTCTTGACGAGGTCCACCCACAGCTGAAGGGCCTGCGCGACCTCGGGCGTGGCTATGTCCTTCTCGTCGCCGCCGTTGGACCACATGAACGGCAGGAACTGCCAGGTGCCCTCGTAAGTGGCAGGTGCGGCGAAGGCGATGCCGTACCTCTTGCCCGAAGTGAGCTTCCCGGCGGCCGACTTGAGCTCGGCCCAGGTGGTGGGCGGTGTGATCCCCGCCTTGTCGAGCATGTCCTTGTTGTAGAACAGGCCGATCGTGTTGGTCACCGGCTGCAGTCCGTAGAGCTTGCCCTGGTAGGTCGAGGCGTCCACCACGCCCTTGGCGTATCCGCCCGCCGACAGGCCGAAGTCGCCGATCGGGGCCAGGGCACCGCTGGCCGCGATCTGCTGCAGGTCGGGGTTGTCGAGCATCAGGACGTCGGGCAGCGTCCGCGAGGAGGCCTGTTGCAGCACCTTGGGTATCAGGGAGGGGCCGGCCACGGCCTCCCGCTTGATCTTCACGCCGTTCTGCCGCCCGCACGTGTCCAGGACCTTCGCGTAGATCCCCTTGTCGGGCTGGTCGGCGTAGTAGTCCATCACCCGCAGTGTGCCGGCGCCCCCGGACGATCCGGTGTTGGAGCCGCAGGCGCTCAGGGAGAGCGGCGCGAGGAGCGCCAGGGCCACCACCGGTGTCGTTCTCCTGAGGAATGCTCGTCGTTGAGCCATGTTCCTTCTCTCCTCGATCGGCGCTGTCCCGGGCGGACCGCGCGGGGGTGTCGATACGTATCGACAGATGGTGCAGCTCGACGATTGACGCGTATCGGCTTTCGATACGCATCGACAGCAACGACGCGTCGTCCCCCTGGACTCGGGCCGGGGGGTCAGCGGGCGGGCAGGCTGGTCTGACGCCGGGTCAGTCGTGGGGGCACCAGCTCGACCGGCAACGGGGTGGGCACGCTCTCGCGGTTCAGGAGCCGGAACAGGATCCGCATCGCACGGCGCGAGACGTCCCTGGGTTCCAGCGAGAGGTTGGTGACGGGGGGTGTGGAGGTCTCGGCCGTGCGGTCCGTGCACAGTCCGATGACGGAGAGGTCGCGGCCCGGAACCAGACCGCGGTCCAGCAGGCTCTGCAGCGTCGGCTGGATCAACTGGGGATCGGGGACGACAAGACCGAGCCTGCCTCCGTCGCCGGACCCCGGTTCCGCGAGCGCCTCGTCCAGGGCGGCCTCGGCGCCGGCACGGCTGATTTCCGGCGGGCTCACCTCGGCGTAGGCGATGCCGTGGGCGGCAGCCGACTCCTCGGCTCCGCGCAGGAAGCGACGGACGAAGTTGACGTCGCGCGCCATCACGTCACGCGGGTAGCCGAGGAGGACGACACGGTCGTGCGCGGAGGCGGCCAGTTCGTCCACCGCCATTCGCCCGGCCAGGGTGTAGTCGAGGTCGACGCAGTACAGGCCCGCGGGGTCGTCCGGCACCCCGATCAGGATGACGGGCACGCTCAGGCCGGCCGCCACGGGGATGCGCGGGTCCTTGGACCCGACTTCCATCAGCACGATCGCGTCGCACAGCGACTGGTCACTGAGCCGGGTGAGGCCCTCGGCGCCCTCGTCCTCGGTGGCCAGGATGACGTTGTGGTCCTCCTCGCGGGCACACCTGGTGATCGTCTCGATGAAGGGCAGCACCCCCGTCATGTCTGCCCCCGGCGCGAACGGCACGACCAGGCCGATCACTTGGCTGCGCTGGCTGGCCAGTGCGCGCGCACCCGCGTTGGGCTGGAACCCCAGCTCCTCGATGGCCTCCTCGACCCGGCGACGGGTCTCGGGGGAGATCGAGCGGCGCCCGCTCATGACATAGGAGACGGTGCTCTGGGATACGCCGGCCAACCGGGCCACGTCCCGGCTTGTCACCATGCGAGCCCCTTCCTCGGTCTCGAACGGTCCGACCGATGCCGAACACTGTCGATGCGTATCGACTGACTGCGACGAGACTGTAGGGATCGCCCACGAACAACGGCAAGGGTCGTGCGTCAGAAAATCCGGGGAGCGGGCAGCAGGCGGCCGGCTCCGCGCCCCGGCACGGCGCGAGAAGCAGGTTCACCGCGGCGAACAAGAGACCGGGGCCGGCGCCGCCGGGGAGTGACCGGCACGCTCATGTCGCGCCGTCGCTCGTCCGCCTCTCGTCGACCCGGCACCCGTCTCGGCGGGTTTTGTCCTCGGCTTACCCGTGCGAGGTTGGTTCATGGTGACGAGGGGAGTCAGGGTGGTCCGGCGAAGGTACTGCCGCACACGTGAAGAGGTCCGATGAGAGATGCCCGCATACTCCGCCGCGCCACGGTGACTCTGGCCGCGGCCGCCGCCATGGGGTTCGGCACGACGACGGCCCACGCGGACCCCGGAATCCCGGACATCGGCTACGGATACGCGAACAACGCCGAGTCGGTCCGCTGCGTGCAGTTCTTCGTCAACAACTACCTCGACCTGCACCTACTGGTGGACGGCAAGTTCGGCCCCCAGACCGAGAAAGGGGTCAGAGAGCTCCAGAAGTACTCCAACTACCACTGGGCCACCACCTTGCTGGCCGTCGACGGGATCTTCGGCAAGAACACGGGCGAGGTCGTGCTCAAGCACATCAAGCGGTACCCCGGGTCGATCGACTACACAAAGGCCAGTCACTGCGCCCACTACGTGCCCTCGTACAACGTCGTCCTCAACTGACGCCCACCGCCGGAACGCCCTCAGCGAAGCACCTCCCAAGGCGAGTTGAAGCAGCCCCAGCCGCGGCCCTGGTCGTGGGTAATTGCGCTCGCCGGGCCTCGAGTCATGAGCCGTCGCGCAGTCCGCGCAGGCGCTCGCGGGTGAAGCGGATGTCGTCGAAGGTGACGAGGCAGCCGTCACCGGTCGGTGACTGTGCCTCGAAGCCGATGGAGACGGGCGTGGACGTGTCGCCGATGGTGAAGAACCGGATCATCCGCCAGGTCTTGCCGTCGAGGGAGGCGTGATAGGCGAAGGCGTGATCGATCCGGGAGACACGCAGCCATACCGTCCGGTCGTCGACGGCGAAGGCGTTGGCGTCGTCCGAGACACCGCGGGTGACCACGGAGACGATCATGGGTTCGCGGTCGGGGGAGGACTCGAAGCAGAACTTGCCCCAGTGGCGGTCGACGATCCACAGGAGCAGCACGCCGGCGTCGTAGGTGGAGGCGAACTCGACGGTGACCCGCGCGCTGCACTGGAAGTCGCCGCCCGGGGGGACGACGAGCCGGGTCGCGGCGATGAGCACGGACTCGGCGTTGAGCTGGGTGCCTGCTCCCGGGTCGATGAAGATGTCGCTGTGGGCGGCCGCTGCGGCGGTCACTGTGGTGGTCGCCTCGTCGATGGTCCACGCCTCGTCGGACGACGGCGAGAGGGGGAAGGGCAGCCCGGGCACGTGACGGGAGAGGGTCATGCGGTTTCCTCCTGCGGTCTGGTCAAGGGCGAGCGGGCACTGCGGATGCGGGAGCATGTCCGGGCACGGCGTGCGGGCCATGAGCTCATCAGGGACGAGGGCACGGAGCGTACGGCGGACGAGTGAAATCTCGCGTTGATCGGTCATGACGTCAACATCACGCGACACAGGCCAGGCTCCGCCCGGGCCCCTCGGACCACTTCGACGCCGCGATGAGCGAGAGCGAGGACAGCTTGGGTGTGGCGCGGGCCCAGGCCCGTTGCTCCTGCGTCATCCTGCGTCGGACCGGCGGCCGCGCAGGAGGACGGCCTCGGCGCCGCGAAGGAAGATCTCGATGCTCAGGTCGAGTTGGCTTCTGTCGTAGGTGTCTACGCCGCGGTCGACGATCCGGGCGAGGTTCTCGAATGCCCGGCGGTCGCGTCCCTCGACGGTTTCGCGTGTCAGCCGCGGCCGGAGGCGTTCGCCGCTGCGTGACACGTAGAGGGCGTCGCGGGCGTAGGCCCAGCAGAGGTTGGTCAGCAGGGCGAGGGAGCGCACCGTGCCCTCGTCGTCGAAGCCGGCTTCTGTCATCCGTTTCGCGATCGCTTCGGCCGGCTCGATGAACTGCGTGTAGAGCGAGTCGTCCGGCATGAGGTGTTCGGCGAGGGCGTCGGCGGCGATCAGGCGGTCGGTGAAGGCGGTCGCGTAGATGCGGCACGCCTCCTGCCACGAGGCGTCCGCGGGGATGTCGACGCCTGGTGAGCCCTTCGAGAAGGTGTCGAGCGCCACAAGCCTCAGCAGGGATTCCCTGTCGCTGACGTGATGGTTCACCGCCTTGCGGTCGACTCCGAGCTTGTCGGCCACGGCCTGCATGGTCAGGGTGTCCGTGTCCAGGGAGCGGGCCGCCTCGATGATGCGCTCCAGGTCGATTCCCGCCCGTCGCCCGCGTCCCCTCCGGCCACCGGTCGCCGGTGTCCGCTCTGTGGCGTTCATGGCTTCTGCCTCTCATGCCTCATGGGGGTTGACGCGGCACACCCCCGAGCATAGCTTGCTGGCAACCTCAATTCCCGGGCGGGAATTAAAGGGGGAGTCGAACGAAGGGGCTCGCAGTGGGCACTGTCGCCACAGGTCACGGCACCAGGACGGCCAAGATCAAGATCACCAGAGAGGACCTGCTCGGCACGGAGCGACGCTGGCGGCGCTTCGGTGAGCCGACCCCGGCCGGCGGATCACTCAACGAGGACGGCACTCCCGACCACGGCCTCTTCGGGCCCGGAAGCGTCGTCTGGGAGGTCCTCCTCCACCCGGCCACCGTCGTCTTCCTCAATGCCGCCCAGGGTGCGGTGCAGACGAAGGGGTACAACCCGATCAACGCGGGCCTGCGTGACCGCGACCCGATGGCCCGCAAAGCGCGGGAGGGCACACTCAACATGCTGGACGTGTTCGACCGGCTGTCGCGCAACTCGGGCATGCACGCTCCCATGTGGCTCGGCGACACGAAGACCGCCCAGCTGATGGCCAAACACCTCCACAACATCCACAAGAAGGTGGCCGGCGACGTCATCGACATCGCACGGCCCGAGCTCGGCGGCTACGCGGCGAGCGAGCCGAGCGACGCCATGTGGGCCGCGCTGACGGAAATGCACCCCATGCTGCGCGTCTACGAGGCGTTCGCCTTCCGCGACGGCAGGAAGCCCCACCGCCTCTCCCTGGAACAGCGCGACCGGTTCATCGCCGAATCGGCCGCTTACCTGCGGCTCGTCGGCGCCCCCGAGGAGGACATCCCCACCTCGATGGCCGAACTGGGGGCCCTCTACGAGAAGTACGCGGACCTCTTCGAACCCAGCCGGACGGTCAACCTCACCCCCGGCACGGGCGAGGACTGGTTCAAGCTCGTGATGCGGACGGTGAAGCAGAACTTCCACCTCTCGCACCTGCGCGCCCTCGTCCCGTACCTGCTGCAGACCGCCGTGGTCGAACTCCCCGTCACGGGCGCGCTGCCGGCCAGGACCCGCCGGTCGATGGGCCTTGGCCCGCGCAGGGACAAGGCCGCCGTCCGCGCGGCGAAGCTCTTCCTTCCGATCGCCTGGCTGATGCAGCAGGGCCCCTACGAGCGCTACATCCTGCGCCGCATGTGGGGGCCGGACAGCATCCGCCTGCTCGAGTCCGCTCGCCGACTTCACGAGCAGACGCTCGCGCAGCGTGCCATCGGTCAGCTGGTCGGCAACGCGACGGGCCCGTCCGCACCCACTGCGTGACGGGTGCGCGGACCGCGGCGGTCGGCTCCGCTGCACCGTCGCGGCGATCGTCTCCCTCGTCGGGGCCGCCGACGCTGGTGCTCGACGGCACGCTGCGGCAACCGGGCCAAGGCGTCCCGGTACCACGCCCGGTACCGCGCCCGGCACCACGCCCGGCATTACGACCCGGCAGTGCGTCCTGCGCGGTTGAAGCGGTGCCGACCCCGTTCAGGTGGCGGTCCGGCATGCCCGATGATGGGAGTCGGCCGGACCGCGGATGTGAGGGGCAGCGCAGTGACAGACTACGAATCCGACCGGTCCGAGCCGGGTGCACCGTCGGCCCGCGGCGGAGGACCGGACACCGTCGTGCTCGGACCGTCGTCCGGGGCCGAGGGACAGGCCGACGCCGGTGCCTCGCCGGTGACGAGGGGCAGAACCGCCGTTCGCACCCTGCGCCGGCTCGCCATACTCGTCTCCGTACTCGTCTCCCTGTTCTTCCTGCCCTGGTGGACGCTGTTCTCCTCCGGCACCGACTGGCCGTTCCCGGTGGTCCTGGCGGGTACGGTCCTCTTCGCCGCCGCTTTGTTCGCCCTGCCGGTGCTGATGGTCATGGGGCACGGGCGCAGGCGGTCGGACCGGGCGGCACGCGTCGCCGACACCACCCTCGGGGTGGTCTGGGTGCTGTTCGCCTGGTCGGCGCTGAGCGCCCTGTTGCGGCTGGTCCTGATCGTGTTCGGCGTCGGTGACCCCGCCCGGTCCAGGATCGTGGCCGTTTTCGTCGCGGTGGTCGGGGCCGGACTGCTGGCCTGGGGGTACCGCGAGGCCATGCGTGTGCCCCGGGTGGTGCGGCTGGACGTCACCGTCCCGCGGCTCGGCCGGGGCCTGGACGGGACGCGGGTCGTCGTGCTGGCCGACACCCACTACGGGCCGATCGACCGGGCCGGATGGTCGGCGCGGGTCGCTGAGGCGGTCAACGAGCTGGACGCCGACGTCGTCTGCCACGCGGGCGATATCGCCGACGGCTCCCCGGACCAGCGCCGAGGGCAGGCAGCACCGCTCGGGACGATGCGGTCACGGCTGGCGAAGGTGTATGTCACCGGGAACCACGAGTACTCCGGCGAAGCCCAGGGCTGGCTCGACCTCATGGGGGAGCTGGGGTGGGAGCCGCTGCACAACCGCCACGTCATGGTCGAACGGGGCGGGGACAGCCTCGTGCTCGCGGGTGTGGACGACGTGACCGCGGAGTACTCCGGTCAGACCGGACACCGGGCGAACCTGGTCGGCGCGCTGGCGGGGGCGGACCCGGATCTGCCGGTCCTGCTCGTCGCGCACCAACCCAAGTACGTCCGGCAGGCCGCGAGCGCCGGCATCGACCTGCAGATCTCCGGCCCCCGGCCGCGCACGGTCGCACAGTCCGAGCCCGTCCCTGTCGCACTGCCCGAGGTGCGGGTCCCCCTACGGCGGG
>NZ_JAGXJL010000073.1:0-38761 GCF_019091475.1 Streptomyces sp. GbtcB6 | reverse complement strand
GCTTCCCACCTGGTGCTACTTCCTCTGGAACCTCAGGTCCCAGTCTCCAGGTGTCCACGATCAAGGGGAAGCTTCACTCCTCAAGGTCACCCTCAGTTCGATGCCGGACCGAACGGCCTAACCGCTTGCCGGACGACCAGGAGTTCTCGTTGTCCACCCCGGAATAGAAGCACAGACTACGAACGCCAACCGGCTGGAACAAGCCAGATGATCACGCCTTTGGGGCGCGAGCGGCCACAAAGGGGCACTGCGTGTGATGACCTCTACGGGTACATCAGCGGCTGCCCCTCGACGCCGCCAGGACGTCCCGCATCACCCACTTGCGCAGTACGTCCGGCACGACGACCGTGCCGTCCGGCTGCTGATGCTGTTCGAGGATTGCGGGCAGCAGTCGGCTGGTCGCCAGGCCCGATGCGTTCAGCGTGTGGACGAAGGCCGACTTGCCCTGGCGCGGCCGGTAGCGGATGTTGCCGCGCCGTGCCTGGTAGTCGCGTGCGTTCGACACCGAGCTGACCTCGACGTACGCGTCGATGCTGGGCAGCCACACCTCCACGTCGAAGGTCTTCGCCATGGCGGCACTCGTGTCCTGCGCCGCGAGTCGGGTGATCCTGTAGTGCAGGCCCAGCTCCGCCACCAGCTGTTCGGCTCGGGCCAGGAGGTCCTCGTGCGCGGCGTCAGAGTCGTCGGGCCGCGTGAACTGGAACATCTCGACCTTGTCGAACTGGTGGCCGCGCAGTGTGCCGCGTTCCGCCGCGCGGTAGCCGCCGATCTCCTTGCGATAGCAGGGGGAGTAGGCGAAGTACTTCCTCGGGAGCTCGGCCTCCGTCAGCGTCTCGTCCCGGTGCAGGTTGACCAGTGCCGTCTCCGATGTCGGCAGCAGGAACCGCTGGGGTCCTGTGTCCCCCTGCTCCAGTACGAAGACGTCGTCGGCGAACTTCGGGAACTGACCGGCGGTGTAACCGGCCTCGTAGGTCAGGATGTGCGGCGGCAGGACGAACTCGTACCCGTCGCGCCGGTGCGACTCGACGAAGTAGTTGAGAAGGGCCCATTCGAGCACCGCGCCGTCGCCCCGGTAAACCCAGAAACCGCTGCCGCCGAGCTTTGTACCGCGCTCGTAGTCGATGAGCCCCAAGGTCTGCGCGAGCTCGACATGGTCCTTCGCCGTCTCACCGATCGTCGGCCTGGCCCCGATGGTGCGGACGACTTCGTTGTTCTCCTTGCCGCCTGCCACGACATCCTCATCGGGCAGGTTGGGCAGCGCGGCCAGGAAGTCCCGGCATGCCAGCTCCAGTTCCACCACGCGCGGCTCGAGCACCGCGAGGCGCTCGACCACGGCCGTCGCCTGTCCCCGCAAGCCGCCGATGTCTCCGCCGGCGCGCTGCGCTCGGGCGATCTCGGCCGAGATTTTCCTCCGCTCGGCACGCAGTTGTTCGCAGGCCGTCCGCTCCCGGCGGTACTCCTCGTCCAGGGCAAGGAATTCCGAGAGGTTCACCTGAACGGCACGCTTGGCCAGAGCCTGTTGGACTCGTTTGGGATTCTCGCGGATGGCAGTGGTGTCCAGCATCTCGGGGGCGCTCCGTTCGATCGGTCCGGCTCGGACGTGATCCCTGGGAGCGTGGGCGAGAGGGGGCGCTCGCGGTGCCACCACGCTTCGCCGCCACCGGACGGTAGCGGCCTCGTTTGGGCCCGGTCACGGGGGCCGGCCGGCGGGGCATGGGGCCTTGGGGACCGTTCCTCCCCGCACTCGGGAGGGGATTCACCCCGGGCGCGAGGCCGCCTTCCCAGCTACCGGCAGCTCTCTTGGCTCGCGTGATCCGTGGTTACTCGTCTCCGTCAGCGCGTTGCAGCGAGGTTAGGACGAGCGTTTCACCCGCGGCAAGGAAAATTCCGCGTGTCGAGGGTCCTGCCACCACGCCGGGGGCGTCGGGCGCCCAACCCCTCGATTTTCTGTGGCGGTGCGACAGGGCGTTGTCGCACCCTGACGGAATGCCGCACATCATCACCCCGCGTCTGCGCTACAGCACGTACACGGTCGTTCGAGTATCGATGGTTGACCTCTTGGCGAACTCCTCCGGCGCCATGTAGCGGCGGGACCCTGGCAGCCGGTCAGTCTCCAGGATGAATGGCCCCGGACGGTATTCGTCCAGGTCACACAGAAACATGCGACGGTTCCCGAAGTCGTACAGCATGCAACCGTCGTAGAGGTCGACAGCGACAAGCCCGGCCCTCTCCACGGTCACGTGCGCGTCGAGTATCCGCTCCAGTGCCATCAGGACGTCGGGGACGGAAAGGCGGCGGAAGCGGGCCATCGCACTGCCGGGGTCGGCCCGGCCGCCTTTGCGTGAGGCGATGGGGTGGTACAGGACCTCACCCTCCACCCACGGGTAAACCAGGGCCACGCCACCCCTTCCGCCAGGGTTCCGCCTGGTAGCGGGCGCGGAGCTGGTTGGTCATGTCGACGCGGGCCAGTCGAAGTCCCCGCGGTAGCGCAAGGTGCCGCCAGCTTCGATGATCGGTCGCGCCAGCCGGTGAAAGGCGGTCGAGGGACAACCCTCGGCGCAGATCAGCGGCGGACTGCCGGTACCGAGCTCACCGGTGGCGCGACGGAGCACAGCCGGGTTCTCACAGACGCACATCGTTGGCAGGTCCACGACGATCGGAAGGGTGATGAGCTGGTGGGACGATCGGAAGGGTGATGAGCTGGTGGAGGGTGAGGTGGAAGGGAGTGCCGTAGCGGGCGGCGTCGGTGAGCCACTGGCCCAGCCCTTGGCCGGTCGCGGGGAGGTTGAGGACGAGGACACGGCTGGTGAGGTCGTCGATGATGACGTCGAAGGTGTCCCACAACTCGCGCCGAGCCTCGGCTCCTGATTTGAGTGGGATTCCACGTGCCATGGCCAGGGCCCGCAGGACCGGAGTGGGCAGCGAGTCGCGGCCGGGGTTGAGGGTTTTGGTGTCTCCTGTGGTGGCGTCAGCCAAGGCGACGACCGCCTGGCCGTCGGGGTCGATCTCGGCTGGGGGCGGGAGTCCCATTCCTCAGTGGATCTTCTGCTGCTCAAGCCACTTAAGGACCTCGGTCTTCTTGTACAGAACCTTGGCATTTCGCCCTTTACCGAGTTTGTAGCCCTTTAGTCCCAGTTTGGCTGCTTCCCGGTAGATCCAGCTTGCCGACATGTTCAGCATCGCTGCGAGCTCATTGGTATCCATGAGGACGGGCTCCACTCGGCGGGTCCTTCGAGGAGGGGTGGGCGAAGGCTGGATGCCATCAGGAGGGGTGTTCGCGGCGTCGAGCATCGGAGTCCTTTAGGGGGGTATCGGTCACCATCTTCCGCAGTGCGCTACTGCCACGTATCGCACACGGGTGACACCTATGTTCCGGAGCATCCCCGGTTTCCATAACCGGGGATTCGCTGCTATATACGGTCGGTCCGCCAGCAGGTTTGGTGTCCATGGCGGTCGGTTCACGGGCGCTGGGCAGATCGGCTCGCTGTGAGCCGGAATCGGGTACGTCTTCACAATCGTCGGGGAGCCGGCCAAGTGAGATGCGGCGGAAGTCGCCGTGAGATCACAGATGGGCGTGGCGCGTGGCTACCAGAGTCCGGTCAGCTGTTGCCCAGGGCCTGGGTGAAGTCTGATCCATTGGCCTTCCAGTGGTCGACATGGAGACGGATCAGCTGTGCCATTGGCGCAGTCAATGGCGCGACTGTTGAGCCGATGGGTAGGGCGGTGGTTATCTTTGTCCTATCCATGTACTTGTGGCGCCGTGTAGCGCCGGACGGCGACGAGGCCGGGTCCGGACCGCGGTGCCTTTGTCGTGCCTGCTTGTTGTCCGCCACCCGGGACGACCGCCGGTAGGACGCGTACCACCATGAGGGGGCGGCGCACCGCCGTGAAAAGGATGTTCGTGGCTCCGGACCCGGGGCGCTTGAGGCTGCGGAACGCGACCCGCGCTGTCATCGGTGTCGCCGCCGCCGTCGCCGTTTCCGAACTCTGCGGGCTATCGCTCACCGCATCGATCACCGGAGGGCTCGCGGCACTGCTCGCCCTCTTCACGGTCACCGATGCGACCGTCCGTGGCCAACTGCTCACCACCGCCCTGCTTCCTATCGCCGGATTCCCCGTGCTGGCGCTTGCCACCACACTGCACGGCATCACCCCGGCCCGTGACGCCGCGTTCCTGGCCGTCGTCTTCTGCGGGGTCTATGCCCGCCGCTGGGGCCCGCGGGGCCACGCGCTCGGGATCTTCGCGTTCATGAGCTTCTTCATCGCGCAGTTCCTGCACGCGGTTCCCGTTCAGCTGCCCGAGCTGTACACCGCCATAAGCCTTGCCCTCTTCGCGGCCGGCGCCACGCGCTTCGTGCTCTGGCCCATCGAGCGTTACACCCCACCCGCGGCAGCCCCGCCGGCCCTGCCCGGCAGCGGATTGGCGCGGCCCACCACCCGGCAAGCCTTCCAGGCCACTGCTGCCTCGACTCTCGCGCTTCTGGTCGGGCAGCTGCTCTCCGAAGAGCGCTGGTACTGGGCCGTCGGTACTGCCTGGTGGATCTTCGTCAACACGGCTTCTCGCGGCGAAACCCTGGTCCGCGGTTTCCGCCGGGTCTTCGGAACTGTGATCGGTATCGCCGTCGGTCTGCTGGTCGCCATCCCGCTGCACGGCGCGCCCGCGCCGACGGCCGCCCTCGTTGCCGTCTGTGTCTTCGGCATCTTCTACACCGCCGCCGTCTCGTATTCCTGGATGATGCTGGCAGTGACGGTTATGGTCAGCCTGCTCTACGGCCTGCTGGGCGTGCTGGACCTCAGCCTGTTCGGGCTCCGTCTTGCAGAGACCGGTGTGGGCGCGCTGTGTGCCGCGCTGGCCGTGGCCCTCGTCCTGCCGGTCACCACGCACGCCACGAACGATGCCTGGATCCAGCGGGCACTGCACTGCGTCCACGCGGCCACCGCCGAAGCGACCGCTCGCCTCGCTGGAGACCCGATGGGCGACCCTGCCCCGCACGCCGCCGAACTGGAACTGCTGCTCGGCCGGGTACGGATGGCCCTCGCTCCGTTGATGCACCCTTTGACTCCCTTCCGTGCTCGGAAATCCCGTGCCCGCCAGGTCATTGAGCTGCTCGACGACTGCGCCCGCGAAGTGCGGGGTCTGGTGTCCGTTGCCGCCGATCCTGTCGCGTCGCACGACGCCCGTCTGGCCGCTGCCTGCTGGCGCGTCGAGGCAGCGGTGGATGCGCTCACTGTCAGCGGCGTGGGGCGCAGACGAGTGGCGTCCGCTAGCGGCGAGCTGCCCCAGCAGGACGAGACGGAGTCGGCTCTCGTGCATCTGCGTGGCTTGGAGAAGGCTCTGTCGGAGCTGGCGATGCCTCTTGGGTTGTCTCCGCGCCCTCCACTTGTCCGTTCCTGAGCGGGAGGAAGAGCGTCGACCTACGGTCCGGCGCTCTCTGCCAGACTCACAGCCGCTCGTTGAGGATCTTGGCTGCTCTCGTGATGGAGCCCGGCACGAGGTGCCGGTAGATCCGGTAGGTGACCTCGATTGATTTGTGACCCATCCACTCCGCCACATCAGTGATGGGAATGCCGTGGGTAAGGCAGTTCGATGCGAAGTAGTGGCGGAGGGAGTACATCGTGTACTTGACCTCTACGTCGGCGCGTTCGAGACACCTGTCCCATCGCCATCGCAGGGTCTGTTTCCCGTAGAAGTAGTGCTGCATGTGCTGGTTGCCGGAGCTGTTTCCCTTGACAAGAAGGTAGCCGTTCTTGTCGGTACCGTATTTATCGGTAAAATACGAGAAGAAGTCGTGGGTCTTTCTGGGGAGTGGCACTTCGCGGAATTCTCCACGCTTGCGGTGCTTTAGCGGTGCGGGCTGGACCTTATTGCTGTGGATCTGCTCGTTGATCCGATAGACATCGTCAGCTACAATCGACTTGATGTTTGCGGCATGAGCTTCTCCGTTGCGATGGCCGCACCCAGACATGAGCTCAATGACAAGACGGAGGTCGTCGTCCTCGGCCGCGTCGCGGATGGCATTGAGCTCTTCGAAGGTCGGAATGATCACCTCATTCGGCACATAGTCGGGAGGGGCGATGTCAAGGAAGGGGTCCAGTGTGATCGCCCCGCGATGACGCGCCGCGTCGATGACGAGTTTCAGAACAAGGTATGCGTTCTTCTGGCTGGCCAAGCCAACCTTGTTCAGCTCCATTCCGTTGAGCCAGTCCTCGATCACTCCGGGTGTGAATGTGCCGACGCGGCGACTCCCGACGTGCGGGTTGATCTGGGTCTTGAGACCGCGCTCGTACTGGTCGATGGTGTTGGACTCCAGGCCACGCTTCCGATTCGAGATATACCGAGCCGCGAAGTCCTCGAACCGCATCTCGGCTATCTCCTGGGCTTCTGTGTTCCCAGTCTTGAGCGGCCCCTTCTTTGCCTGGTGGATCTCGGTGAGCCGAGTCGTCGCCTTGTCCTGAGTGGCGTAGCCGGCCTCTTCACGCTGCCGACCTGTGGCATCTCGGTACCTGATCTTGTAAGGGTGAGGGCACTTGGACCAGCGGCTCGGGGGATGGTCGCATTCCTTGAAGAAGGTGCCCATGCCGCGGGTGAGGGTCTTGGTGGCCATTGCTTGGTTTCTCCAGGGGCGGGGTCGATTTGCTTTGAGGGGAGGGGCTGAGCTGAATCGGAAGGGTGCAGATGGGCAGTCAGGTCTGGTTCAAGGCGTTCCATTGGCGAAGAAGGCTGCTGTGGACAAAGGCCATGGTCCGGAGAATCCCCGATTTCCGTAACCGGGGATCGCGTGCTACACGTGACCGCTGTCCTGCGAACAGACCTGTTGGCAGTCGGCTGCTGCCCATGCGAGCTGTCGGTTCAGGCGAGGCAGCTTGGGGTGTAGGGCTGGTTGCCGAGGACGTTGTGCCACCGCAGCGAAGGCGAACCGTCAGCAGCTGGGATGGACCCGTCGAGATGTGACATGGCTTCGCTACGTCACGGATAGCGCACCGGCCTTCAAGCGCGATCGGGGTGGCGATGACTCCTGCCATCGGCGCGCGACACGCTGATGCTGACTTTTTGCTGACCCCCTCTCGGCCGGCAGCCTCTTGACCTGCGAGAACCGCTGCACTACAGCATTCATGATGCTCTGGGTGACCTTCCTCGCCGAGCTGCTCTACGGCCTCCTCGGCGTCCTCACCCCGGGCCTGCTGGCGCTGCGGCTGGCCGAGACCGCGGTGGGCGCCCTCGGTGCCGTACTCGCCGTGCTGTTCGTGCTGCCGGTCACCACCCACCTCACCACCGACGCCTGGATCCGGCGCGCCCTGCGCTGCGTGCACGCCTGTACGGCCGAGGCCGCCGCCCGGCTCGCCGGCTCCGCCACCGCCGACCCGGCACCCCGGGTGGCCGAACTGGCACAGCTCCTCGGCCGGGTACGGCTCTCGGTCGCCCCTCTCGTGCACCCGCTCACCCCGATGCACGGCCGCAAGCGCCGCGCCCGCCGCGTCCTCGCCCTGCTGGACGACTGCGCCCGGGAGGTCCGTGGCCTGGTCGCGGTCGCCGCCGACCCGGAGGCCTCGCACGACGCCCGGCTGGCCGCCGCCTGCCGGCGAGTCGAGGCGGCCGTCGAGGCGCTCACCAGGGGCTCGGAGCACATCACCGCCCCCGTCGAGCCGCCCGCCGAACCCGCCCTCGCCCACCTGCACGGGCTGGAGCGCGCCCTGTCCGAACTCGCCGAGCCGCTGCGCACCCCCTCGGGCTCGCCCCTGGTCGGCGCCTGAGACGCGCCGCCCCGCCTGCCTTGGTCTAGACCGCAAGCTGCTACCGTCGGCCCCGGACCGGCTCGTACGGCTCGTACTCCCTCGTACTGACTCGTACCGGCTGGTGGCGGCTCGTGGCGAGAGGGGACAGCGGTGTCAGACGGCGGCAGGCGGCGGAGGGCGTTCATCGGGTCGTTCACGGCCGCGGGCGGCCCCGGGGTCGTCACGGCGGCGGTCCGTCCGGACAGCGGCGCCCTGGCCCTCCTGGAGAGCGTCGACGGCGTCCCCGACCCCTCGTATCTCGCCCTCGCACCCGGCGGGCGCACCCTGTACGCGGTCAGTGAGACCGCCGACGGCGCGGTGGCCGCGTACCACGTCCACGACGACAAGCCGCGGCTCGCCGGGCCACCGGTCCCGGTCGACGCCAGCGGCCCCACCCACCTCAGCGTCTTCGACGGCCATGTCCTGACCGCCAACTACGGCTCCGGCAGCGTCACCGCCGTCCCCGTCCGCCCCGACGGCACCCTCGCCCCGGCCCCCTCCGGGCAGCTCCGGCACACCGGCTCGGGCCCGCACGAGCGGCGCCAGCGCGGCCCGCACGCCCACCAGGTTCAGCCCGACCCCAGCGGCCGCTGGGCCGTCAGCGTCGACCTGGGCACCGACTCGGTCCGCGTCTGCACCCTGGACGAGGGCGCCCCCGCCCTCCACCGGGAGTTCGCTCTGCGCCCCGGCTCCGGCCCCCGCCACCTGGCCTTCCACCCCGGCGGCCGGTACGCCTACGTCGTCAACGAACTCACCCCGACCGTGACCGTCTGCCGCTGGGACGCCGGCGCCGGCACCCTCAAGCCGCTGACCGAGACCCCGGTCCTGCCCGGCGCCCCGGCCGGCGACGCCTACCCGTCCGGCATCGCCGTCTCACCCGACGGCCGCTTCGTCTGGACGGCCACCCGGGGCGAGGACGTCCTGACGACGTTCACGGTGGACGGGGACCAGCTGCACCTGACGGCGACGGTCCCGTGCGGGGGCCACTGGCCCCGGGCGATCACCGAGTCGGAAGGCTTCCTCTACGCCGCCAACGAGCGCTCGGGCAACATCACCTGGTTCACCATCGACCAGCACACGGGCCTGCCCCGCTACGACGGCACGGTGGAGATCCCGGCCCCGTCCTGCATCGTCTTCGACTGAAGCGCCCCGTCAGGGGCGCGGGGCTGTATACATTTGCGGCTCCGCCGCGTGGGCGCGCCCAGCCCCCACCAGCCCGCAGCCGGACAAGAACCCCACCGTCCCCGACACAAAGGGACCCGCTCCCCTCCAGGAACGGGCCCTTGACTCACGTCGGCCGACGCGCGAAGCGCATCACCGCACCGGCGCACCCTGCGGCTGCTGCGGAGCGATCCCCAGCGCCGTCGTGTACTTGGCCAGCGCCAGCTTGCCGATCGCCGGGTACGGCCCCAGCGGGTCGGCGGTGGCGCAGCCGGCCTCCTCCGCCGCCGCGGCCACCAGCGCCGCGTCGATCTCCGGCCCTATCAGGTACGGCGCCAGCGCCAGCTGCTGCGACCCCGAACCCCGCAGCTGCTCGGCGACGGAGGCGATCGAACCCTCCTGGTCCAGCGCGGCGGCCATCACCGGCACGGCCAGGCGCGCGGCGAGCAGCATGCCGGTGATCCCGGCGGCCTGCACGGCCTCGTCGCCGCCCACGGACGCGAGGATGATGCCGTCCGCGGCCGTCGCCACGGTGAACAGCCGGGCACGGTCGGCACGGGCCAGACCCGCCTCGGAGAGGCGCACGTGCAGCGCCTCGGCGAGCAGCGGGTGCGGGCCGAGGACGTCGGTCAGGTCGGCGGCGACCCGGCTCTCCATGACCGCCTGGCGGACCTGGCGCAGCAGCGCGCTGTCCGGACCGGCCAGCAGCGGTACGACGACGGCGACGGGGCCGTCGGGGGCCTTGATGCCCTCGACGCCGGCGGCGACGGCCTGCTCGTAGCGGGCGGTGCGCTCCTCGGCGGCACGGGCGAGCACGGACTGGAGGGTGGGGAACTCCGCGTCGTCCCCGTCCAGGTACCCGATGCGGGCGTCCAGGCCGGGCAGCTCGGAGCGGGCGATGCTCACGACCTCCTCGGCGAGGCTGCGCGTGGCCGCGCTGGGCGTCCCCGGTACCGCGAGGACGAGAGCGGGCGCGTCCTCGGGAGCCACCAGCGGTTCGGGGCGGCGGTGCCGTCCGGGCTGGCGGGGGCGCGGCATTCGTACTGGTAGGCCGGCGGGCCCAGTGGGGGAGCTCATGGCGCCGCATGTTACTGGCTATCTGGGCTCCCTTGTTCGGGGAGGGTGCAGGTGAGCGGTATCCGTCCGGTTTTGTCTGATGAGTTACGCAGGATTCGGAGGTGATCCCTTCACCTGTCGGACACTTCATGTCCCGGTGTGATCAATCCCTTTTTGTGTGCACGACGGAGAGCAGCCCGTCATCACCCGGCAGAGTGAGCCGCCCGATGACCAGGTCACTCGCGACGCGTACCGCTCCGTGCAGCGGATCGCCCTCCGCCGGCACCTGCCGCGCCCGTGGAAGCAACCGCGCCAACTCCTCGGCCAGCGGTACGAGAAGCGGGTCGCCCAGCTTGAACAGGCCGCCGGTGAGGGCGACCCGGGGCTCGCCGGCCGTGGGGCAGACGGCGGCGGCCGACTCGGCCATGTGCCGGGCGGCGGCACGCAGGATCGCGGCCGCGACCGGGTCGCCCGCACCGGCGCCGGCCGCGACGTGCGGGGCGAAGGAGGCCAGTACGGCGGGCCGGTCGGCGCGCGGATAGAGCTGCCCGGGCAGCCCCGGCAGCGGCCCGAACCGCTCCTCGGCGCGGGCCCGCAGCGCGGCCGAGCCGCCGTTTCGCCCGTCGAAGGCGCGCAGCGCCGCCTCCAGGCCGGCCCGGCCGATCCAGGCGCCACTGCCGCAGTCGCCCAGCAGATGCCCCCAGCCGTCCGCCCGCCGCCACCCGGTGAGATCGGTGCCGATCGCGATCAGCCCGGTCCCGGCGGCGACCACCGCGCCCGGCTGCGGACCCAGGGCGCCGACGTACGCGGTCACGGCGTCGGCGGCCAGCGCGAGAGTCCGCACACCGAGCTCGCGGGCCAGTGCGCCCGGCAGCTCGGCCCGCAGCGCGTCGCCGAGACTGGCCAGCCCGGCGGCACCGACGACGGCCGTCGTCAGCCGCTCCAGCCCGTACGAGTCGGCCAACGCCCGCGCCATGGGCAGGAGTTGCTCCAGCAGATGCCCGGGGTCGATGCCCCGTGTCCCGGTCCGCACCGGCTCCGGGGACGTCCGCGGTGCCGACGGCTCGCGTCCCGGCACGCCGACGACGGCCCGTAACCCGGAGCCGCCGGAGTCGACGGCGAGGAATCCCGCGCCGGACTCGGCGCCCCGGGATCCACCGCCCCCGTGGGTCACGGCAGACGCCAGTCCACCGGCTGTCCCCCCTGCTGGATCAGCAGGTCGTTGGCGCGGCTGAACGGGCAGGAGCCGAAGAAGCCGCGGTCCGCCGACATGGGCGAGGGATGCGCGGACTCCACCGCCGGCAACTGGCCGAGCAGCGGGCGCAGATTGCGGGCGTCGCGGCCCCACAGGACGGACACCAGCGGCTTGCCGCGGCCGGCCAGCGCCCGTATCGCCTGCTCGGTGACCTCTTCCCAGCCCTTGCCCCGGTGCGCGGCCGGGCTGCGCGGGGCTGTGGTGAGCGCCCTGTTGAGCAGCAGGACGCCCTGCTGGGTCCAGGGGGTGAGGTCGCCGTTGGACGGCTGGGGCAGGCCCAGGTCGGTGTTGAGCTCCCGGTAGATGTTGATCAGGCTGCCCGGCAGCGGGCGCACCTCGGGCGCGACCGAGAACGACAGCCCCACCGCGTGCCCCGGGGTCGGGTACGGGTCCTGGCCGACGATCAGGACGCGGACGTCGTCGAAGGGCTGCTGGAAGGCCCGCAGTACGTTCGGGCCCGCCGGGAGGTAGGTGCGTCCCGCGGCGATCTCCGCGCGCAGGAAGTCGCCCATCTCGGCGATCCTCCCGGCGACTGGTTCCAGGGCTTTCGCCCAGCCCGGTTCGACGATTTCATGCAAGGGTCGTGGTGCCACGGCGTCACCCTACTGCCGTACACGGGTCGGCGATCAAGCCGAGGCCACGGCACGACCGGGGATGACCGGACCGTCGACCCGGATGACAGAAACCCCCCTCCTTCCAGAGGCACGGCCTCAGGCGACGACCGCGGCCCGCACGCACAGCACGTCCGGCAGATGGGAGGCCAACTGGCGCCAGCTGTCGCCGTCGTCGGCCGAGGCGAACAGCTCGCCGTTGCGGTTGCCGAAGTACACCCCGGCCGGGTCCCCGTCGTCCGTGCAGAGCGCGTCGCGCAGCACCGTGCCGTAGTGGTCCTCCGGCGGCAGCCCCGCCGACAGCGGATCCCAGGTCCTGCCCGCGTCGGCCGTGCGGAAGACCCGGCAGCGGTGCTGGGCGGGCACCCGGTCCGCGTCCGCGTTGATCGGGAAGACGTACGCCGTGCCACCGCGGTGCGGATGGGCGGCCGCCGCGAAACCGAACGTGGACGGCAGCCCCGCGCCGATGTCGGTCCAGTGCGCCCCCGCGTCGTCGCTCCGGTACACCCCCCAGTGGTTCTGCAGATACAGCCGGTCCGGACTGCCCGCGTCCTGGGCGATCTTGTGCACGCACTGGCCGAACTCCGGGTCGGGATCCGGCAGGAACACCGCGGAGACACCGGAGTTGGACGGTGTCCAGCTCGCGCCGCCGTCGCCGGTGCGGAAGACGCCGGCCGTCGAGACGGCGACCGTCACCGCCTTGGGGTCGCGCCGGTCGGTGACGACGGTGTGCAGACCCTCACCGCCGCCGCCCGGCACCCACCTGTCACGCGTCGGGTGCTCCCACAGCGGCCGGACCAGTTCGAAACTCTCCCCGCGGTCCTCCGACCGGTACAGCGCGGCCGGCTCGGTGCCCGCGTAGACCACCTCCGGCTCGGCGGCGGCCGGGTGCAGCTGCCAGACCCGCTCCAGCGAGGCACCGGTGTCCTTGGGGAACTTCACAGCGGGCCGGGCCGGTTCGGTCCAGGTGCGGCCCAGGTCGTCGGAGTGGAACACCGAAGGCCCCCAGTGCGCGCTGTCGCCGCCCGCCAGGAGGCGAGGCCGCTCGCCCCGGGTGTCGATGGCGACCGAGTAGATCGCCTGCGCGTTGAAGTAGGGACTCTCGTCGAACTCCCAGCCGCCGCCTCGCCGCCTCCCGAGGAACAGACCCTTGCGGGTCCCCACGGCGAGCAGTACCTCGGTCATGCCGACCACCTCCATGACGCCTTTGTCACAGCCTGTTTTCAGACACCGGCCAGTCTGCACCCCGCCACTGACAGTCACCTTCGGGATTGCGTCGTCGCAGGTCGGAGACGTCGTGTCGGCCGGTCGAACAAGGTGGCGGAACGCGTTCCGGAAGACGCCTGCGCGAACGGGGCCGGTCGTGCGACCGTCGACTCGGAGTTCGCCGTGAGCAACGGGGCGGCCGCTCCCGTATGGGAGGGCGGTCCGGGCTGTCCGTGCGCGCGTGAGGAGGATGCCTTTGAAGGCGTTCCGTGGTCCGAAGGTCTGGCTGTGGCGCTGGCGGCGCAACCCGCTGAAGCGCCGCGCCGACACGATGGAGGCCTGGGTGCTGCTCGGCGCCTGGCTGCTCACCCTGCTGGCCGGGGTGCTCGCCGGGCTCGCGGCCGCCCGGTCGGTCGAGGACGGCCTGGCCCGCGAACGCGTCGAATGGCACCCGGTCGTCGCCCATGTCATCGAGAGAGCGCCCGGATCGGCGGCATCGGAGTCCGGCTCCTCCGACGGGGAACGGGTCTGGGCGAGTGTGGGCTGGACCGTCGCCGACGGCTCGGCGCACACCGGCCAGGCGCGGGTCCCGGCCGGCAGCAAGGCCGGTACCCCGGTCACCGTGTGGACGGACCCCCAGGGGCACCTCGTCACCCGGCCCGCCACCGCCGCGGAGGCCCACTTCCGCTCCGCGCTGATCGGCGGCCTGGTCGGACTGAGCGCGGCCGCCGTCCCGTTCGTCGCCGGGCTCGTCGCGCGTGGCCGGCTGGAGCGGCGGCGGATGGACCGCTGGGACGCGGAATGGGCACGCCTCGGACCGCAGTGGGGCCGGATGACCGGCTGACGCCCCGCCCGGCGGCATGGCGGGTGGTTCCTGACCCGGCCCCGCCCGGTGGTACGGCAGGCGGTCCCTGACCCGGCCCCGCCCGGCGGCGGCACGGCTTCCGGTCACCGACTCGCCAGCGCCCTGCGGCAGTTTGCGAGCAGCCGCTCGTCCTGGGCGATGTCGTGGCTGCCGTATCCGCCCGGTCGAGCCGTGTGCCGCCGGGCGTCGGCGAGTTCGGCCGTCACCAGGTCGCGCAGCGGGGCGCCCGCCGGGCCCATCCCGGCCAGAGACTCGGCGATCGCGCCCCGCGTGTACGGGTTCTCCGACCAGGCGGTCCGGAACACCGGCAGCACGGGTTCCGGATCCCCGTCGATCCGCCACAACGCCTGTGCCGCCGCCGTGCGTTCCCACACCCTGTCGGACCCGGCCAGCCGGCGCAGCGCGGGCAGCGCGTCACGGGCGCCCGCCCCCAGCCGCCCCAGCTGCTCGGCCGCCGTCCGCGCACTGCGGCCACGGCCGTGCGTCAGCTCCCGCAGCAGCACGGGGAGTACGGCGTCCGCGTCCCCCTCCGCCGACCACAGGGCCCCCGCCGCCAGGGCCGCGTGCCGGGTGTCCAGGAGCCCGCGCAGGACCGGCGCCGCCGCCCGGGCCGACGCACCCAGGGCGTCGAGAGCCCGCACCGCCTGCCCCACGAGGGCTTCCCGGGCCCCCAGCCCCTCCGGCGCCCCGCGCAGCAGCCGCAGCACCTCCGGCACCGCCGCCGGGTCCCTGAGGGCGGTGAGCGCCGCCAGCAGCGGCGCGGCCGACTCGGCGGCCTCGGGCGAGTCCGGGTCCACCTGGCCGAGCCGGTGCCGCAGCGCGGGCGCGAGCGGGGCGGCCGCCGGGCCCAGATGCACGATCTCGAAGCCCAGCCCACCGGGCACCACCGGTCTCGCCAGCAACTGGGACAGGGCCGGCACCGCGCGCGGATCGCCGCTTCTGGCCAGTGCCTTCAGCGGACCGCCCAACGAGGGTCTGCCGCGCTCCCAGGTGTGCACCCACAGGTCGGGCCGCACGGTCACCAGCGCGTGCAGCTCGTCCGCGGCGGGCGCGGCCAGCCCGAACAGCTCCGCGAGCACCGAGACCGCCGCGTCCCGCAACTGGTCCTGCTCGCGGCCCAGTTGCCTGCCGATCAGGGAGACGGGCGCCGAGAAGTCCGCACGCCACCCACGGAACAGCCCGGCCGACATCCACACCGCGTTGCACCGGTCCATCGTGTCCGGGCTGCTCAACTGGCCGACCAGCAGGGCGATCCGGTCCGCCACCCGGTCGTCCAGCGCCCGGTGCAGGGTGCGCAGCAGACAGGAACCCTCCTCGTCGGACGGGCGCAGCCGCCGTATCCGGCCGACCAGGGTGTCCGCGTCCACCCGGTCCGGACCGGCCGTCCGCCGCTCGGACCGCTCCCTGAGCAGCCGGACCGCCGTCGGCACCAGGTCGGCGGGCAGCCGCTCAGGCGCGCCGAGGCCCAGCTGACCGAGGGCGGCCAGCCGCGCCCCCGGGGCGTACGGCGGCCCGCTCTGCGTGGCCAGCAGGTCCACCGCGGCGGCCGCCTGGGCGGGACGGCAACGCACGAACAGCCCGAGGGCCTCGGTGAGGGCGAGCAGCACCTGCTCGTCGCGCTCGACCGCCATCCGCCGCCGCAACAGCGCCAGCACCCGGTCCGGTTCGTCGAGGAACCGGACCAGTGCGCCGGCCGCCGCCCGGCGTACCGCGGGGCACGGGTCGTCGGCCAGTGGCACGAACGCCCCGGCGCCGGCGCGGACGGCGGCCCGGGCCCGCGGACCGGCGCTCTCCGCGCCGATGCTGACCAGCAGCTCCACTATGGCGCCCCGGTCCTGCACCTCTGTACGGGAGGCGAGCGCGAAGAGGAACGGGACGCAGGCGAGCGTCGAGTCGTACACGTTCCCCTGGTGGTGCACCGAGCCGTACATCCCGTCGAGCGCGACCTCCCGTTCGGCCGCGTCCGCCGAGGCCAGTCCGCGCAGCAGACCGGGTACGTCCTTCGCGCTGCCGTACGCGTGCCGCAGCGAGGCCCAGTCGACCTCGTCGATCCCCGTGAACACGTTGTCCTCCCCAGGCGAGTACCACCTGTTCCGGAGTCTGCACCACAGCACTGACAACGATGCGGAATCGGACGACGACTGTGTGCGATCCGTCGGCGGTCACCGGCCGCAGGCCCGCCGCGAGGGATCAGTTCCGGCCAGGCAGGGCCCGCTCCAGGATCGTGTCGAACCCGGCGCCGGCGGGCAGGGTGCCGAACGCGTGCCCCCAGTCGCCGCCGAGCCGGGACGCGCAGAAGGCGTCCGCCACGGCGGCCGGGGCGTACCGCACCAGCAGCGAGGCCTGCAGCGCCAGCGCCATCCGCTCGACCAGACGGCGCGCCCCCACCTGGTCGGTCTCGGCCAGTTCGTTCTTCAACCGGGTCACGGCGGCGTCCAGCCGGGTGTCCGCCCCGCGCGCGTGCGCGAGTTCGCCGAACAGGGAGTCGGCGGCGCCGGGTTCACGGGACAGTGCCCGCAGCACGTCGAGCGCGTTGACGTTCCCCGAGCCCTCCCAGATCGACAGCAGCGGGGCCTCGCGGTAGTGCCGGGGCATGCCGGAGTCCTCGACGTAACCGTTGCCGCCCAGGCACTCCAGGGCCTCCGCGGTGAAGGCCGGGCCGCGCTTGGTCACCCAGTACTTGCCGACGGCGGTCGCGATCCGCCTGAAGGCCCGCTCCTGCTCGTCCCCGCGCACCGCGCGGTCCGCCGCCCCCGCCAGCCGCAGGGTGAGCGTGGTCGCGGCCTCCGACTCGACGGCCAGGTCGGCCAGCACGTTGCGCATCAGCGGCTGGTCGACGAGCCGGGCACCGAACGCGCTGCGATGCCGCACATGGTGACCCGCCTCGACGAGCGTCTTGCGCATCAGGGTCGCCGAGTTCATCACGCAGTCCAGCCGGGTGCAGTTGACCATCTCGATGATGGTCTTCACCCCCCGGCCCTCGGGCCCGACCAGCCAGGCCACGGTTCCGTCGAACTCCGGCTCGGAGGACGCGTTGGAGCGGTTGCCGAGCTTGTCCTTCAGCCGCTGGATGCGGAACGCGTTGCGGCTGCCGTCCGGCAGCACGCGCGGTGCCAGGAAGCACGACAGGCCGCCCGGCGCCTGGGCCAGCACCAGGAAGACGTCGCACATCGGAGCCGAGGTGAACCACTTGTGCCCGCGCAGGGTGTAGACGCCCGGCTCGGCGGTGGGCGTGGCGGCCGTCGTGTTCGTCCGTACGTCCGAACCGCCCTGCTTCTCGGTCATGCCCATCCCGGCGAGCAGCCCCGGCTTCTCGGTCGGTACGCGCAGCCCCGGCTCGTACTCCCGGCTGGTCAGCAGCGGTTCGTACACCTTGGCCAGCTCGGGCTGGGCGCGCAGCGCGGGCACGGCGGCGTACGTCATCGACGTGGGACACCCGTGGCCGGATTCGGTGTGCCCCCACACCAGTCCGCCGGCCGTCCGCGCGACATGGGTCCCCGCACGGTCGTCCGCCCAGGCGGCCCCGGCCAGCCCCTCGGCGACCGCCTCCCGCATCAGGTGGTGCCAGCTGGGGTGGAAGTCGACCTCGTCGACCCGGTTGCCGTACCGGTCGTGGGTGCGCAGCTCCGGCTCGTGCCGGTTGGCCAGCTCACCCCACTCCTGCGCCTCCGCGCTCCCGGCCCGCACCCCGAGCCGCCGGATCCCCTCCTCGGCCCACCCCGCCCCCTCCCGGCGCAGCCCCTCGATCAGGGCCGGGTCGTCGGAGGCGTCGTACGGAGCGAGCGGCGGCGGCTGGTTGGTGACGTCGTGAGTGGCGTACTGCGGCTGCGGAAGCGCGGCGGTCGAGTCCATGGACTCCATGTTGCAATATCTCCACGGCCGCAGCAATACCGCAACATCGCGCCACCCGTACAGTACGTGACCATGCGCATGAACGACGTGTCCGCCGGGCCCGCCGACGTGGACCTGCGGCCGCTGTCCGCCCGGTCGGTCGTGCTGAGCCTGCTGCTGGGCACGCATCCGCCCGAGCTGCCGGTGAAGGACCTGATCCGGTTCGTCGAGCCCTTCGGGGTCGGCGGCTCCACGCTCCGGGCCGCGCTCAGCCGGATGACGGCGGCCGGCGACCTGCGCCGCACCGACGACGCCGTCTACGGGCTCAGCGACCGGCTGCTGGCCCGCCAGCGCCGCCAGGACGAGGCGGTACGGCCCCGCACGCGCGCGTGGCGGGGCGACTGGGAGATGCTGGTCATCACGGCCACGGGCCGCGGCCCCGCCGCACGAGCCGACCTGCGCAGCCGCCTGGCCTCCCTCCGGCTGGCCGAACTCCGCGAGGGTGTCTGGCTGCGCCCGGCGAACCTCGCGAGGCCCCTGCCCGCAGACCTGGCGGACACCGCCCAGTCCTACACGGCCCGCCCCGACCGCCCCGCGCCCGAACTGGCCGCCGGCCTCTGGCCGTTGACCACCTGGTCCACCACCGCCCGTGCCCTCCTGACCCGGGCGTCCGAATCCCGCCTCCCCGCCGACCGCTTCACGGTCTTCGCGGCGGCGGTACGCCACCTGCTGGCCGACCCGGTCCTGCCCCCGGAACTCCTGCCCGCCGACTGGCCGGGCGACGAACTGCGCGCCGCGTACGCGGGCTACCGGGCGGAGATGGGGATGCCGGCGGGGCACCCGGCCGACTGACACCGCCGGAATACGGCAACCGGGGACGACGCTGCCGGGGCCGCTCACTCCTTCCTGACTCCGGCCTTCCTCACCGCGTCTTCGCGGGCAGGGCCCGGGGCTGAAGCGCTTCGCCGGCCGCCGCGTCGAGGCTGATCCCGGGGGCGAACCGGGCGGCGGTGACGGTCCGGGGGCTCGGCCGTGCCCCCGGGTATCCGGTCGACGACGGCCGGCACCGTGCCGGGAAGACCTGCGTCGAAGGTCCGTCGCGCAGACATGCTGGGGATGGGTGACCGGTGTACCGTCGAAATACCGTGTGAATGGGCTTCGCGGCCGACGGACAGGCCAGACGGACAGGCCGGTGGCCCGGATGCTCCGGGAGGGCCCATGGCTCAGCAGACGAACATCGCCGCACAGACCGCTTTCGGAGAGGCCGTCGTCGCCGGCGACCTGGACGCCCTCGACGAGATCGTCGCGACCAACTCGACCGACCATGATCCCGCCCCGGGACAGACGCCGGGGCCCCGCGGGTACAAGACCATGTTCGGCGAACTGCGAACAGCCTTTCCCGACCTGAACCTCCAGGTGGAGCACCTGGTCGCCACCGACGACGAGTTGGCCTTCGCCTATGTCATCTCCGGGACGCACCTGGGACCGCTGATGGGGCGACCGGCGACCGGCAGGAAGGTGAGCTACCGAGGCATGCAGATCAGCCGCTTCGACAGCGACGGCAAACTCGTCGAACGCTGGGGCAGCAGCGACGAACTCGGCATGCTGCGCCAACTCGGCCTCGTCGAGGTGTGACCCGGCGAGCGGAGGGGGCTCCACGACCGCGCCGGTGCCGACAATCCCGGAAGCGCGTTTGCGCAGCCGGTCAGCAGGTCGGCTCCGAGGTGCGTACAGCGACCCGCGCTCCGCTTTGCGACCGCCGCGTCAGTGCCGTGTCCGGATGCGCAGAGCCTGGACGGACCAGTCGAGCACCGGAGCCAGACTCTCCGGGGCCGGCCAGCCGTTGACCACTGCGAGGAGTTGGACGTACCGCTCCCTGCGGGGGTCGTTCACGCTCTCCAGCCGAGTCACCAGCCGGCGGCGAAGCTCGACGTCGTCGGGGTCGGCGTGGTCGAGGAGGTGCGCGTAGTACGCCGTGAACGCCGCGACGACCGGATCGGCCTGGGGCGAGGCCGGGTCGATTCCGGCGGTCAGGGCCGGGCCGGCCTGGTCTCGGACAGCCGCGGCGATGTCGCGGCGCGGGCCTGCCGTGTCGCTGTGGGACTGCTCGGCCGCCTGGTCCTCGAGCATCCGCCGCACAGCGGCACGGAAAGCCGGGTCCAGGGACATTTCGGCCAGCTCCACCCACGCCCGGACCTGCTCCGCTTCCGGGTTGTCGGGCAACTCGGGGGTCATCGAGCGCATGACTCCCGCGAATGCGGGGGCGGCGTCGAGACCACCGAAGACGGCGTCGAGGAAGTCGCCGATCAGACGCCGGCGTTCGTCGGCGGAGAGCTGGGCCAGCCGGTGCATGAATTCCGTCTCCTCAGGTGTCGACCCGCGCTCGGCCACCGCTGCCAGCACCGCGCACCGCAGGCGCAGGACGCGGATCTGCACGGCCAGCGCTTCGGCGTGCACCGCGGCGGCCTCGGCGAGCGACAGCTCGCGGTCCACGACCTTGCGGATCGTGGGAAGGTCCAGTCCCAGCTCACGCAGGGTCCGCACGAGGTCCAGGCGCGCGACGGCATCGATGGTGTACAGGCGGTAGCCGGCCGGGCTGCGGTCCGTCGGCGTCACGATTCCGCGATCGGAGTAGAACCGAATGGTCTTGACCGTGAGACCGGTCCGTCGAGCGAGCTCGCCGATCGAGTAGAGCGTGTCACCGTCCATGCCCCCACCCTTACGTCTCCCCCTACGGGAGACTCAACGGTCCAACTCGAGCGACGACGAACACAGCTGAGTGAAACGGAATCTGAGACGGGTTTCCATCGGCTGTGCCCGGGAGGAGTCCGCCGTCGCCGCTTGATCACCGGTCTTCTCGTGGAGAGACTGCTCACCATGGAATCAGCAGGTGTGGCCACCAACGCGCAGATCGGGAACCGGCGATGAGCGCCGACCTGCCCTTCTTCCGCTATCACCCGGCACCCCTGGCAAGTGGGTCCATCCGAGCGGCCACTGATACGTGCGCCTGCTGCAAGCGCAGCACGGGCTGGATCTACACGGCCACCTTCTACACCGCTCACGAGGTCGACGGGCCTTTCTGCCCATGGTGTATCGCGGACGGGAGCGCGGCCGAACACTTCGCGGGCGAATTCACCGACTCCTATGGGCTTGCCGGTGTCAGCGAGGAAGTCCTGCACGAGGTCACCCGCCGCACCCCTGGCTTTCACGCCTGGCAGGATCCGCACTGGCTCGTCCACTGCCAGGACGCGGCCGCCTTCGTGGGCGAAGTCGGGTACACCGAGCTGGCAGCGCATCCCGAGGCCCTCGAACAACTGCGGGCCGACCTGCGCATCGGCGGCTGGCACGAGGAAAGCCGACTGGAGCACTTCCTGACACACCTGGGCGAGGGGGCGACCGCCATGCTGTTCCGCTGCACCGTCTGCGGCACCCATCTCGCCTACGCCGACGCATCATAGGAGCCGATCGCGCCGGCCTGCCCGAGGAGTCCTTCACATTTGACGGAGACTCCCGGCGGCTGCGCCGATGGTGCCCCGCGTTCTCGGTGTTCCTCCGCCGCCGAGTAGCTTCTTGACCCTCACACCGTGTCAGGCGGTCAGCTCGGAGACATCATGTTCACCATCGGAGACTTCGCCCGGCACGGCCGCGTCTCGGTCCGGATGCTGCGTCACTACGACGCGACCGGCCTGCTGCGCCCGGCCCATGTCGACCCTGCCAGCGGCTACCGCTACTACGCCGCGGCTCAGCTCGCCCGCCTCAACCGGATCATCGCGCTCAAGGACCTCGGATTCACCCTTCAGCAGGTCCTGGACATCGTGGACGAGAAGGTCGGCGCCGAGGAACTGCGCGGCATGCTGCGGCTGCGGCGGGCAGAACTGGAGACCGCCATGGCTGCCGCAGGAGCACGGCTGGTCCAGGTCGAAGCGAGGCTCCGAGCGATCGAGAGCGAGGGCCACATGCCCACGAACGACGTTGTCATCAAGAGCGTCCCCACTGTCCGCGTGGCGGAGCTGACCGCGACCGCCGCGAGTTACGGGCCCGAGGACATCGGCCCGGTCATCGGGCCGCTCTACGACGAACTGTTCCGGCGCCTGGGATCGGCGGGGGTCACCCCCACGGGCCCCGGTGTCGCCTACTACGAGGACGCCCCGGAGGGCGGCGGCAGGATCAGCGTCCACGCCGCCGTGCAGGTCTCCGCCCCTCTCCAGGACGGCGCCTTCCGCGTCCTCGACCTGCCGCCCCTGGACCAGGCCGCGACCATCGTGCACCGCGGTTCGATGGACACCGTGCTTCCCACCGCCCAGACCCTGGCCCACTGGACCGACGCCAACGGCTACCGGTCGAACGGTTACCCCCGCGAGGTCAGTCTGGAGTGCCCCGAGAACCGCGACGACTGGGTCACGGAACTGCAGGCACCGGTGACCCGGGCCTGATCCGTCGGGCCCGAGCCCGACCGCGCTGTGGAGAGCTTCTTGTAGCAGGTCAGGGAGACGGTGGCCGAACAGGAACGGCAGGCGCCCCGTGACCGGGACGTCACCGCCGTATCAAGCCCCCCTCCGGGCGCCGCCCCTTGACCTGGTACGGGAACATGCCGGCCAGGCGCGCCGAGGGTTCGAGTCCGAGTTCCGCGCCGAGCAGCCGCCGGAACGCCTCGTAGTGCCGGATCGCCTCCACGATGTTGTTCTCGGCCAGGTGGACGGCCACCACCGCGCAGTGGGCGCTCTCACGCAGGGGCTCGATCGCGACGCATCTGAGGGCCGCCTCCAGCGCGAGCGCGTAGCAGCCGCGCACGGTGAGCCGGACGCTGAGCGATTCGAGTGCGTGCAGGCGGAGTTGGCGCAGCCGCTCCCGCTCCGGGTGGATCCACTCCTCGTCCCATCCGGGCAGCAGTTCGCCGCTCTCGAGGAGGACGAGCGGGGGCGGCGCCTCACCCGGAGCCGGCAGGGAACCGGTCAACCGCAGCGCCGCGCGGGTGAAGTCGTCGACGTCTACGGACACCCAGTCCGCCAGGCACAGGCTGTCGCCGTCGCTGCGGACCACCGGCTGCCGCATCCGGCGCAGCCGCCAGAGCACCGTACGCAGACTGCCGTGCGCGTGCTCCTCGGTGACGTCGGGCCACAGCGTCCCGGCGACGACCGAACGGGGCGCACGCTTGTGCAGTCCGAGATAGGCCAGCAGCCGTTGTGCGCTCGCCGGAACAGCGACGCTCCCGTTCACTCCCTCCAGTCGGAAGGTGCCGAACAGGCGCAGTCCGACAAGGTCTTGTTCCCGTACCGTCTTACGGTCTCTTCGCGGCTCCGCCGTCAATTCGTTCCGGGCCATCAGTCGTCGCCGTTCCCCCGTGTCGCGGCCGCACGTCGAGCGGCCAGTGCCGTGTGCCATGCCGTCCGCATGTGCCTGAGGCAGCCAGCGTGACCAGGCCGAGGGCGTCTGTCATGCGCCTTTCCGCTCAGCGGACCACGTGGGCCCGGGTGCGTCGGAGAACAGGTCGTCACTGCCGGGTGTCAGGAGTGAAGTCCACGCCCTGGTCGTTGAGCCGGTGGCGGATCACGAAGTCCTCGACGTCGCCGGTCGGCCAGATCGAGCCGTGCCGGCGCAGCGCCTCGAGGTACTGCTCGTTCTGGGGGGCGTCCGTGACGATGAGGTTGGCGGGGTCGTCGTACCGCCAGGGGTCGTCGGAGAGCCGGGTGCGGTGCTCGACACCGAGCGCCTCGAACCGGGTGCCCGTGGCGGTCCGCGTGCTGACCCGCAGCGCGGAGCCCCCCTGGGCGGCGTCGCCGGCGGCCTGGAGCCGCCGCTCGATGCGCAGGAGGTCCGGGTCGGCGCGCAGACGGCGCCAGATCGCCTTCCGTACGTTGTCGAAGTCGGCCCTGGCCAGGTCCCTCGCCTCCCGGAGAACGGCGGTGGCGGCGGACCGCTGGGCCGGCGTCATCGGCCCGTTGCCGACCTGTCGCCTCAACTGGTCGAACTGCTGCCGCAGTTGGGCCAGCCTGGTGCGGGTGGCAGTGGTGCGCCGGCCCCTGAGCACGTCGAGGACCACCGCAGCCATCCTGCTGTTGGCTACGCGCTCGTACTCCGCGAGGAGGTCCGGCCGGGACACCGCCGGAGTGCGGGTCTGCGGCGAGATCACGGTGGCGGCCCGCATGTCGGGGCGGGCGGTGGCGGGGGTGGGCGCGGCAGGGGCGACGGCCGGCGCCTGTGGCGCGGGCGCGGTCGGTGCCTGCGAGGCGGGTCGGGCCGACGGTTCCTGGGCAGCCGGCGACGGCATCGTGGCCGGCGGACGCCCGGAGAGCGGGCGGGCCGGCTCGGTCACGGCGGGGGAACCGGTGGCCATCCTGGTCGCGGACTCGGCTTCCGACAGGCCGATCATCGCGCGGGCCACCGCGTTCCGGGCCGTCCTGGCGATCCACCCGCCGCCCGGGGGACGCGGCGAGGCGGGAGGCTGTTCCGTGGCCGCGGGCACACGCGGCGAGGCGGGAGGCTGTTCCGTGGCCGCGGGCACACGCGGCGAGGCGGGCGGCCGACCGGCGCCGGCCCCGGTCTCCGCGGACCGGACCGAGGCACCCCCGACGACGGCGAGGAGCAGCGGCTGCACCCATGTCTGGTTGAAGGCGAGGCCGCGCGCGATGCTCGCCGCGGCCCGGTTCGCCTGCTCGAAGGTGACCGGAGTCCCCTTCTTCTCCTGGACTTCGAGCCAGACGAGGAGTTCCGTCGCCGCGGAGGCCATCCACTGGCAGAAGTCCAGCTCGTCGGCGGCCGCCCGGTATGCGGGGCCGTGCGCGCCGCGGTCGCCGAGACGGAACTTCCGCTCATGCGAGGTGAACGCGACGACGTCGATGCGCCAGACACTCCTGCGGACCTCCCGCTCGTGTCGGAGAGCCTCGTTGTGGCGCACCGTCCAGTACCTCATCCAGATGTCGAACAGCTCCCGAGCGGTGAGTCGGTTGTGCGGGTCCGCCGGGTCGCGCCCGTCGCCGGGTACCGCTGCCGCCGCACGCTGCGGCTGGCCGGCGACGGGTATGCCGACCTTGTTCCCGGCGTCCCCGTAACTCGGTACGGCGTAGGCGTCGCCGCCGGCCCCGGCGACCCGTTCGCGGGGCTGCGGCCTCGGGCCCGCGGCCGGCCGTGCCGTCTCGCCGGGGGCCGCGGCGCGCACGGCACGGCCGACCGCGGCGAGGACGACGGCGCCCAGGACCTGCCGGTCCCGGGCCGGCAGGCCGTCCGGCACCCCGACGTCGGTGGGCAGGTGATAGCTGCGTCGCATGACCGTGAACCTCCGGGGAGTGACGGGCCCTAGTCGATCTCGACCTCGGTCGGGTTGCCCACGAGGTACTGCGCGGCGATGTCGACCGGCATGACGTTGAAGTGGATGTGCAGCACGTAGAGGCCAGGACCGTGGTGGAAGCTGCCCGGGTCGTTCTTGGGGCCGCCACCGCCGGAGAAGAGGATCCGTCTGCGGCCGACCGCGGAGTTGACCCGGCCTGCGACGACCGCGTCGTTGTAGTACGCGTTCCACGCGATCCGCTCGTGGCGCGCGGCGCGGTCGACCGCGACCAGGAAGCCGACGAGCTTGTCACGCTCGTAGAACCCGTCCTCCGTGATCTCGAGGAAACCGCTCAGGTCCATGTCGAACGAGTACTCGCCGACGGTCTCCCGATCCCCGAGCAACGGGTTGCTGCTCGCATGACGCGGATAGTTGTCCGCCTTCACCTGCCGGCCGGTTTCCTTCCTGACGGCCTCGATGAACCTGACGACGGTCGGGGACGAGCCGGGCACGTCCTTGCCCTGCGCCAGGACATCGGGCCGGTCGGCCGCCGGTACCGTGCCTTCGAGGTACTCGGGGAGGCCGTAGACCCGGACCTGGGGCTGCGGGTCGTGCCCGAGGAACGCCGCCTCGTTGGCGGCGATCACCACGAACTCACGCGCCGCCCGCTCGGCCACCTGCCGCCATCTGCCCCCGTAGTCGCGGCGCAGGGCCTCCACCCGGGCGATCACACCCGCCAGCCTGGCCGCGTACCTCTCCTCCTCGGCGCGGTGCAGTGCGAGGATCTCGTCGACCACGTCCGGGTCCTGCTCGGAGCGGAGCCGTAGCGACTCGGCGGCCCTCTTGTCGGCCGCCGCGGCGGCCTGCGCCCGCAGCCGGCGGTACTCGCCCGCGAGTTTCTCCTCCGCGGCCGCGAGTCGCGCGGCGAGCTTTCCCCGTTGCCCGCCGCCCCGGCGGTAGAGGATGTAGTCCACCGACGAGACGAAGCGCCCCTTCCAGTACTCGATCATGTTGTCCCTGGTGTGGGTGACCTTCCGGCCGGAGGCCCGCTCACGTTCCTCGGTCTCACCTGCGAGCACGGCGATCCGTTCCTCGACACCGGACAGCGGCCACAGGTCGGCCGCCGGGTCGAAGAAGGGCACGAGGGCGTCGTCCTGCTGCGAGCGGTCGCCCGGTACGACCGGCTCCGGCCGGGGTGGGGCCGGCGGGTGTGCGAGCGCGGACTCCCGCTCCGCCTCGCGCAGCGCCCCGGCGAACGGGTCGTCCGGTGGCTTCTCGCTCTCGCCCACCGGCACGCCGTGCGCCCGCGCCGCCGAGCGCTGCTCCTCGTGTGCCAGCCCGGCGGCGTCGAGGTGCGCGACCGCCGGATACCCGACCGGACCGGGCGTCGCGGCGGCACCGGCCGCCCCGGTGGCCCGTTCCGGGTGGCGCTCGGCCAGCATGCGCTCGGCCTCGGCGAGGCGTGCCGCGACCGCGCGGGTCAGGGCGCGGCCGGCCGCCTCCAGTTGTTCGTCGGTCGGCACCCCGACGATCCGCAGGGTGATCGGGACGTGGCAGTCGATCCGCATGGCGTCGGACTCAGCCCGCGGTGTAGGCGAGTTGGACGGTCGCCAGGCTCGTGGCGCTGGAGTCCTGGACGAAGCCCGACGACAGCGCGATGTAGTAGTGGAACACGTTGGGGTCGACGGCGGCGAACTCGGCGTTGACGGGCACCGTGATGTCGTAGGGATTGGTGAAGGCGGACGTGTCGTTCCTGATCTCGGCGAGCCTGTCGGGGACCGCGTTCGCGTCGGACAGGGGAATCCTGAGCAGGAGGATGTTGAGGTCGGTCGGGCCGCCGGCGAACAGGCCGATGGCCCGGAACGAGACCAGCCGGATGTCCGCCGGCAGGCCGAGGCCCATCAGCGCACTGCCGCCGCCGCTGCCGGCGTCGGGGTGCGCCGCCCCGGTCTCGTCGTAGGTCCAGCCGCCGGTGCCGAGCGACGGCGGGGAGACGAGGTCGAGGCCGGGCGTGAGCAGCTGCTGGCCGGTCGGGACGCCGACGGGCCGGGCGATCGCGGTGCTGATCTCGGAGACCACGGAGGCTGCCCGGAGCAGGTCGGCCTGGATCGCGTCGAACCGCACGTTGAAGCCGTTCGGGCCGTCCGCCTGGATGAGGTCGACGTTGTCGATCCAGTTGCTGGGCGCGAACGTGGGTGTGTAGCTGAGGTCGGTCATCGGTGTCCCTTCCCGCTCAGGACGGCGGTGCGAAGGTGAGATGGACGGCCTCGATCGACAGACCGCCGAAGGTGATGGTGGTGAAGTTCGCGGTGAAGACGTAGCGGAAGACGCTGGTGTCGATCAGGGCGCGCGACGCGGTGACCGGTATCTGCAGGTCGAAAGCCCCCTTGCCCGGGATGTCGCCGTCGCCGGTCAGCGACTCGGGGGCCGGTGGCGGCACGACCAGCCGAAGTGGCGTGCGCAGCAACGAGACGCCGCCGCCACCGGCCCCGAAGGAGTTCCTTCCGATGGTGCCTACCACCCGCACCGATGTCAGCCGAAGCCCGTCGGGCAGGTTCAGGTTGGCCACCCCGAGCGTCTCACCGCCGCCCGTGCTGACGAGGCCGTTCGCGTCATAGGTCCACTCGCCCGTCGAGGACGAGGTCGTGTGCAGGACCGGCGTGAAGCTGAGCCGCTGCTGCTGCGGCGGCGGAGGGGCGTTCGACGCGTCGATCGCGCCGCCGATACGGGTCACCACCGTGGAGAACTGGCGCAGGTCGCTCGCTATCGCGTTGAACTTGCCGTTGAACCCGTTCGGCCCGCCCGCCGCCACCCGGTCCCTGCGGTCCGTCCAGGGGACGTCGCGGAACGTGGGGATGTAGCTGATGTCGGCCACGATGACTCCTCAGCTGCTGGTGTAGACGATCTGGAAACCGGCGATCGTCACCGGTTGGGGGGCGAACACGACGGAGGCCCGGATGAGGTACCGGTACGTCGCGGTCGCGGTCGTGGCCACGGATGCGTCGATCACCGTGGTCTTGTCGTACGGGTTCGTGTCACCGGAGATCTGGGCCACCGTCTCCGGGGTGCCGCCGGGGATGGAGAGACGGGACAGGGAGATGACCGGCGGCGCCGCCGCCCCGCTGGGGTTCTGGCCCATGGCGCGGAACGAGACCAGCCGGACGTTGTCGGGGAGCGCCACCTCCATCATTCCGTCGACGCCATGGTCGTTGGCCTGGGCCGCACCGCTGGCGGTGGTGGTCCAGTTGGAGCGCGCGGGGAAGTTCAGCAGTCTCGGCGGCAGGACGAGCACGTGCTCGACCGGCCCCGTGCCGCGTGCGGCGATGGCCGCCCTGATCTGGTCGACGACGGTGGACATCTGGCGCAGGTCGCCCTCGATGGCGCCGAACCGGGCGTTGAAGCCGTTCGGTTCGTCCGCCCTGACCCGGTCGCCGTCGGGACCGTCCACGAACTCCCTGTGGCTGAACGTGGGACTGAAGCTGATGTCAGCCATCGGCGGGCCTCCTGACTTGGCGCGGCAGGGTGCTGCGTGCGCGGAACTTCGGGTAGGTGTAGTCGGGATTGGCCTGGGCGAAGTCGCCCTGGACCTCGATCACGTGCGCGCGGACCGCCGCCGTGTTGACCTCGACGCCGACCGGATGCAGCACATTGAGGACGTTCATGATCAGGTCGTGCTGCTCCTTGGTGATCACCGTTGCCGGGGTGTCGAGTTCAGGCCGCAGGCGCACCTGGAACGTGTACGGGACGGGCTCGCCGCCGATCAGATAGCTCGCCTGCACCCAGGCCATTCCGGCGGCGTCGGCCCGCAGCGTGACGGTCTGCCGGGTGCTGGACCCGACGGTGATCGCGGCGGTGTCGTACGTCCCCGAGGCCCAGCTCAACCGCGGTCCCTCGGCGGGTGCTTGGCCGGTGAGCCCGGCGGTGGCGAGGGTTTCGGCGGTCGGGGTCGCGGTGAGGTCCATGGTGGTGCCCTCGTCCAGCTCGATGACCGCGCCCCCCTCGACGCCGGAGGGCCCGCGGACCTCGACGAGCTGCCCGGGCGTCTGGCGCACCTCCAGGTCGTCGCCGTGCCGCGTGAGATGGGCGAAGCCGACCGCGAACGCCACCTTGGCCAGTGCCCCGGCGTCCAGGGAACCGTGCCGCAGGACGAGCCTGCGCCCCTCCTTGACGGCCAGGTCGGGAGGGTCGCTGGTGGCGGCGTACCCGGCGGTGACGGCGAGCCGTCCGGTGACGGACCGGCGGGCCAGCTCGGCGGGCAGGGCGTCGAGCAGTTCGGCGACGGCCGGCTGCATGAGGTGGGCGTCGTGGCCGCCGTAGTCGACCCGGGGGTCGTCGTGGAACACCAGGAACGCCGCGTCGAAGTACGTCCCCGGGCGGTCGACGCCGGACGCGGGCAGACCGGGCGTGCCGTCGGCGGTGACCGTGGCGCCGTCGTCGAGGCCGGGCAGACCCACCCGCAGCGCGCGGGTCGCCGACACCGGGACGGAGTGCCGGCTTCGCGTCACGTCGGCCTTGACGATCAGCTGTCCGGGCGCGGAGGGCAGCAGCGAGGCGGTCCGGTGCCGTGATCCGGGGCCGCTCTCAGGCGTCAGCGTGCCGCGTCCGGCACCACCGGGCACGACGAGCCAGCGCAGGAAGGCGTCCGCCGGGGGCGCGGGCCGCAGCGACAGCGTCACGGCGGTGCCCGGGGTCAGGTCGGTGGGGTCGGGGGCGGGCGGGGTCAGGTCGTTCGGGCCGGCGGCGGCCTGGGCGGTGACGGTCGGGTCGGGGTCGGCCAGGGCCAGGTCGACCCTGAAGTAGTCCTCCAGCGCCGCGGCCGCGTAGACCTGCCCGGGGCCGCCCGCCCCGCGGTGGCTGACGTAGTCGAAACCCGCCCGGTGGGCGAGCGCCGCGAGGCGGCCCGGCGCCACCGAGCTGTGCCCGAGCAGGACCGCCCGGCCGGTCGCTCGCAGGTCGTCCGCCCCGGGGTCGTAGCCGGCGGCGACCAGCAGCCGGCCCGGCGGCACGGTCTCGGCGCCGGCCAGCGTGACCAGGGCGTCGAGCCGCTCGGCCACCCCGACCTGCACCAGGCGTGGGTCGGCCGGCCCGCTCCCGGCCGGTGCCGGGGTGAAGTCCACGTCGGCGCGGTCGTAGCGCAGCAGGTAGGCCGGGTCGAACGCGCTCTCCTGGCCCGCGGTGCCGACCACGCCCGCCTCGGGCGAACGCCGCCGTCCCGCCGCGTCGATGCTCTCCCCGGGGAGCAGGGCCCGCGGCCGGACGTGCACGAGACGGGTGCCGCGGACCAGCGGGCCGTTCCTGTCGTCGACCACCAGCGCGTCCGAGTCCTCGTCGTCGCCGATCGGGCCTGCCAGCCGGTTGAGGAGCGTGGTGAGGCTGGCCGGGGTCGGCAGCGTCCAGCGGCGGAACAGTTCGAGCCGCTTGCGGTAGTGGTCGTCGTCCTCGCCGAGGGCCGGCGCGAAGTCGGCCCTCGCCACGGAGCTGATCCGCACCTCGTCGACGATCCCGCGGAAGGAGCCGCCGGCCGCGCCGATGCGCAGCGGGGCCGTGCTGGCGACCACGCCGAGCGGGTAGAGGAACCGCCAGTCGCGCAGCTGCCCGTCGAGGTAGAGCGAGACCCGGCCGGTGATCCTGTCGACCACCGCGGCGACATGGGTGAACGCGTCGGTCGGCAGTGTGGTGTCCGCGAACAGGCGGACCGTGGTGTCCCCGTCGCTGATCGTGAACGACAGGCTGCGCGCGATGCCCCGCCCGAACGAGCCGACCGCGAGCATCCAGCCGGGCCCTTCGCCGCCCACGGGGTCGGGGTGCCGGCTCAGCACCGGCCCGTCCGGGGCGTGCGGGGGCTCCTGGTCGGGGCGGACGAAACACTCGATCGTGGCACCGTCGTGCTCGCCGATGTCGAACGCGGTGCTGGTCGTGACGGAGACGGCGGCCTCGGCGGCCCGGAAGGCCATCGCCTGGCCGTACCGGCCCGGGACGCCGAGCTGCACCGGTCCTTCGAGCGTGCCCGGGTGCCCGGTCCGGCCCGGGTAGGCGGCGGTCACCTCCGCCGCCGATGCGGACCCGGCCGCGTCGTCGAGGTGGTACAGCGCCACGGTGCCGGCGTCGAACCCGTGCGGCAACGGCGGGAAGCGCGGCACGCCGAGGTCGGCGCCGATGAGGTCGAGGCTGAGCCCCACAGCGGACGGCAGGGGCCGCTGGGCGAGGGTGAACGTCGCGTGCCTGCGCAGCTGCTCGCGCTCGGCGCCGGTGACCCACAGCAGCTTGGCCAGGTTGCCGAGCAGCACCGTGAGCGTCCACCAGTTCTGCGGGTCGTTGCCTGGCGGCGTGGGCGCCATCGTCAGCATGAAGACCCGGGCGGTCGCCGTGACCGGCTGTTCGAGCAGGAACGACGTACCGGCCACCGTGCCCGCCGGTACGTCGACGTACAGCAGCTGCTCCTCCCCGCCCGTGTCCGGCTCCTCGTAGCTCACCGTCACCTTCGTGCCGACGGGGATGTCCTGGGCGGCGGTGAGCACGTACCGCGGCTCGGGCAGCGCGCCGAAGCGGGCGACGTGGTCGGCGAAGTCGTAGGCGGCGACCGTCACCTGGCTGCTGCCGTACAGGGAGAGGGCCAGCTCCGTCGTCCCCGCGCCGCGCTCGAACGGGACGGTCAGCCTGCGGCCCATCCGGGTCGCGACGGTCGCGGACGCGGCCACCTCGGCGGTCATCCGGTCACCACCGTCACGTCGAAGGCGTCGCCGCCCGCCGCGAACCTGGCCAGTTCCGTCGGGCCCATGGCCAGGTTCTCGCCCACCGCGGCCTCCGCGAGCACCTCCTGGAACGGCACGTCGCCGAACGTGATCCGGCCGAACGCCGCGGGGGAGCGGCGCAGATGCAGTCCCTGCACGTCGAGCACGCCCGGCTGCTCCACGAACGCGCGGACCACCTGCGAGTACAGGACGTCGCCGCCCAGACGCAGACCGGCGATGTCGGCGGCGAGCCGTTGGCGTACCGAGGAGAGCAGCGCCACGCCGTCGGAGCCGGGCGCGATCACCAGCGTGGCCCGCACACCGACCTCGATGTGGTCGGCCTCGACGATGTTCGCGTGGATGCCGATCGGCCGTACCGCGTCGACGGCCGCGCCGACCCGTTCGAAGATGCCGGGCACCGGGCCCGTCGTCTGCCACGGCCAGCGGAAGTCGTGTGCCACCACGACGCTGAAGAAGTACGGCTCGCCGGCCCGGCGCTCGCTGCTGAACGCCCGCTGGTCGAAGTTGAACAGGTCGAAGTAGCTCTGCGACACGTCCACGCCGCCGAGCGGGTCGGACAGCACCACGTCGATGACACCGCTGACCCCGAGGGCCGCCTGGGCGACCGACTCGACCGTCCACAGGTTGCGGGCGAAGCCGAGCAGGCGGCCGCGGTAGGACTCGTCCGCCTCCATGCCGGTGCCGCCCTTGAGCGGCGCGCGGTTGGCCACCTCTAAGCGCGCGGTTCCCAGGTCGGCCAGGTAGACCGAGGCGTACGTCGGGTCGATGCCGCCGATCGCGCCGATGCCGACGTCGCCGGCGGGCCCCGGCTCGAACGCCACCACGCCGACGTCGGCGGTCGGCACCCGGCTGTCGAGCATGACGGGCGCCACCGTGCCGAACGCCCGGGCGGGCCGGTCCGCGGTCACCAGGATGGCGCCCTCGGGCAGCACATAAGTCCGCCCCTCCGCCGGATTCACGACGGAGACGCTGACCGTGCCGCTGCTGAACAACCGCGCGCGTTCCAGGCCGATGTCCTCGCCGAGCAGGTCAAGGGCGTCCCCGACGGCAGTGGAGACGAAGTTCTGGTAGTACAGGTCCTCCAGGCGCTTCCACACCTCGCCGTCCTCGGCGGCGGCCGTCTCCAGGATCTTGCGCAACGCGCTGGTACTGGTCAGGTCCGCGCCGGGAAAGACCTGCCTGGCCCGGTCGAAGGACTCGGCGAGAATCGCATCGACGGGCTTGAGCACGAACCCGCCGGGAGTCACCCCGAAATCGGTCACGATCGTCACACCTCCACGTTCACGCGCAGCGTCACAGGGACGTCGGCCACCGTCTCCAGGTCGGCCTCGACGGCCCACACCCGGCGCGCCCGGGCAAGCCGCGCCCGCGCCACCGCGTTAGGACCGGCGGCGAGCCGGTCGGGATCGTCGTCGAAGGTCACCTGCCTGACCTCGCTGACCCGCGGGTCCGTGCCCAGCGTGCCGACCAGGTTCAGCTTCAGTACTTCCTTGACCATGCGGGCACCGTTGGGCACGGTGAACGCCTGCGTGACGTCCAGCCCGTAGCCGGTGTTGAACCGGTCGGAGCCCGACGGCGTCAGGACCCGCAGGGTCAGCGCCTGGGTGAGGTTGGCGATCCCCGCCACCGCGGCCAGGTCCCCGCCGTCGAACACCAGGTCCCCGTCGTCCACGAGCAGGCCGTTCCCGAACAGGTCGGCGGATATCGGCTTTGTCATGCTGTCTCCAGTTTCGTCTGGCCTGCCGACACGACCCGCCACGGCGAGGCCGTCAGCGTCGGCCCCTGCGCGGTCTCCAGCACCACCTGCTGGCCGTCGACCCACAACGTCGTGGACAGGCCGGTGTCGACGGAGGCGACCGCGCCGCACGGCGGCTTGTTCTGACAGGCCGGCATGGTCGCCGTGAGCAGGTCGGCCTGGACGAGCACGGGTTGGCCGTCCACGGCGAGCAGCTGCTGGCTCGGCGTGATCACCAGGGGCGCGCCGTGCGGGCACACCAGGCTCGACGCGGCAGTGAGGACGGCGGGCATCACGACACCGCCACTTTCGAGCCGTCGAGTTTCAGGCTGACCTCGCCGTTGGTCAGCGTGATCGGCTTGTCGCTCGTGCTGATGGTGACGGCGCCGCCGGCGTCCACGGTGATCGTCGTGCCGCTGTGATGCTCGATCGTGATCGTGTCGTCGTCGGGCGGGTCGGGCCGCGTGCCCACCTCGGGCAGCGCGCCCGCGCCGACCAGGAGGTGCAGGCCGGCCGCCTGGATCACCCGGCGGCCGCCGGCGTCGGTGAGGTCGTTGGCGCCCGGGCCCGTGGGCAGGCCGTCGTCGCCGAGCGCGGTGGGCAGTGCCAGCCAGTAGTCCCCCGGCTCGTTGGCGGGGCGGCGCAGCACGGGGTTGTCCGGCCAGAGGAACCCGGCGAGCACGGCGTCGTTGACCGCGCCCCGGTTGTGGGCGAGCAGCGCGCGCATCCCCGGGTACACCGGCACGACCAGGCCGGTCCTGTCGAACGCGAACACCGACGCGATCGGCTTCTCGTGCAGGTCCACGGTCGGATCGACGGGGCTGGCGACGCTGGGTGCGAGCACTTGCGGGTCCGGTGCCTGGGCGTAGTGCAGCGAGGCCAGGTGCTTGCCGCCGGCGCCGTCGGCGTAGCCGGTGACCTCGCCCACGTCGATGGCCGGATGGTCGTCGAGGGCCCGGTGCGTCATGTCCCGCCAGCGGTCCACCACCACCTGCACGCCCGCGTTGACCTGGGCGCGCTCGCCCGCGCCCGCCGCGATCAGGCCGACTTCCGTGGTGTACCCGCCGCTCGTCGTGAAGCTGTGCACCACCCGCGAGAGTCGCAGCGGCCCGGCGGGCACGCGGGCCAGCCCGGTGATCCTCCCGACCTGCCCGACCCGCAGGCGCGGGTGACCGAGAACGGTGAGGTTGAGCGCGGCGCGCACCGGCGGCGCCGGGCTGCCCGCGGTGTCCTCGCCGTTGACGGTGTCGAGCGACACGATGTTGGTGTCGGGGGCGAAGGCCACCGGTGCGGTGTCGCCCGCCGCGCCGACCGCCGCGCCGAGGTAGACCGTGCCGTCGCGGACGACCAGCGGCGCGTCGCCCCGGTCGGCCAGCGCGCGCAGGGCGTCCAGCGTGGAGCCGCTGCGTACGGTGAAGCCGGCCAGGTCCCCCGGCAGCGTCGAGCCCGGAGCCACCGGCACCTTCGCCTTGCCGGCCAGCTCGCCCGCGAACACCGCCGCGCTCGTCACGCCGGCCCGGGCGGCCGCGGCCTGCGTGCTGCGCAGCAGATAGCCGGCCGTCTCCTGGCCGTACAGCACGGTACGCGCGTACCCGTCGGCCCCGACGCAGCCGGAGACCCTGGTCAGCCGCCCGGTCAGCAGGAGGCCGCCGTCGCCCGTCCTCGTCGTCGGCTCGTCGAAGTACCCGAGATGGATCGTGACGTCCACCGGTGTCGTGGCCCGGACCGCGCGAATGAGTTCGGTGAGGTCGAGCGGCAGGTTGATCAGGGTGATCTCGAACGTGTCGGTGGCGGCGCCCTCGGTCATCGTGACGGTGATCTCGGCGTCGAGTACGAACGCGCCGGCCAGCACGTCGTTGGACACGGTCACCGGCAGCCCGAGTCCGGGCGGCGCCCCGGCGGCCGAGATCTCGACCTTGTACCAGATGGCGAAGCTCATGCCGCACGCCCCCGCCGGGCGCTCGTCCGTGCGCTCATCGCAGGGCCACCCCGCCCGTGACCTGGGAGCCGAACGAGCCGGAGCCGTTGAGGTTGCGCGGGTCCAGCCGCATGGCGGGGAACGTCAACGCCAGCTCGGCCGCGTGGTACTCGACGCCGCGGACCAGCTTGCGGCGCAGGAGCGTGACCAGGCCGGCCGGCTCCTCGCGGTCCACCGACAACACCAGGAACGCCCCGTCGGCCGGCAGGTCGAGCAGGCCGTCCGGCACGCTGTCGAGGAGTTCCTCCCGCACGTTGGCGTACAGGCGGAACTGGTACGAGCGACCGGCCAGGGACAGCCGGAACGCCTGCGGAAACCCCTCGGCGGGGTCGATCGGCAGTGCGAGGAAATTCGGGGCCGCCATATCCTGCCTCCTTGTTCTTGGCGACGTGCGCGGAGACGTGCGCGGCGATGCTCACAGCGCGGCGCCCGGGACGCGGGCGATGGGATTGACAGCCGGTCCGGTGCGCACGCTCGCGCTGCCGACGGCCAGGCTCAGGTCGGCGACCTCGCCGTGCACCGCGGCCAGGCTGGGCCGCGGAACCTGCTGGAGCATGATCGACACGTCCAGGGCGTCCCGCTTGGTCACGCCCTGCGTGAATCGCAGGTCGGTCACCTGCATGTCCAGGCTGATGGTCAAGCCGGACACGACCGGGATGCCGATGGCGGACCCGCCCTCCGGCGCGGCGGCGACGAGCAGCCGCGCCGTGAGCGCCAGCGCCTCCAGGGCCTTCTTCTGCTCCAGGCGCTGCGGGCCGAGCAGTACGGCCTCGATCGCGATCGTCTTGTTGGTGGGCTGGGTGGCCTGGGAGAACCGGCTGCCCATGATGCGCTCGACCCGGTACCCCTCGTTGACGGTCATGCTCTGCACGTACAGCAACTGCACCGGGCCCACGAGCACAGGCAGGTTCACCGCGCCGGCCATCGCAATCCCCCTTCCGAGCGCGTCAGTTACGGGCCGCTAGTTCGCGGTCGAGCTGGTCGAAGACGTAACCGGCCACCCGCTGGACCTCGCCGTCCGGCAGCGTCCCGACCACCTCCACCCGGACGGGGAAGTGGTAGTTGACCACCGCGTCCTCGCTCGTCGGCGAGACGACGGCCGCACTGCCTGCCTGCGGGACGATGTACTCGCCCTCGTGGACCAGCGCGATCCCGGTCCGCTCGACCCGGCCGCCGGTCGCGAATCCCGGCACGGCGAAGGCGTCCCCGTCACCGCCCGTGCCGCCACCGCCCGCTTCGTCGATGTCGATGTCGATGTCGTCAACGTCGTCGATGTCGCCGTCCACGGCTCACGCCTCCACGCCGACGGACAGTGCGAGGCAGGTGAAGCTCGCCTGCGGGACGCCGTCGACGACGACGTTGCTGGGGCTCGCCGACGTGACGATGCAGCGGGCGAACTTGAGCGAACCGAAGGCCCAGTCCGTGCCCTTCTTCTCGGCGACGATCACCTGGAACTCGGCTCCGGTCGTGGCCAGTTGGGTCAGCTCGGCGACGGCTGTCGCGACCGCGGGCACGCCCATCGTGAACGTGAACGTGGCCGGCTGGCGGACGAATCCGACGTTGTCGGCCTCGATGCTGTGCAGCACCGTGTGCGGCACGTTGAAGGTGGGCGTGAAGGTGGTGATCGGTGTGATCGTGGCGTCCCCGAGCTTCACCTCGAGCCGCGTGTTCCAGTCGGCCATCAGGTACCCCTTTCCTAGTCGAACTTCAAGGTGATCGAGATCCGGTGAACGGCGCCGGCGTACTCGACCGCGGCCAGCACCTGGACGAGCCGCTGGACCTCGGCGGCGTGGATCGCGGCCGCCTCGGCGGCGCTGAGCGTGGCGGGGTCCTTGTCCAGCAGCGTGAGGACCGGGACGACCACCTCGAAGCTGTTGAGCACGTCCGCGTCGAGCAGCGGTGTGAGGATCGCCTCCATCTGGGCGACCAGCGCGCGCAGCCCCGACCTGCTGATCCGCACGTTCCCGATCGAGTGGATGAGCTGCGCCTTGAGCCTGAACGAGAGGTCGTCCACCATCCGGACGATGTCCATGTACCTCTTCCCGCCACCGGGATCGCCGGTGTAGCCCTCGCCCATGTAGACGCCGTTGCCGGGGATGAGCGCCGGGCTGGTCAGCCAGTTGACGCCCTTTCCCGCCGGTCCCGAGTCGTCCGTCTCGGTGCCGTTCAGCGTCTCGATCTCGGCCGGGGTGAACGGCGGGCTGACGATGTTCACCGGCTTGAGCAGCAGCGACACGGACGGTTCGTATCCGGCGATGGTGCCGGCGACGGCGGCCGCCGCGTCCTGTGTGCTCTTGTGTGCGATGTAGACCATGCGCTCGTTGGTCAGGATGTCGTCCGCCTTGGCGACGCCGCTCTCCAGCATCGCGACGCCCATCCGCTCCAGGCCGTCGGCCCCCGTGTTGGACACGGCCGTGACGTGGGCGGACAGCAGGTCGATCGGGCCGCCCGCGACCTTCGTGTCCTTGTTGAGCGGAGTGTTCGCCAGCATGACGAGTTGCACGTTCAGGCCCGCGACGACCTCCAGTGCGCCCGCCCAGTCGGGTGCGTCCGTGGCGACGGGGACGCCGTAGACCAGCGTCGGGCCGGGCGTCTGACGGAACGCGAGGTCGATCGAGTCGGCCAGTTGGCCGGGGAAGCTCTTGTGCGCGTCGTCCGGGCCGGTGAACAGCACGGGCACGGGCGGCTTGGTGACCGCGGTGGTCACCCGGCCGATGACAGCGATGTTGCCGAACGCGCGCACGGCCGGTGCGAAGAGATTGACGAGTGGCTTAACCCGGACATACCGAACGGCCATCAGGGTCCTCCTCCATGTCGGGCTCGGTCGAGCCGGATCAGTGGTACTTGCGAACGAGCCGGTCGCGCAGGCGCTGCCATGCCTCGGGCGAGAGCGGTCCGGGCGTGAGCGGTTCGGGGACCGGCTGGTCCCCGGCCGGGGCCCCGGGGGTGTTCGGGGTCCCGGCCGGGGCCTCCGGCGCCAGGTCGGGCTGGGCCGCACCCGACCGGGCGGGCTTGCGTGCTGTCATCGCGCGCTCCTCATGTCACGGGTACGAAAAGGCAGACGACACCCTCGGCGGCGTAGAGCCGCTCGACGTCGGCGGCGGCCACGCCGTCGGGCAGGCCGTCCGCTGGGACGACGACGGCCGTCGCGTACGCCTCGGTGACCTCGGTCGGGATGCCGGCGGGGGGTGGTCCGGTCAGCCGCCGCGCGGCCTCCCGCACCAGCCGGGTGGCGCGCAGCCCCGCCGTCAGGACGAAGGGATCGACGATCACG
>NZ_JAGXJL010000072.1:0-39954 GCF_019091475.1 Streptomyces sp. GbtcB6 | reverse complement strand
CGGAGATGGACCACGAGGTTCTCGGGGCGGCCCGCGCAGTGCTCCGCGCAGACCGCCGGACAGGGCACGTCATCGTGGACGCGGTCGGATCATGACGCTGTGCGCGCCCGCAGGCCTTCTCGGCGGACCTCGGGTTCATGGCCCCGGACGGTCTGGTCGGGGACCGGAGAGTCGCTCGGCCCCGCAGGCAACCAACTCACCCAGATCACCGGCGCCATCAACGCCGCCACCCTGATCACGGGCTTCATGATGTTCGCCATGACGTACGGCGCCATCGGGGTCGTCTACGGATCCCTGCTCAAACGCCAGGTCGAGGGCATGTTCGCGATGGTGATGACCAGCGTCATCGACGTCGCCCTGCAGAACCCCATCTCAAGCTCCGGCGCCAACAGCCGTCCGCAGATTCCGTCGCCTCAGGTGCGGGGCGAGGCGTCCAGGAACCGGTGGAGGGAGGCCGTCATGCCGGTGACGAAGTCGTCGCGGGTCCGGTCGGAGACCAGGTCGAGGGAGAGGTAGGGGTTGAGGTCCTCCAGCTCGACCAGGAGCAGTTCGCCTTCCCGGGTGCGGCAGGCGTCCACGCGCTGGATGCCGTGGTCGAGGGTGTTCCAGTCGATGAAGCGGTGGGCGAAGGCGAGATCGGCATCGGTGGGCTCGTAGGGCTCGAGGTCCCAGCGGCGGTCGGGGTCGGGGGCATGGAGGGCGTACTGGAAGGCGTCGTCGATGTAGTAGAAGGACACCTCGTAGCGGAAGTCGATGCCCGGCTGGACCAGGATGTCGCCGTAGGGGAGGCCGCTGAGCCGGTCCCGGGGCACGAAGGTCAGGCCGATGGAGTCCGCTCCGGCCTTCGGCTTGACCGCGTAGCGTTCGGCCTCGGGCAGCAGGTGCAGGTCCTGGGGCCGGTCGATGGTGGGGATGACCGGGTGCCCGTCGGTCGTCAGGTCCAGCAGGTACTGCTTGCCGGACATGTCGCCGCGCCCGGACAGCGGGTTGTAGACCCGGGTGCCCTGTGCGGCAGCTTTCTCCCGGAAGGCGTCGTAGGCCTTCCGGTAGTGCAGCACGGGACCGCTGTTGCGGACCACGACCGCGTCGAAGGCGTCCATCAGCGCCGCAGCGTCCAGGGGGTGGCACAGGGCGAGGTCGAAGCTGTCGCGCAGCCGGGAGGTCAGGAAGATGTCCTCGTCGCAGTAGCGCCGCCCCCGGGCCTGGTAGGCGAGATCGGTCACGAACAGGAAGCTGGGGCGGACGGACACGGTGCATCTCCCTCTGTGGTGGCCACCAGCCTAAGCACGTACGCGAGGCACGGCCGGGACAGGTCGCGCCCTACGCGCCGCCGCGCGGCAAGGGTGTCGGCCCGGCCTTCTCGGCCGGTGCGAGGGTCAGGGCGCGTACCTGAGGGAGCGCCAGTGGCAGTACGGCGGCGGTCGTGATCAGCGCGGCGGCGGCCCCCAGCGTGGTGCGCAGGCCGAGGAGTTCGGCGGCCGGGCCGGTGAGCAGGTAGGCGACGGGCACGGGCAGGGTCTGGCCGAGCGTCGAGTACGACAGGGTCCGGCCGAGCCGGTCACCGGGGACGCGTTCCTGTAGCAGCGAGGTCCACACGACCATGGCGACCTCCAGTCCCGCTCCGGCCAACAGCATGGTGGCCACCAGCACGGGCAGGGGTATGCGCGCGGCTATCACCGCGAGCGGCAGGGCCAGGGCACCGGTTCCGGCGCACACGGTGACACCGGCCCCGGACGGCCGCCACACCAGCGCGAGCACGGCTCCGGCGATCAGTCCGGCGGTGAACGCGGACACGACCGCACCCCACGGCCCGGCGCCGCCCAGCACCCGCTCCCCGTAGAGGGGGCCCAGCAGCTGGTAGCCGGCCAGCCAGGCGGGCCCGATCAACGCGGCCTGGCACACCATCACCCCCAGCCAGCGCCGGCACCGCACCTCGTACCAGCCCTGACGCAGCTCGGCGGTGAAGCGCGCCCGGGGCCGCACCGTCCGGGGCAGTGCCCCCGCCCGCGCGAACAGGACCGCCGACGCCGCGAAGGTCACCGCGTCCCAGCCGATCGCCCAGGCCGGCCCCGCCGCGGCGATCAGGACACCGCCCAGTGCGGGGCTCGCCGCCTTCCCGGTGTTCTGCCCGAACTTCAGCAGCGCGTTGGCGGTGTGCCACTGCCCGGCGGGTACGACCTCGGCGACGGCACCGTCCGCCGCCGGGGCGAAGAACGCGCCCGCCGCTCCGCACACCCCGGCCATCACCGCCAGCTGCCACACCCGCGCCGCACCGGACACCAGCAGCACGACGGCCGCCGCCTCGGCGAACGCGCACGCCAGGTTCGACCACACCATCACCCGGGCCCGGTCCAGCCGGTCGGCGACGACACCACCGACCGGCAGCGCCGCGAGCTGCGGAACGACACCGGCCGCGAGCACCAGGCCCAGGGCACGCGGCCCGCCGCCGAGGTGCAGTGCCGCGAACGCGAGAGCCAGGGGGGCGACGGCCGAGCCCGTCCACGACAGCAGCCGGGCGGCGAGGTGCAGCCGGAAACCACGGTGCGCGAGAGGCGCGCCGGCTCCAGTGAGCCTCGCCCTCCACCCGCCCCGCAGGACCGCCCTCGCCTCCGCCGAGTCCGGCGACCGCATCCCGACCAGTTCCCCACTCCGCCCAGAGCCCACGGAATCCCAACGACGCCGGCCATCGGGAAGATCGCTGCGACTCCAGGACAGCGTCACGGCACGGCACGGCACGGCACGACCCGGCCCAGCCCAGCCCGACCCGGCAGCACCGCGCCCGGACGCAACCTGTCACGGCCGGTCAGTACAGGACCTTGCAGCCCTGCCGGCCGGCGGCGATCCCGGTGCGAGGACCGAAGGAGCTCTTCCCGTCCCCGGTGAAGTCGGCGGACTCGACCACCGCTCCCCGTCCACCTCGTACTTCACGATGAAGGCGGTCGGGACGGCCTGATCGGCTAGTTGGGGACGGTGACCAGCACTCGTCCCCGGCCGCCCGCGTCGACCCGGTCGTGCGCCTCGGCGATGTCCTCCAGGGGGTAGCGGTCGCCGACGTCGACGGTGAGCGCGCCGACCGCCGCCGCGGCGGTGAGATCGCGGGCGGCCTGTCGTTTCGCCTCGGCGGGGAAGTCGTCGCTGCCGAGCAGGCGCAGGGTGACGTTGTTGAACAGCAGCGGCCAGAAGGGGAGTTCGGTGCGGTCGGCACGGGTGGCGTAGGCGGCGATCACCCCGTCGATCGCGACGACCGCGCTGTCGAGGTCGGCGTTGTCGGACAGGGCCACCTCGATGACGCGGTGGACGCCGTCGGGCGCGTGCGCGCGGATCTCCTTCGCCGGGTCCTCCTGGTCCAGGGCGACGGCGTGCGAGACGACGGCGGGGTCGACCCGGTCCAGGTCCTTGCCGTGCCGGACGGTTCCGATCACCGTCGCCCCGCCCCACCGCGCGAGCTGCGCGGCCAGGGAGCCGACCCCGCCGAGCACGCCGTGCACCAGCACGGTCCCGCCGTCCACCGGCCCGTCGCCGAACACGGTCCGGTGGGCGGTGACCCCGGGGATGCCGAGGCTCGCGCCGAGTTCGTCACTCAGGTGGTCGGGCAGGGGAACTGCCAGGTGGTCGGGTACGACGGTGTACTGGGCGGCGGTGCCGAACGGCCGGTAGGACTGGGCGCCGTACACCCACACCCGCCGCCCGACCCGGCGTGTGTCGGCCCCGGCGCCCACGGCGTCGATCACCCCGGCGGCATCGCTGTGCGGGATCACCCGGGGGTACGGCATCGACGAACCGAGCCAGCCGCGCCGCTTCTTGGTGTCCCCGGGGTTCACCCCCGACACGGTGACACGGACGCGGACCTCACCCGGGCCGGGCGCGGGGTCGGGGAGTTCACCGACCCGGAGCACATCGGCAGCCGGGCCTTGTTCGGCGTACCAGGACGCAAGCATGCGGACCTCCGTCGCCTGTCAGCTCGCGGGTTCTTCGAGCGTAGGGGGATCGTTCGCGGTGCGCGAGTTCGAAGATCACCACCTGGTGTGTTCACCGAGGCCCGCCTTCTCGGCGAGTTCGACGTTCTGAAGTCTGCCGTGCACTTCGCCGGCCCGGGTGTGTCAGCGGGCTGGATGGTGCGACGCGTCGGGTGCGGCGGGCGATCCGGTGGTGGTGTGGGTCCAGCTGGCGAGGATGCCGATGGCTTCCGCGGAGGGAGAAGCGGGTTCCGGGGTGTAGATGATGAGGGTCTGGTCGGGGTCGCCCTCGACGGCGAGGACCACGTATTCGAGGGTGAGGTCGCCGACGAGCGGGTGGTGGAGGCGTTTGCTTCCGGTGGTGTGGGCGAGAACGTCGTGGTCGGCCCACAGACGGCGGAAGGTGTCGCTGTGCAGGGACAGTTCGCCGATCAGCTCGGTGAGCCGAGGGTCGTCGGGATGCCGCCCGGCGTACAGGCGCAGGGTGGCCACGCATTCGGCGGCGACCCGTTCCCAGTCGGTGTAAAGGCTGCGGGCGTCGTCGTCGAGGAAGACGAATCGCGCGGCGTTGCGCTCGCGGTGGGGGCGGGCCTGGAAGTCCGTGATGAGGGCGTAGCCGAGTCTGTTGGCCGCCAGGACGTCCATACGTCGTCCCTGCACCATGGCGGGGACGCCGAGTGAGTCCAGTGCCCGGTATACGGCCGGCAGGACTCTCTGCGGGGCCGGTGGACGTCGGCGGCGAGCGCGGGTCGCGGTGGGTCGGGCGAGGTCGAAGAGATGGGCGCGTTCGGTGTCGTCCAGCTGCAGGGCGCGGGCGACGGCATCCAGGACGGTCTCGGAGACGCCTTGGGTGCGGCCTCGTTCCAGGCGGACGTAGTAGTCGACGCTGACCCCGGCGAGCTGGGCGACTTCCTCGCGGCGCAGCCCCGGTACCCGGCGGGCCCCGGCGTGCGGGGCGAGGCCGGCCCGCTCGGGGGTGATCCGGGCCCGGCGGGTGCGCAGGAACTCGCGGATCTCGGCGCTGCGGTCCATGGGTCCACCGTACGGCGGGCGCTCTCGCCTCTCAGCCCGTGAAAGGGGTACTGCCGGACCCCCGGAGAGAGGGGCACCCCTACGGGACTCCGCGGTGGGCCGGCGGGTGGTTGCCTGGAAAAGCGGGTTCACCGCACCGCACCGATCACGCCGAGGGCGGACCGGACCCGGTCATCACCGGCCGTGAGCGGCTGCTCCGGCACCGGGCCCGAGATCGCCCGGACACCGAGAAACGAGGTTTCTGATGAAGCACACCTCTCTGGGCGGGCTGGACGTCTCCCGGATCGGCCTGGGCGCCATGTCGATGTCCGGTTACTACAACGTCGGGCAGGGAAGCGACGCCGAGTCGATCCGCACCATCCACCGGGCACTGGACCTGGGCGTCACGTTCCTCGACACGGCTGAGGTGTACGGCCCCTTCACCAACGAGGAACTGGTCGGCCGGGCCCTCAAAGGCCGCCGCGACCAGGTCGTGCTGGCGACCAAGTTCGGCCTGGTCCGGCACTCCCAGGGCGGCGCGGGCGGCCTCGACAGCAGCCCGGAGAACATCCGCACGGCTGTCGAAGGATCCCTGAAGCGGCTCGGCACCGACCACATCGACCTGTACTACCAGCACCGGGTCGACCCGAACACGCCGATCGAGGACACCGTCGGCGCTGTCGCCGAGCTGGTCGCCGAGGGCAAGGTCGGCCACATCGGTCTGTCCGAGGCCGCACCCGCCACGATCCGCCGCGCCCACGCCGTCCACCCCGTCACCGCCGTGCAGACCGAGTACTCCCTGTGGACCCGGGACGTGGAGGCGGAGATCCTGCCGCTGCTGCGCGAGCTGAACATCGGCTTCGTTCCGTACTCGCCGCTCGGCCACGGCTTCCTCACCGGTCGGATCGGCTCCGCCGACGACATCGCCGACGACGACTGGCGCAAGACCAACCCGCGCTTCGCCGATGACAACTTCCGGCGCAACCTGCGCCTCGTCGACGAGGTCAGGGCCGTCGCCGCCGAGGCGGACGCCACACCGGCGCAGATCGCCCTGGCCTGGCTGCTCGCACAGGGCGACGGCATCGCCCCGATCCCCGGAACCAAGCGGGTCGCCCGGGTCGAGGAGAACACCGCGGCCGACGCCGTCGATCTCAGCACCGACCAGCTCGAACGGCTCGACAACCTCACGCCGGCCGCCGGCGAACGCCACGAGGAGAGCGTCATGGCCTCGATCGACCGGTGACACGCCGCCCGACGGGGGTGGTGTCACCCCCGACCAGCAACCAGGTGGCGGATACGGCACCTGAAAGGAATCCCTCATGAGCAAGGTCATTTTCGTCACCGGTGCCGGCCGCGGTCTGGGCACGGACATCGTCCGCGAGGCCCTCGCAGCCGGCCACCAGGTCGTCGCCACCGGCCGCCGCCCCGAAGAGGTCGAGAGGACCCTGGGCGGACCGCAGCACAACCTGCTGGTCACCAAGCTGGACGTCACCAGCATCGAGGACGCCCGGGCCGCCGCGCAGGCCGCCGTCGACCGCTTCGGACGCATCGACGTCCTGGTCAACAACGCCGGGAACTTCTTCGCCGGCTACTTCGAGGAGATCCCGCCCGCGCAGATCCGCCAGCAGATCGAAACGAACCTCTTCGGCCCGATGAACGTCACCCGAGCCGTCCTGCCGATCATGCGCGAACAGCGCTCCGGGCACATCATCTCCCTGTCCTCCTCCGCCGGCATCACCGGACAGGAGTTCTGCGTCGCCTACGCCGCCTCGAAGTTCGGCGTCGAGGGCTGGATGGAGTCCCTGCGGTACGACGTCGAGCCGTACAACATCCGCACCACGGTCGTGGAGCCCGGCTTCTTCCGCACCGAACTGCTCGTGGACGCCTCCACCACCTGGCCCGAGCCGACCATCGCCGACTACGCCGAGCGCACCACCGCGACCATCGAAGCCTGGAAGAGCATGAACGGACAGCAGACCGGCGACCCCGCCAAGCTCGCCCGTGCCCTGCTGGTCATCGCCGACCAGGAAGAGCCGCCGCAGCGCTTCGTCGCCGGTGCCGACGCCGTCGAAGGCGTGAAGGCCAAGGCCCAGGAACTGCTGGCCCAGGCCGAAGCCTCCCTCGTCCTGGGCGGAAACCTGGCCCACGACGACTCCCGCGTCTGAGCACCATGCCCGCAGAGGCCCGCTCCACGACCCGTGCCCGATGTGTCCGCGCCGTTGCCCGGGCCTGGATGTACCGGTGTCGACCGCGGGTGTGCCGAGCGGCGATGGAGAAGAAGCACCGGCCTTCACCGACGGGGGACCGGGTCCTCATGGCTCGGTGGCGGCCCGTCCTGGTCGGCGGGTTCGGCGGGTTCGGCGGTCCAGGTGATGTGCGGGGGCTCGACGCGTGCGCACAAGGGGCCGCCGTGTGCGTCGGTCAGGCCGAGGCGTCCGACCAGCAGGCCGTCGTGCACGGCGGCGGCGAGTACGTCGGCGGGAACGGCGTCGAGCATGAGTTTGGCGCGGCGGAACATGGTGAAGACGCCCGAGTCGTCGACCGTGCCCCACGACAGGTAGACGAACCGGCGGCCCAGACGGTTCTGCACATACGGTCCTGTCACATCGATGCCGTCGGGTGTGGCGGTCGCGGTGCACTCCAGGGTCCATGTCGCGGACGCGGCGTCGCCCGGATGCGGTTCGAGGACCTCGGCCGGACGGTCGCGGCGTTGCACGGCGACATGGATGTCGGCGTACGCGGGGACGTCACCGTCGGCGGGGGCCGGGCGGCTGCGGCCGGGCAGGTCGACGGCGTCGATACGGATACGCATACCCGCCATCATCCGCCCACGGTCGGTGCGGTGGACGGGAAGGCGGTCGCTCAGGGCTGTCCGTCGTTCTTCGCCGGGGCGAACAGCAGAGCCATGCCGTGCCGGAAGGGCATGGTGGACGAGGTGGTGCGGGGAGTCTGCCGGGCCGGGCCGGCGAGCCGGCCCGCTCCACCGGCCGGTCGGGCGTGGACGGTCGTGTGCGGCCCCTTCGGCCTGGTGAGGCGTGGGGCCGCGGCACCCGCCCAGGCCCGGCGCGCCTTCGTCGCGCGCTCAGTCGAGGGCGGCGAGATGGTCGGCGTCGCCGCCTCGCCACTCGACGAGGAAGATGGTCGCGTCGTCGCTCGTGGTGCCGCCACGCTCCTGTTTCAGGGTGTGGGAGAGGGCTCGCACCACCGCCCGTACCTCGGTGCGGTCGCGGAGGATCCGGTTGGTCCATTCGACGAGCTGCTCCTCACCGAACTGTTCCCCGCCGGCCTGGTGCTCCTCGAACAGGCCGTCCGTGAAGCACAGCAGCCGGTCCCCGGGGCTCAGCAGTCGCTCGCTGACCACCGGCTCCTCGCCGCCGAAGCCGACCGGCAACGTGGTCGGGCTCTCCAGCCGGTCCACCACGGCGCGATCCCGGATCAGGAACGGAGCCGGGTGGCCGGCGTTGACCCAACGCAGCCGCCCTGTGGCGATGTTCAGCACCATCATCTGCGCGGTGACGAAGTGGTCGGGGCCGAACTGCTCGTTGATGGCCCTGTCCATGAACGCGTACACCTGGGACAGCTCCGTGTCGGCCCGCCGCGTGTGGCGATAGGCGCCGATGGCCACCGTCGCCATCGTCGCGGCGTCCAGGCCGTGGCCCATCGCGTCGATCATGGCCACGTGAAGGGTGTCGCCGTTGAGGGCGTAGTCGAAGCTGTCTCCGGCCACGTCGTAGGCGGGCTCCAGGATGCCGGCCACCTCGACCTGGGGAACGGTCATCGACAGCGGGGGCAGCAACGACCACTGGATCTCCGCGGCCACACTCATCGGGGCGCTGCGGCGGGCCTGGAAGAACAGGTCGGTGTAGGCGTCCTTGGTGACGATCATGTCCGCGACCAGACCGGCGAGTCTGCGGAGCAGTCGCCGGTCGTCGTCATCGACCCTGTCCAGGGTGACGGCCATCGCCCCGATCTGGTCGCTGCCGTCCAGCAGCGGCAGGTACATCCGCACACTGCCGTCCTGTGGCACCTCCACCGTTCTGCGGCCCAGGAACGCCTCGCCGGCGGGCGAGTCCTCGACCGACTCGGGGCCGCCGACCCTCAGCCTCCGGCCCGGCAGCGGCACCAGCAGCACCTGTTCGTAGTCCTGCAAGAGGATGGAGACCTCCCGCCCCCCGACCCTGGCCACCTCCTCCGCGACGAGTGGCGCGATCAACTCCGGCGGCATCTCATGGGCCCGGTCCAGCAGCACACCCAGCAGTCGTTCGCCGAACCCCTCCGACCGGTCCACCCCGATCCCGCGCGGCGTGTGCCCACCGTCCGTCATCGCTGCTTGCCTCCCTTCGTCCCGGGGCGCGATCTGCCTGGGAAACTCATGGGCGGCCGTGTCCACACGGTGTGCGCCAGGCGGCCCGGTACCCCGGCCTCGTCGAACCGCAGCCGGTGCGGGGCGGTGACGGCCGGAACGGCGCCGGCGCCTTCAACGCCCGCCCCGCTCGGATCCGACCGGCAGCCAGCGACGATCGGCGTGGCACGACGCTGTCGACCGGCCCAGGCTTGCATCGCCGACCTGCCCGAAGAGCCGATTACGCCATGGGCGGCATGTCGGCCCCCGACCACCCGTCGCCTCAAGACGACGGGACGACGGGACGACGGGGCGACGGGGACACGGGCACGCCGTTGAGCGGGCGGGGCCCGGGGTGCCGGTCTGCTCGAATCGGCCGTCCGCCAACGACCCCGGCGTATACACACCGGGGTCGCCCTTCCAGGCCGGTCGCACGTGAGAGTGTGCCGACCCGCTTTCACCCTATGCCTGATGCGCATTTCGGGCATCAGGGGTTTCGTCGTGCTCCTCCCGGGGTCCCTGGGAGTGGGACGTATGCCGTCCGGAGCCACCGCGGGCCCGACCGGTCCGTTCGACTTGTCTGAGGAGTACACTGAGATTACCGAGGATATTTCGCGCACCCGCCACCACGCTCGTGTCGTTTTCGGCGATTGAATAGGCCGGGCCGACCGCGGTCGGCCCGGGGCAGGGTTCGCGTCATGACTGCGACCATTTCCTTCTCGCCGACACTCGGAGACCGGTTGTCGTCGCCCCCTCCGTCCTCGGCCCCTCCCTCTTCGCCACCGCTCCGCCTGTCGCTGGCTCCCGTCGGTCCCGCACCGGCTCTCCTGGACGGCGCGTGGTGGCCTCACTCCCGTGATCTCGGGGCTGAACTTCCCGCCCTGACCGCCGTGCTGGATCCGCTCTGGGGGCGGATCACCCGGGTCGCGGTGAATCCCACCCACTGGCCGGTCGTTCCGCGCAAGGTGCCCGTCGCCGGGCATGTGGTGAAGGTGGGCTGGTTCCTGGACGAGCAGGACCCGCACGAACTGCTGCTGCTCTCCTACCGCATGGGCCGCTGGGACCTCCTCGTGATCCCGCCGCGTACGGACTCCGTCTCGGCCGCCTGGCTGATGGCCGCCGCGAGCGACCCCCTGGGTACGTCGACCGCGAGCCGGCTGATGGAGGAGGCGGCGCGTCTGCGGACGATGTCCGAGACCGACCGGGCCGTGGAGGCGGTCTGGGACTCCGAGGGCGGACACGGGGCCGGTGATCCGGCCGCACGGCCACGGATCCCGGCAGTCGCGGCCACGGTCGGAGACCGAGCCGCCGCACCTGCCGCGGCCTCCAATCGGCCGTCGGGGATGTGAGGACCATGGAGACCTTCGTGACCGTTGTCGTCATCATGGCGATGATCGCTCTGGGCGTGCTCCTCATCCACCTGCTCGACCGGCAGCACAGCGACGGCATCGCCGCCTTCCAGCGCGGCCGCTCCCGGGCGACCGCGCGGAAACGCCGCCCCTGGAGGGAAACGGGTGAGTCCCCGTGATCCCCCTGAGGCTTCTGGCGGACACCGGCGGAGAGCCGGTACTCCCCGGCACCGCGGTCCTGCGGATGGAGACGACGCCCAAGCGCACGGGGACGTTCGACGGCGCGTGGTGGCCGCGGTCACGCCACCTCGAGAGTCAGCTGTCCGAACTGCTCGCCGCGCTGACCGCCCGGCTGGGGCCTCTCACCCGTGTCGGCCTCGACGCGGGCGCCTGGGACGAGAGGCCGGGCCATCTGGTCGTCGAAGGCCGTGCCGTCCGCATCGACTGGGCGGTCGTGGCCGACGACACCATGATCGTCACTCGGGGTGGCCAGGACCACTTCCTGTTCCTGGTGATCCCTCCGCAGACGGCTCCTTCGCGCGCTCGCGCCGCGATGGCCATGGCCGTGCGGGACGAAAACAGCGCCTCGGCCGGACGGATCCTCGCCGCCACCGGCGTCACCCCCGCCGACCGGACACGTGTACCGGCCGGCGCACCCGGCCCGTAGCCCAGCCGATCGCACAGCGGGCGGTCCGTCGCGGGCGGTGTGCTGTGCCGGCCCCGCACCGGCGCCGTCCGGCAGCCCGGCTTCGCCCCGGTGGGCGCGACCCCGGAGCAGGCGGTCGGAGAGCGGCCGGAGGACCTCCGGTGCGGTGCGCATCCGTGTGATGCACGGTCAGGCGGGATGTCATTCGACGTCAACTCCGGCGCCCGGGTGCCCCTTGAGCCCTCACGTCACGTGCGTGCACGCTCTGTTACCCAAACCACCGGTATCAATTTGAATGATCAAACTATTGAGATCGATTGCGTGATGAGTAGGCTTCCCCTGAAATGGCGCGGACCCCATTTCGGACCAGTCCGCCATCGCTAGCACGCCGGGGACTTCTGTGGCACTTCACGCGCAAGCGGCAAACCAGCAGGCAGGCCAAGAAGCGGAACGGCGGCGAGGCGGTCAGGAGACGATTCCGGGGCGCGGGTTGTCGCTGCGTACGACCCTGCTCATCCTGGCGTTGGTTCCCACCATCGCCATGATCGCCCTGTGGGCGACGAACTCCGCGCAGCTCTACGGCAACTGGAAGAGCATCAACGACCGCAACAACGCGGGCAAGCGGCTCGGGCAGCCGATCGTCGGCGTCTTCTACCAGTTGCAGGCGGAGCGGCAGCTGAGCGCGGCGGCACTCGCCGACCCCAACGCCGGCCGGTCGGGACTGGCGAAGCAGCGTGAGCTCACCGACCGGGCCGTCCAGGGCCTCACCGCACTCTCCGACTCCGTGCCGGGCGGTCTCACCAAGAGTTTCCAGCAGCTCAGCCGGGGTCTGGCGCAACTGCCCGAGTACCGGAACGCGGTGGACAAGCGGGACGCCACCCAGGACCAGATGTTCGACAGCTACACCGGTGTCATCGCCTCGGACATGCAGTTGTTCGAGGAGTTCACCAACGTCGGCATCGGCGAGGTCAACGTCCTCACCAGGCCGGTGCTGGACGCGCAATGGGGCCAGGAGATGCTCTCGCGCGAGAGCACGATCTTCACCGCCGGAACGGTGAGCGGTCACCTCACCAGTGCGCAGCGCCTCCACATCGCCGAAGTGATCGGCAGCCAGCAGCACATCTACGAGAACAAGGTGATACCGCGGCTGCCCGGCAAGTACGCCAAGACGTACCAGCGTGTGCTGTCCGGCGCGGCCTGGAAGCAGAAGACCAGGATCGAGCAGCAGGCCCTGACCGCCGAGATCCCCGGGGCGGACGGCCGGACCCCGGTGTCCGCACAGCTCGGCAAGGAGTGGCAGCAGAGCTACGGTGCGCTGGCACCCCAGCTGCTGCAGGCCAGTGGCACGTACTCCGAGTACCTCGTCGACGCCACCAACGACAAACTCGGCGACATGATGACCGACCTGGTCGTCGACAGCACCGTGGGCGCCGCTGCCGTACTGCTGGTGTTCCTGGTCTCGCTGAAGCTCACCGGAGTCCTGCGCCGCCGCATCCTCGGACTCCGCGCCGCGGCGCTGGAGCTGCAGACGCGGCTGCCGGACATGGTGGAGCGGCTGCGGCAGGGCGAGACGGTCGACACGGACGCCGAACTGCCCGAGATCCACTACGGCAACGACGAACTGGGCATGCTCGGCCAGGCTCTCAACCAGGCCCGCAGCAGCGCCCTGGAGACAGCCGTACGGCAGGTCGAGCAGTACCGCGGCTTCGAGCGCCTGCTGCAACGCATCGCCAGGCGCACCCAGTTGCTGATCGGCATGCAGATGAAACGTCTCAGCATGATGCAGCGGCAGCACGAGGACCCCGAGGTCCTGGAAGGACTCTTCGACGTCGACCACCTGGCCGCCCGGCTGCGGCGCTACGAGGAGAACCTGGTCATCCTCGGTGGCGGTCAGCCCCAGCGGCGCTGGCGCAATCCCGTGCTGCTGCTGGACCTGCTGCGCTCCGCGCAGGGCGAGGTGCAGGACTACCGGCGCATCCGGATCGACACCGAAGACGACATCTGGCTGTCCGAGCGCGCGGTCGGCCCCATGGTGCACGTACTGGCCGAACTGATGGAGAACGCGGTGTCGTTCTCCAAACCGCCGACTCCGGTGGAGGTGTCCGCGTCCCGGGTGGGCCGCGGCGTCGCGATCGAGATCGAGGACCGCGGCATGGGCATGGACCCCGAGCAGTACGCCGAGGCCAACCGCCTGATGACCGACCCGCCCCGCATGGACGTGATGTCCCGCGCCGACGACGCCCGCCTCGGCCTGTACGTCGTGGCCCGGCTCTCCGCCAACCTGGGGCTGAACGTGGAGCTGCGGCCCTCGTCGTTCGGTGGCACCCGAGTGGTCGTCCTGGTGCCGGCCGAGCTGATCTCCGACGGGAAGCCGCGCTCGGAGGCGCCGGACGACGCTGTCCCGGCCCAGCTCGCGGTGATCGGCGCGTCCCGCTCCGGGCAGGACGGCGATCCCGGGGACGCATGGCCGGAGCCTCAGCCTCAGCCGCAACTCCAGCCGCGTCCCGGTGACCAGGAGGCGTCCGCGTTCGCGGTCACCGGCCCCCGGACCGAACCGCCGGCCCGCGCCGCCGTCGCGCCCCCGACGGCGAGTCCGAACCCGCTGCCCCGCCGGGTACGGCAGGCCAGTCTGGCCGCCGAACTCCGCGATCCTTCCTGTGTGTACGCTGAGCAGCCGCACGCCGAGACCTCGGAGACGGAGCCGGAGACGGGGCCGGAGCCGTTGCCGCGCAGGACCACGTCGCGCCGCTCCGGCGCCACCGTCGGCGCCTTCCAGCGCCAGTCCCGGATAGCCCGGCTCGGGCCCGACTCCGATCAACAGCCCACTCAACCCTCACCGCGCCACGACGGGGCCCGCAAGGAAGACGGACGATGACTCTGCGAACCACTGCCACCAACTCCGACCTCGACTGGCTGCTCGACCGCTTGGTCGACCAGGTTCCGGGCACCAGGAACGCCGTCGTGCTGTCCGACGACGGCCTGGTGGTCAGCCAGTCCAGCAGTATCGACCGGGTCGACGCGGAACGCCTGGCCGCCATCGCCACCGGCCAGCAGAGCCTGGCCCGCGGAGTCGGTGAGGTCTTCGGCGGCGGACCGGTCCATCAGGTCATCATCGAACTCCGTGACCTCTGGCTCTTCGTCAGCTCCGCCGGCCGCGGCACACACCTGGCCGTCGTGGCGGACCAGGAGGTGGACGCCGAGGTGATGTCGGTGGCGATGCACACCCTCGTGCAGCAGGTCGGGCAACGCCTCGGCACCGAGGTCCGTGTGGTGCCGGACGATGCCGAGGGATCGGCGTCCCGCCGCTCCGGCGACGCCGAGAGTGGGGGAGGACGTGGGTGAGCCACTGGGCGGACGCGGCACCGGACGACGAGTACGCGGAGCAGAGCTTTGTCAGGCCGTACACGATCACCCAGGGGCGCACGACCTCGGCTCGGGACGACCTCACCCTCATCACCGTGCTCACGACCGTCGACGCGCCCGGTGAGGAGCACTCGGCCCGTGGCCTGCAACCCGAACACAGGCTGATCCTCCAGCAGTGCCGCACCCCGGTGGCCCTCGCCGAGGTCGCCGCCGGGCTGAACCTGCCCGTGGCGGTGACGAAGATCCTCGTCTCCGACCTGATCACACTCGGCAGGGTGACGGCCCGGGCACCGCTGGCGGTCGCGGCGGGCCAGGGACTGGACATGACTCTTCTTCAGGCGGTGAAAGATGGCCTACTCAGACTCTGACGACCGGGTCGGGGCACACGCGTCCCGCTCCACCGCGGCCCAGGCTCCGGCGGCGGTGAAAATCCTCATCGCGGGCGGATTCGGCGTGGGCAAGACGACCATGGTCGGTGCCGTGAGCGAGGTGGTGCCCCTGAACACCGAGGAGCACCTGACCGTCGCGGGCGTCGGTGTGGACGACATCGACGGGGTGGACCAGAAGGCCACCACGACGGTGGCCCTGGACTTCGGCCGGATCACCGTGAGCCCCCAACTCGTGCTGTACCTCTTCGGCACACCCGGCCAGGAACGCTTCTGGTTCATGTGGAACGACCTGGTGCACGGGGCGCTCGGCGCCGTCGTGCTCGTGGACACCCGGCGGCTGGAGAGCAGTTTCGCGTCGGTCGACTTCTTCGAGAGCCGCGGCGTCCCGTTCGTCGTCGGCGTCAACTGCTTCGACGGACGCCAGGACCGCACCGAGTCCGAGGTCCGTGAGGCACTCGACCTCGACCCGCACACCCCCGTCGTCATGGGCGACCTCCGGCAGCGCCGGGCAAGCCGCGACCTGTTGCTGGCCCTGATCGAGCTTCTGATGTCCGGCCCGGCACAACTCCCCGGTCACCCGGTCGCCGCGCAGCCGGGCACGGTCCGCACCACCTGACGCTCAAGGTTCCGGTTCGACACGGCCGACCGAGGGATGCTCGCGCGCTGCCGCGGCCGGTCAGGTGGGCCCGCAGGGCTCCGGGAGAAGGCCGTGTCACCGGCCGTCGCCACGAACGCGTCCCTGACGAGCAGTACGCGCGGCGGGTAGCTCTGCGCTTTGTCCCCGGGGTCGTCCAGTACGGAGGTGCGCCAGATCTCCGCACCGGTGCGGCTGTCCAGTGCCGGCAGACGGCCGAAGCGGTTGGCGAAATAGACCCGCTTGTACGCCGCCGACACCGCGGTGACCGACCCGTCGGACCGGACGAAGTAGCCGACGCCGTCCACAAGGGCGGCCGCACCGGTCCGCGGATGTGCCAGCGGTATCCGCCTGACCCGCCCGGTGGATGTCGCGCAGCGCCTCGGTGAGCCCCAGCCCCAGCCCCAGCGCGCGCAGTTCCCGCCGGCTCAGCGGGCCCTCCTTCTCCACGACTTCGGCAAGGTTGAGGCCTGCCTGCCTCACGGAGATCAGACCAGGGCCTGCCGCCCCGGAACCGGAGCCGCGCGTTTCACAGAGCCGACGGTCTCGTCAGGGCGCCCCCGCAGTCCCGCTCCATTCCATTCGGCATTCCAGGACGGCCGCGTTTCTGCAGCTCAGAGCCGGTGCGAGCATTCCAGCATTCCGAAACCCCCGAAGGGAATGGCGGGTGGAACGCCGCAGGGCACAGGCTTGGGTCATCCGAGCACGGCGCCGCACCGGACATGGCGATCGTCCTCGTCCAACCCCGCGTTCATGGCCCGCACTTCCGGCGCGCCCACGCACACCACACGCAGCACGACCAAGACAAGACCGACCGGCACAGCCCATAACCAGAAGATCATCTTCCGGATATTCAGAGAAAGCAGCTCACTCATGCGTATCGCCACTCGTTTCGTGTCCCGCGCGGCCGCCTCCTCCATGGTCGTCGCCGCGGCCCTCGCGCTCGTCGGCTTCCAGGCCACCGAGCAGACCGCCTCCGCCGCCACCAAGAAGGCCGCCTCGGTCGTCACCTGCACCACGGCGAACACCAAGCTGACCGTCACCGAGGTGTCCCGCCCCATCAACCACCTGCTGCTCAAGGCCACCAACACCGGCACCAAGCCCTGCTACGCCTACATCGCCCCCTACCTGAGGGCCGGGGCCGACGCCCAGGCCCCCCTGCCGTGGGCCGAGGAGACCACGCCGCAGGCCGTGGTGACGCTCAAGCCCGGCCAGTCCGCGTACGCGGGCATCACGACGTCCACCCCCGACGGCGAAGGCGGCGCCAAGGCGAAGACCCTGGGCGTGTTCTTCGCGGACAGGAAGGGCAACGCGATCAACAAGGAGAAGACCCTGAAGCTGCCGAAGGGCGGTGTCTTCTTCAACAGCACCGCCACCGTCACCTACTGGCAGGACAACGCGCAGGACGCCCTCTCCTGGTAACCGCCCCGGCGCCCGCCGACTTGGACCGGACGACAGACCAACCCCAGGTCACTGACCTGGGGTTGGTTTCCGGAGCGGGTGACGAGGAGGCCGGCGGGGGCGCGGCCGGCGGGAACGTACAGCGCCCGGGCTCCCGTTACGAGAGGGCCGTCACCGGGCCCGGTGCGCGATGCCGACAACCAGGCGCGGGCCATGACTTGCCCTTCACCGGTCCCATCGTGTTCAAAAATTCAACAAAGGGATCTCTGTGTCCGGCAAAGGGCTCTACCCGCATAGATGATCCCGGTGCTGTCATGCTCACGACCGCCCGGAATTCCTGCCGGGCACCGCTCCGGGAGATCCCCCCATGCCCCGAATATCCCGCTCCCTGGTCACCGCCCTCTCCTCCCTCGCCCTCGCCGCCGCCGGCCTCACGGTCGCAGCCGGCACCGCGCACGCGCAGAGCTGCAGCCAGGACTACCTCCCCCTCCCCGACCCCAGCTGCCAGCCCGGCGACTTCAACCCGGACGTCACCCAGTCCACCATCGACTCAACCATCTGCGTCTCCGGGTGGACCGCGACCGTCCGGCCGTCCAGTTCCTACACCACCGCGCTGAAGAAGAAGCAGATCGTCGAGTACGGCTACACGGACACCAGCACCTCGGACTACGAGGAGGACCACTTCGTCCCGCTCGAACTCGGCGGTGCCCCCAAGAGTGAGCTCAACCTCTGGCCCGAGCCGGAGTACGGCACCAAGACCGCCGCCAACAAGGACACCGTCGAGAACAAGCTCAAGAAGGCCGTCTGCGCCGGCACCGTCACCCTCGCCGACGCCCAGGACGCGATCGTCACGGACTGGACGACCGCGCTGTCGGACCTCGGCCTGAGCTGACCCCGTCCGCCCGCAACGAAGGGGCCGGCCTGCTCCTCGGTGAGCAGCCGGCCCCTCTCGGGTCCCTCTCGACTCCCTGGCGCTAACCGCCGTTCTGCTCGACAGGCAGATGGATCGGCCCGCGCAGCACGGGGCTGCGCCGGTACGGCGGCGGGTCGGCGATCAGACTGGGCCGGTCGAGGCGGCGTACCAGCTCTCCCAGCGCGATCTGCGCCTCCCGCCGGGCCAGCGGGCCGCCGAAGCACAGGTGGATGCCGCTGCCGAAGCCGAGGTGCTGGTTGTCGCGCCGGTCGGGGTCGAAGCGGTCCGGATCGTGGAAGCGGTCCGGATCCCGGCTGCCCGAGGCCAGCATCAGCATGACCTGCGAGCCCTTGGGGATGACGGTGTCGGCGACGGTGACGTCGCTGTACGCCGCCCGCCAGGGAATGATGTGCACGGGCGGCTCGTAGCGCAGCAGTTCCTCGACCAGCGGGACGACCAGATCCGGTTCGCCGCGCAGCCGTTCCAGGATGTCCGGGTGGCGCAGCAGCGTCAGCATGCCGTTGGTGATGAGGTTGACGGTGGTCTCGTGGCCGGCGATCAGCAGCAGGTTGGCGGTGCTGATGATCTCCTCGTCGGTCATCCGCCCGTCCGGCCCGTCGTCGTTGGCCAGCCGTGCCAGCAGGTCGTCGCCCGGGTGGCCGTGGCGCTGTTCCACCAGCCCGCCGAGGTACTCGCGCAGGTCCTGGCGGGCCTGCACGCCGTTCTCCAGCTTCTCCTTCGGGTCGGTCCTGGGGTCGTAGTCGATCGAGTTGATGAGATCGTTCACCCACACCCGGAACCTCGGTTCGTCCTCGCGTGGCACACCGAGCAGGTGGCAGATCACCGAGACGGGGAACGGGTAGGCGAGGTCGTCGACGATGTCGATCTGCTCCTTGCCCGCGCAGTCGTCGAGCAGACCGCCGACGGTGGCGGTCAGGTCGGGTTCCAGGGCGGTCACCAGCCCCGGGGTGTGCGGGGGGCCGAAGTGGCGCATCGCCATCCGCCGCAGGCGGTCGTGCTCGGGCGGGTCCATGTTGATGAACGCCGGCGTGGTCGAGCCCTCGGACGAGGGCATCGGATGCGCCAGGTGGCGGACGTCGGAGCTCAGATGCGGATTGTGCAGGATGTCCGCGAGCTCGCGATAGGTGCTGATGACATAGCTGCCGTCCTCCTGCCGGGCCACCGGTGTCTTGCGCAACTCGGCATACAGCGGGTACGGGTCGGACCGGGAGGAGTAGTCGAGAATCCGGTGCAGCATGTCGGGCGTCTCGGTCGTGGTCATCTCGCTTGCCTTTCCCTCCTGCCGGTGGCCTACCGGTGGTGCTGGTGCGCGGCCGTGACGCGTCGCTCGCCCGGGTCGTGTCCGGTGACGACCACCGTGGCGCCTTGCGCGAGCAGGGCGGGGCCGGGGAAGTCGACGGGCACCGGTTTCGTGTCGACGGGCTGGTCGGGCGTGGGGCAGGGCGGTGGGAAGGGCGCGGCCGTCTCGATGAGACGCCGGTAGTGGTCCAGCCACTTCGCGTTGTTGAAGGTCACCGCCGCGGTGACCCGGCCCTGGTAGCCGTATGCGGCGACGAAGCGGTGGTCGGACACCGACCCCTGGGTGACGACCACCTCGTCGGCGAAGGTCGGCACGCCGACGGACTTGATGTTGACGCCGAACTGGATCGACCAGAACCGCGGGATGGACAGGTGGGGCCAGCGCTCCGCCTGGCCATGGAGCATGTTGTGGGCCGCGACCTCGGCCTGCTCCACGGCGTTGGCCCAGTGCTCCAGCGAGATGAGCCGGTACTCGTAGACCGGGTTCGGGCAGCGCGCCACGTCCCCGGCGACGAAGACGTCGTCGGTGATCAGGCCGTTGAGGTCCATGGCACGGCAGCCCGTGTCGCAGGCGATGCCCCAGACACCCGCCGCCAGTCCGGAGCCCTGCAGCCACTCGGTGTTGCGGATGCCGCCGAGCGCGACCACCGCCACGTCGGCGTCGATGGTGCTGCCGTCGTCGAAGTGGGCGCGGCGCAGCCGTCCCTGGGCGTCGCCCTCCAGCCGGGTGACCTTGACCCCGCACCGCAGGTCGACACCGTGGGCGCGCTGCATCTCCGCCGCCACCTCGCCGACCATCGCGCCGAGCGCCCCGACCAGCGGGTACGGCGCGAGTTCGGCGACGGTCACCGGGATGTCCCGCTCCCGGCAGATGGAGGCGATCTCGGAGCCGGTGAATCCCGCACCGATGACCAGCACCCGGGAGGGCCCGGCAGCGAGGGCCCGCTGCAGACCCTCGGCGTGCTCGCGGGTACGTACGACGAACACTCCGTCGAGCGCCGCCTCGCTCTCCACGAACCACGGGCGGGCCCGTACCCCGGTGGAGATCAGTACCCGGTCGAAGGGGACCTCGCGTCCGTCGGCGAGACGCACGTGGTCGGTGGCCAGGTCAAGACCGCTCGCGGGCACGCCCAGCAGCCACTCCGCGTTGATGTCACGACGTCGCGGCAGCGTGGTGCCCCCGGCCGGCACCCACCCCGTCAGCACCTGCTTGGACAAGGGGGGACGGTCGTAGGGCTCGCCCAGTTCGTCGCCGATCATCGTCAGCGATCCGGTGAAACCCTCGGCGCGCAGAGCCTCCGCGGCCCGCAGCCCCGCCAGCGACGCCCCGACGACCACGATGCGGCCGTCACGCCTGAACTCACGCAGGTTGTCGGCGCTGGTCATGAGCTCGCCGCCACCGGTACGTCCCGCTCCTGCGGCCGTCCCTCCAGCCGGTCGACCAGGATCGCCTGGACCGGGCAGGCCGCCGCGGCGCGCAGCACCCGGTCACGCTGGGCGTCGTCGGGGTCCGGGTCGTACATCAGCGCTTCCTCGCCGTGCATCCGGAACGCGTCCGGAGCCAGGAACGCGCACTGCGCATACCCTTCGCATCGGGAAAGATCAACGACGACTCGCATCCCGACCTCCACAGGGGCTGCAAGCTGCGGACCCTGAAGCCGGCCCCCGCCGTGTCCGCCTCCGCACACCGCGAGGCGGCGCACCGCGATTGTCGGGTCTCCGCAGGAAGAATTTGGTGATCGCGAGAAAGAATCCGTCGTCGCGCGAAAGCGACCGGCGCGGTGAAACCGCCTAGCGATCCTGATATTTCACCCGATCAGCGTATGCCGCGCGCACCTCGCCCGCACCCCGGGAAGCCGCGTGCCGCAGGCCCGGCCGCGGTCGGGCCTGCGGCCGACCGGCGCGCTCCGGCCGCGCCCGGCGTGTGGCCCGGCCGTTCCGGTGGTTCGGTTGGTTCGGTGTCGAGAGGAGTGCCGGCAGGAGCAGGAGGTGTCCCGATGGCCTCGGACCAGCCCGTCCCCTTCCGTCCCCTCCGCCCCTTCCGGCCCACGCCACCGCAGCCCCTCTCCGAAGCGGCCTTCCGCGACCTGTACCGCCGGCTGCGGGGCCGGGCCCCGGACGGCGGGGCGGCACAGCGTGGCGCGCTGGACCGGCTGACGCCGGAGCGGGTCGTGGCGGCCGCCGCCGAGGTCAGGTACGGGCGCACCGTGTCGCTGGCCGCGACCGTCGAGACCCGGTCCGGTCCGGACAGTCCGGAGCCCGCCTCCCATCGGATGACGGCTCCCACGCGCGGGGAGACCGGCGCACCCGGGCTCGCGTTCGCCCGCGACCGGTTCGCCATGAATGTCCACGGTGACGTCGACACCCACCTCGACGCGCTGTGCCACGTGATCTTCGACGGCGAACTGTACGGCGGCGTCCCGTCGAGCACCGTGACACCGGACGGTGCCGGGGCGCTCACCGTCGATCTGGTGCGGGACGGCATCGTCGGCCGGGGTGTCCTGCTGGATGTCCCGCGCCTGCGCGGGGTGCGGTGGCTGGAGCCCGGCGACCAGGTGACCGCCGAGGACCTCGTCGCGGCCGAGGCCGCCCAGCGGACCACGGTCGGACCGGGTGACCTGCTGTTCGTCCGGGTCGGGCACCGCCTGCGGCGCCGTACCCTCGGGCCCTGGGACGTGACCCGGGCCCGCGCGGGCCTGCACCCGACGGCCATGGACTTCCTGGCCGACCGGGGCGTGTCTGTCCTGGGCTCGGACGGCAACAGCGACGCCGCACCCAGCGCGGTCCCCGAAGTCGGGTTTCCCGTGCATGTGCTGGCCGTCAACGCCATGGGGCTGCATCTGCTGGACTGGCTGGACTTCGAGGAACTGGTGCCGGTGTGCGAGCAGCAGGGGCGCTGGCACTTCCTGTGCGTGATCGCCCCGCTGCGGCTCCCGGCGGCGACCGGCTCTCCGGTGAACCCGATCGCCGTTCTCTGACCGTGCCGGTGTCCGGCGCCGGTGCGGGCCCACCCCGGGTGCCGCACCCCCGCACGGCGCGTACGTTCGAAGGAGGGAGACCTGCGCCGGCCGCGGACCATGCGGACAAGGACGGTGGTTGCCATGGACGCCCTGCCCCCGTACGACGTCATCGTCATCGGCACCGGTGCCGGCGGCGGCACGCTGGCCCACCGCCTGGCCCCGTCCGGCAAACGGATCCTCATCCTCGAACGCGGCGGCTACCTGCCGCGTGAGCGCGACAACTGGGACTCCACGGCCGTGTTCGTGAAGGCCAAGTACCGGGCCCCGGAGTTCTGGCTGGACCGGCACGGCAACGAGTTCCCGCCCGAGGTGAACTACTACGTCGGCGGGAACAACAAGTTCTACGGCGCGGCGCTGTTCCGGCTGCGCCCCGAGGACTTCGGCGAACTCCGCCACCACGACGGCATCTCCCCGGCCTGGCCCATCGGTTACGACGACCTGGAGCCGTACTACACCCAGGCGGAGCACCTCTACCTGGTGCACGGCCGGCACGGCGAGGACCCCTGGGAAGGGCCGTGCAGCGCCCAGTACGCGTATCCGCCGGTCGAACACGAGCCGCGCATCGAGCAGTTGAGCATGGACCTGGAGAAGCAGGGACTGCACCCCTTCCACCTGCCGATCGGGGTCAACCTCACCCAGGACGAGGACGGCCGGGCCACCCACTCCAGCGTCTGCATCCGCTGCGACCGCGTGGACGGCTTCCCTTGCCTGCTCCGCGCCAAGTCCGACGCCCAGGTGATCTGTGTGGAGCCGGCGCTGGAGCACCCGAACGTGGAGATGATCACCGACGCCCGGGTGACCCGGCTGGAGACCGACGCCACCGGGCGCACTGTCACCGGCGTCGTCGCGCAGCTCCCGGGCGAGCGGGAGGCCCGGTTCTCGGCCGACGTCGTGGTGGTGGCCTGCGGGGCCGTCAACTCGGCGGCGCTGCTGCTGGCTTCGGCGAACGACCGGCATCCGCGCGGACTGGCGAACAGCTCGGACGTGGTCGGGCGGCACTACATGCGTCACAACAACCTGGCGCTGATGGCCGTTTCGAAGGAACCCAACGACACCCGGTTCCAGAAGACCCTCGCCCTGCACGACTGGTACCTGGGCGCGGACGACTGGGAGTACCCGCTCGGCGGGATCCAGATGCTCGGCAAGTCGGACGCCGACCAGATCCACGGCGAGGCCCCGCGCTGGGCCGGGGCGGTCGCGCCGGACATGCCGTTCGAGGTCCTGGCCCATCACGCCGTCGACTTCTGGCTGTGCGGGGAGGACCTGCCGCAGCCGGACAACCGGGTGACCCTGGAGGACGACGGCCGTATCCGCCTCACCCTCGACGAGGGCAACAACATCGCCGGTCTCCAGCGCCTGCGGCACAAACTGCAGCACATGCTCGGCCATCTGGGCATGGACGAGCACGGTCTGCTGTCCCACAGCATCTACCTGCACAAGGGGATGCCGATCGGTGCCACCGCGCACCAGGCCGGCACGGTGCGTTTCGGCACCGACCCGGCGTCCTCCGCCCTGGACGTCAACTGCAAGGCGCACGACCTGGACAACCTCTACGTCGTGGACACGAGCTTCTTCCCGAGCATCGGCGCGGTCAATCCGTCCCTGACGGCCATCGCGAACGCCCTCCGTGTGGGCGACCACCTGCTGGAGCGGCTGGGCTGAGCCCCCGACCGGGCGAAGTTCCTCCGCCGGGCAGCGCAACGCGGTCCGCCGGGACGCGCCCGCGTCTCTCCCCGGTGTTTGTCTGATGCGCGGACCTCCGGGCGACGGGCCCGGCGGAAGCGGGCACGCAGTGGAGGAGCAGGACATCGTGAGTTCCACCGAGGGGACATCCGGGACACCCCAGGGCGTGATCCCCGCCCATCTGCTGCGCGGGCAGAAGGCACTGGTGACCGGCGCGAACTCCGGTATCGGCAGGGCGACGGCCGTCGCCCTGGGCCGGGCCGGGGCCGATGTCGTGGTCAACTACGTGGCGGGCAAGGACGAGGCCGAGCAGGTGGTCGAGGAGATCACCGGACTCGGGGTCCGGGCCGCCGCCTACGAGGCGGACGTCTCCGACGAGCAGCAGGTCGTCGCCATGATGGACCGGATGGTCCGGGAGTTCGGCACGATCGACATCCTGGTCGCCAACGCGGGACTCCAGCGGGACGCCCCGTTCACCGAGATGACGCTCGCCCAGTGGCAGAAGGTCCTGGACGTCAACCTCACCGGGCAGTTCCTGTGCGCCCGCGAGGCCACGAAGGAGTTCCTGCGCCGCGGTGTCGTGCCCGAGGTGTCGCGCGCGGCCGGGAAGATCATCTGCATGAGTTCGGTGCACCAGATCATCCCGTGGGCCGGGCACGTCAACTACGCCTCCTCCAAGGGCGGGGTGCAGATGATGATGGAGACGCTGGCCCAGGAACTCGCCCCGAAGAAGATCCGCGTGAACGCGATCGCCCCCGGGGCCATCAAGACCCCCATCAACCGCAGCGCCTGGGAGACTCCCCAGGCCCGGGAGGACCTGCTGCGGCTGATCCCCTACGACCGCATCGGCGACCCCGAGGACATCGGCTACGCGGCCGTGGGCCTCGCCTCCGACCTCATGGACTACGTGGTGGGCACCACCCTGTACGTCGACGGCGGGATGACGCTCTTCCCGGGCTTCGCGACCGGCGGCTGACACCGGCGGCTGACCCGTCCTATCGCGCCGGCCCCGGAGAGACGACACATGCACATGGTCCACACGGTCCTGCTGTCGGCGGGCGCACCGGCGCAGACGCTGCCGGCCAGATCGATGATGGCCTTCACCCTGGCCTCCCACATCATCCTGGTGCCCCTGGGCGTGGCGCTGCCGCTGATCACGCTCGTCATGCACGGCTACGGCCTGCGCCGCGGCGACGCCACCGCCCTGCTCCTGGCCCGGCGGTGGTCGGCCGTCATGGCGGTGCAGTTCGCGATCGGCGTGGTCACCGGCACGGTGCTGTCCTTCGAGTTCGGACTGCTGTGGCCGGGCATGATGGGCCGCTGGGGCGATGTCTTCGGCATCGGCTTCGGCGTCGAGGCATGGGCGTTCTTCCTGGAGGCCGTCCTCATCGCCATCTACCTCTACGGCTGGCGAAGACTTCCCTCCCGGACCCACTTCCTGCTCGGACTGCCCCTGCCGCTGGTGGCCCTGCTCGGCGCCTTCGGCATCCTGGCCGCCAACTCGTGGATGAACACCCCGCGCGGCTTCACCCTCGACTCCGCCGGCAACCCGGTCGACGTGAAGATCTGGAAGGCGGTCTTCACCCCGATGTTCGGCCCGGAGTACTGGCACTTCGTCTTCGCGATGTTCGTGACGGCGGGCTATGTCGTGGCCGGCGTCTACGCCACGGGATGGCTGCGCGGCCGCCGAGACCGCTACCACCGGCTCGGCTTCACGATCCCCTTCACGCTCGCCGCGGTGTGCACACCCGTGCAGTTCTTCCTCGGCGACTCCATCGCACGGCAGGTCTTCCAGAAGCAGCCGGTGAAGTTCGCCGGCATGGAGATCGTCTGGAAAACCGCCACCCACCAGACGGAGTACCTGTACGGCCGGCTCCACCCGGACGGCACCGTCACCGGCGGCATCGGGATCCCGGGTCTCGACTCCGTCCTGGCGGGCTTCCGCCCGGACACCCGGGTCACCGGACTGACCTCGGTCCCCGCGGACGACCGGCCGACGGCCACCCAGGCCACCATCGCCCACTGGGCCTTCGACACCATGGTCGGGATCGGCTCGCTGCTGTTGCTGCTCGCGCTCTGGTACGGCGTCCTGTGGCTCCGGCGCCGCCGGCTGCCCGCCTCCCCGTGGTTCTTCCGCGCCGCGGCGTGCGCGGGCGTCGCCTCCGTGGCCGCCGTCGAGTGCGGCTGGATCACCACCGAAGTGGGCCGCCAGCCCTGGATCGTCTACCAGAACATGCGGGTGTCCGAGGCGGTGACGGCGACCCGCTCCACCAGTCTGTGGATCATGTTCGCCCTGGTAGTCGTCGTGTACGTCTTCGTGTTCGGATCGTTCCTCGCGGTACTGCTGAAGATGCGCGCACGCTGGCGGCTCGCCGACGAGCAGGGCGGACCACTCCCGCCGAAGGAGACACCGGAGTCCGACACACCCGAGACGGACACGCCGTACGGGCCCCGCCCGGCCGGGAGCCGACTGTGATCGCCGGGGTCATGGCCGTCGTCCTGCTGCTCGCGGTGGCCGCCTACGCCTGCGGCGGGGGCACCGACTACGGCGCCGGTTTCTGGGACCTCACCGCGGGCGGAGCCGAGCGCGGCAAGCGCCCGCGCCGGCTGATCGACCACGCGATGGAGCCCGTCTGGGAGGTCAACAACGTCTGGCTGATCTTCGTACTGGTGATCATGTGGACGGGTTTCCCCGTCCTCTTCCAGCGGGTCTTCACCACCATGTGGCTGCCCCTGGCACTGGCCGCCGTGGGCATCGTGCTGCGCGGCGCCGGCTTCGCCCTGCGCAGGCCCGTCCGGCGGCTGGCCGGCCGGCGCCTGTACGGGGCGGTCTTCGCCGTCTCCTCGCTGCTGACACCGTTCTTCCTCGGTGCCGCGGCCGGCGGAGTGGCCTCGGGCCGGGCGACCGCCACGGCGACGGCGTCCACGGACGCCTGGGCCAACCCCACGTCCCTGCTGTTCGGCCTGCTGGCCGTCGCGGCCACGGCGACACTCGGCGCCGTCTTCCTCGCCGCGGACGCCCGCCGCTTCGCCGCACCGGACCTGGACCGCTACTTCCGCCGGCGCGCCCTGGGCGCCCTCGCCGCCGTCGCCGTGCTCGCCGTCGTCACCCTCTTCGTCACCCACGGCGACGCACCCCATGTCTGGCACGGCCTCACCCACGGCGTCGGGCTCGTCTTCGTCGTCGTGGCGGTGCTGGCCACCCTCGCCACCGCATGGCTGCTGACCCGTCCCTCCGGGGCCTGGTCCCGGGTCACGGCGGTCGGCGTGGTCGCCTCCGCCGTCATCGCCTGGGGCATGGCACAGCGCCCCTACCTCGTCCCGACCTCGCTGACCGTCGCCGACGGCGCGGGCGCGCACACCACACTGCGCTGGCTGGCGCTCGTCACCCTCGTCGCCGTCGTCCTGATCATCCCCGCGGTCGCCTTCCTGTACTGGCTGGACACCCACGGCGAACTGGAGGGCCTCACCGACGCCGACCTGCGGCGGGACAGCCCCTAGGGTCCCCTAGGCGTGCTGGACGAGCCCGGGCCTCCGGTTGTCGAGAGCGTCGTTGAGGGTGATGGCCGAGTCGATGAGGGCGAGATGGGTGAACGCCTGCGGGAAGTTGCCGAGCTGACGGCCCGTCGGGTCGATCTCCTCGGAGTACAGGCCCAGGTGGTTGGCGTACCCCATCATCTTCTCGAACACGAGCCTCGCCCGGTCGGTCCGGCCCGCGCGCGCCAGGGCGTCGACGTACATGAACGTGCACAGCGAGAAGGTGCCCTCCGAGCCGCGCAGGCCGTCGGGTGAGGCACTGGGGTTGTACCGGTAGACCAGGCTGTCGCTGACCAGTTCCTCCTCCATGGCGTCCAGGGTCGACGCCCACATCGGATCCCCGGGGGTGAGGAACCCGACCGTCGCCATGCGCAGCAGCGAGGAGTCCAGGACCTCACTGCCGTAGTGCTGGACGAAGGCGTGCCGGTCCTTGCTCCAGCCCTTGGCCATGACCTGCTCGTAGACGGCGTCCCGTTCGGTCTGCCAGCGGCCGGCCGCGGACGGCCACCCTTTCGACTGGGCGAGTCGCAGCGCGCGGTCGAACGCCACCCACGACATCACCCGGCCGTACGTGAAGTCCTGGCGGCCGCCGCGGGTCTCCCAGATGCCCTCCTCCGCCTGGTCCCAGTGGTCGGCCAGCCAGTCCAGGTCCGTTCGCAACGAGGTCCAGCCCCCGTGCCCGACCTGGAAGCCGCGCTGGTGCGCGAAGTAGATGCTGTCCAGCGCCTCGCCGTAGATGTCCAGCTGGAGCTGGGTGGCGGCGCCGTTGCCGATCCGGACCGGAGCGGAACCCTCGTAGCCCTCCCAGTGGTCGAGGATCTGCTCGTTCAGGTCGGAGGAGCCGTCGACCTTGTACATGATGTTGAGCGGGCCCGTGTTCCCTTCGCTGCCGGCCCGCTCCTTGACCCGGTCGCTCAGCCAGACGATGAACGCCCTGGCCTCCTCCGTGAAGCCCAGTCCCAGCAGGGCGTACACGGAGAAGGAGGCGTCCCGGATCCAGGTGAAGCGGTAGTCCCAGTTGCGTTCACCGCCCAGTTGTTCCGGGAGCGCCGCCGTCGGAGCGGCCACCACGGCGCCGCTGGGCGCGAACGTCATGAGCTTCAGCGTGATCGCGGACCGCTCCACCACCTCCCGCCAGCGCCCGGTGTAGCGCGACTGCGCCAGCCAGGAGCGCCAGAACTCCGCCGTCTCCTCGAAGAGCCGTTCGTGTTCGTCGCGCCGGACCTCCCGGGGCGGTCCCTCGGCACCCATCTCCAGGATCAACCCGCGCTGCTGGCCGGCCTCCAGGGTCAGCGTGACCTGCACGTCGGCATCCCGGTGCGTCAGAATGTCACCGAGCCGCTCGTCCTCCGGCTCCCGGATCGGGTGCACGGTGAGTTCCGTGCCGTCCTCCGCGACGAAGACCGCTCCGTGCGGGGTGATGTGCACCTCGTGTTTGCTGAGCCCGTAGTCGAACCGCGGGGCGATCTCCACGTCGAAGGTCATGGTGCCGCGCACACAGCGGACCAGGCGGACCAGCCGGTGCCGGTCCGTGGCCGTCGTACCGGTCACGGGCATGAAGTCGACCACCTCGCCGGCGCCGGCCTCGGTCATGAACCGGGTCACCAGGATCGCCGTGTCGGGCAGGTACAACTGCTTGGTCGAATGGGTCGGATGCGCCGGCCGGACGGTGCAGTGGCCGCCCCTGTCCTTGTCCAGAAGCGCCCCGAACACACTCGGCGAGTCGAACCGCGGGGAGCAGAACCAGTCGAGTGCCCCGTCGGTGGTGACCAGCGCCGCGGTCTGCAGATCACCGATCAGCCCGTGGTTCTCGATCAGCGGGTAGTCGTCCATCGGGGCGCCCCTTCCGGCGTGCGATTCACCCGAATGCACCCCCTCGGTCAGCGTATGCCGGAGCTCCTGCTCCGGCTCGTCGAGCCGCGCGGTGCCATGGGCGCCGCTGCAGGCGAGCGAGGCGGCGATGCCGGAGGCGGCGGGAACGGTGGTCACGGAGACGAACACCCCGAGCAGGGCGCCGGCGCGGCGGAACCCGGGGTGACCGCGATGGCCGGGGCGAACCCGACCACCGTGGCCCGTGCTTGCGGGAAGGCCGGAGGCTACTTGTTCTTGCCGTTGCCCTGCCCGCCGTTCGCCTTCGCGGCCCCCTCGCCGGACTTGCCCCCGCCGGTCGAGTGGCTCGGCTTGGCCGTCGCCGGTTTCAGTTGCTCGGAGCAGTAGGCGGCGACCTTGTCCGCACCGCCGGCGGCCGCGATCAGCCGCTGCCAGGCTGTCGCGCCCAGCGCCTTGCCGCGCCCCTGGACCTGCGCGTAGGCACGACAGTGGGCTTCGGTGTCCTGGGCGGTGGCAGGCCGGTCCGTCGGCCGGGGGTTGCCGGAGGACGGTGACGAGGCCGCGTCGCCCGGCCGGTTCGAGGCGGCCGCCGACGGGTTCGTCGTTCCCCGGCCGTGGCCGGCGCCCTCGGCGGAGGAGCCGACGGAACCGATGGCCGCGACCGCCACACCACCCAGGGCGAGACTGGCGAAGACCACGCCGAACGTCAGCTTCGCCGGGCGCCGGGCCCGCCGCTCCGCAGCCGGCCGCCAGTCGTCCCGGCGCCGGGTACGTGTGCGATGCACGCCCGCGGCGCGAGCGGCCCGGAATGCGGCCACGGCCTGCTGCTCGCCCTGGAGCGCGAGGTCGCCTGCGCGGACGGCGGCGGCCAGCGCCGTTTCCAGCGCGGCGTCGTCACCCGCGTCCCGGGGGTCGGACAGGGCGCCGCCGGGCTGCACACGTCGACGGCCCCGTACCCCGTCGCCGCCCAGCCGTTCACCCATGTCCGCTTCCGTTCCTGTCCGACCACTTCGATTCGTCCGCTGTCCCGGATCCGGCGTCTGCCTGTCGGTCCTGTCGCGGTTGTCGTTCATGTCGACTCCCCCAGCGTGCGGGAAGCCACATCCGTCACACCCTCCTCCGCTTCGCCGCCGATGCCCAGCTGACGGGCGAGGCGTTTGAGACCTCGGTGAGCGGCCGTGCGCACCGCGCCCGGCCGCTTGCCCAGGACTCGCGCGGCGGCGGGACCGTCCAGACCGACCACGACCCGCAGGAGCACGGCCTCGGCCTGGTCCCGCGGCAGTCCGCGGATCAACTCCAGGGCCCGCTCGGTGGAGAGGGACTCCAGAGCCTGCTCATAAGTGTTGTGCGGGCCGGCCAGATCCAGTACGTCCTGGTCGGTGCCGCCGGCCTGGGGCCGCACGCGCCGGCGACGCAGATGGTCCAGTGCCCGGTGCCGGGCGATGGTCGCGGTCCAGCCGCGGAAGCCGGCGCCGTCGCCCTTGAAACGCCCGAGGTCACGGGCTATCTCCAGCCAGGCGTCGGACGCCACGTCTTCCGCCTCGTCGCCGACGACACCGCGAAGGAAGCCGAGGAGGCCCGGCTGCACGATCCGGTAGGCGACCGCGAAGGCAGCCTCGTCGCCGCCCTGGGCTCGCGCGACCGCCGCGCCCAGTTCCCCGTCGTACTCCTGTACGCGCCGGGGTTGCCGTACCTGGCCCAAGATTGCCCTCGTTCGCACCGATCACAGCCGAGTCCACCTCGTCCGTCGTGCTCCGGTTGCGACGACGGCCCCATGGTGACCAGCGTGCGCTCTCACAGAAACGTCACAACGCGACAGGAGACCTCCGCGGCATCACCCGCATCCCACGGCTCAGCCGCTGGATTCGGCAGGCACGACGGGAACGGAGCGGGACCTGCGCGGTCCGAGCCGGGTGGCACTTCCCGCAGGCCCTGCGCGGGGAGCAGAACAGGCTCGGTACCGACCGCGTGATACTTCGGCGCCCTCGTGCGCTCCCTCTGTCATGAGTGCGTACCTCCGTCTGCGAGCGGTGCCGGCTCCGGCACTGCTCAACAGTCCGACGTGGCTGGAACGGCTTTTCGCGAGCGATGCGGAGTCCGTCCGGCACCTGGCCGGCCGCCGCCCCGAGGAAGTACTGGACAAGTGCTGTCTGGACCAGGAGCACATCTACACCGGCGCTCCGCCGGACGGTCCCGGGGACCGACCCCAGACCCAGGTGGTGCTCGGTGGCCGCCCCGTGTTCCGCACCGACCGGCGAGAGCCGCCGTTGCTGGTGCTCACGGCGGCCCAGGCCCGCCGGGTGGCCGAGTTCCTGGAGCAGACCGACTTCGAGGCGCTGTGGGACTTCGCCCGGGACGGACTGCTGCCCCGCTACGGCGGAGTGCCCGCGGAGCCCGAGACGGCGCGTTCGTTCGCCGTGGCGCACCGGGAGCTGAGGGCGTTCTACGCGCACACCGCCAAGTGCGGGGACGCGGTGGTGAAGTGGCGGTCCGAGAGGTGAGCAGGGGCGATCCGAGGCGAGAGGTGTAACAGTTTCGGTCCGCTGCGCTCTTTCCATGCGGACGACCACGTCGGTCGGCTTGGACAGGAGGCAGGACTCGTGCAGTGGACGGGCGACGGCGGCGCAGGGTACGGCGAGGAGCCGCGCGCCGGCGTCGGGTACGGGTATGCCCACGGCCACGAGGGCACCTGCGGCACCACCGCCGACACGGTCACGGCGGAGCGGGACTCTCCGCACGGTGCCGTCATCACCGTGCTGCCGACGGACCACGACGACTCCGACCGTCCCGCATCGGAGCCGGACACGCCGGAGAACGATCCGGCACGGCCCGTCTTCGTGGACGCCTCGGGGCGCCGCCAGCGCCGCGTGCGGCACGCCGCACGGCTGCTGGTGATCCCCGCCGGCGTCTATGTCGCCCTGCTGGTCAGCGCGTTGCTGGGCGGCCCCACCATCAGCGCTCCGTTCGTCCCGCTCCCGGACACCACGCACCCGGCCGCGCCCCGGGCGACCGCCCCCGGCTCACCCGCCGGTACGGGTCACACGCCGGGAGGCGCGGACTCCGGCGCGACGGACGAGAACGCCCGCGCCACGTCGCCGCGGACGGCCTCCGGCCAGAGCGGCCGGCCGACGTCCGCGACCACCCCCGTGGCCACGTCCGCGACCACCGCGACGCCCACCGGAACCACCTCCCCGACCGCCGCTCCGACCACGACGGCGACCGCGACCGCCAGTCCCACCACCAGCGCCAGTGCCACCACCGGCACGGACGCGCCCTCCGCCAAGGGGCGCGCCAACGCCGCATCCCACAAGCCCGTGAAGTGATCCAAGGCCCTGACGTGACCGATCCGACCGACCCGACCGACCGCCGGCGCCGCACCGTCGTACCCCGCCGCGGCGGCCGTACCCGCCGGGTCACCCCCCGCACCCACTGGCTGCTGCTGTGCGTGCTCGTGGTGACCCTGTCGGCGGCCCTCCTGCTGCAGGGCTACACCCACCACATGTTCGGGATCACCTCGGACGACGTGACCGGCCCCCGTGGCCGGAGCGGGACGGTGCCCGGACAGGTGGCCCACGGCGGCCCCGTGATCGCGAACGCCGCCGGCTCCCCGCACACGGCCCGCCCGAAGGCCGGCACCATCGCCCTCACCTTCGACGACGGCCCCGACCCCGTCTGGACCCCGCGCATCCTCGACGTGCTGCGCCGCAACCATGTGCACGCGACCTTCTTCGTCGTCGGCACCCAGGTCGTCGCCCACCCGGAGCTGGTCCGGCGGATCGTCGCCGAGGGCCACCAGATCGGCATCCACACCTTCACCCACCCCGACCTCTCCCGCCTCGCCCCGTGGCAGCGTTCCCTGGAGCTGCGCGAGACGCAGCTGGCGGTGGCCGGCGCGGCCGGCGTCACCACCGCGCTACTGAGGCCGCCGTACTCCTCGGAGAACGACGCGCTGGACGACGCCGACTGGTCCGTCCTGAAGCAGGCCGACCGGGCCGGGTACGTCACGGTGCTCTCCACCCTGGACGCCGAGGACTGGCAGCGCCCCGGCACGGCCCGCGTCCTCGCGAACGCGACACCGCACGGCAAGGCCGGGCAGATCGTGCTGATGCACGACGCCGGCGGTGACCGCTCCCAGACCGTCGCCGCCCTGAACACCCTGATCCCCCGGCTCAGGGCACAGGGCTTCCGGTTCTCGACGGTCGGCGCCGCGGTCGGCATGGCCGCCCCCGTCCGGCCCGCCGGACCGGGCGACCACCTCCAGGGAATCGCCCTCATCAAGATGCTGCAGCTCGGCGACTGGACCATCCGGCTGCTCGGCGTGCTGATGTACGCGGCCGGAGCGATCAGCGTGCTGCGCGCGGCCGTCGTACTGGTGGCGGCCCATCGGCACCGCCGGCTGCGGGCAGGGCGCCGGGCCAGGCCCTGGGGACCGCCGGTGACCGAACCGGTCAGCGTCATCGTCCCGGCGTACAACGAGAGCGCCGGAATCGAGGCGGCCGTACGCTCCCTGGTCGCCTCGGACCATCCGGTGGAGATCATCGTGGTCGACGACGGCTCCACCGACGGGACCGCCGACCTGGTGGAGTCCCTCGGTCTGCCGGGAGTCCGGGTGGTCCGGCAGCGGAACGCGGGCAAGCCCGCCGCGCTCAACACCGGTCTGGCCGCCGCCACCTGCGACCTGGTGGTCATGGTCGACGGCGACACCGTCTTCGAACCCGGCACCGTCCGCGTGATCGTGCAGCCCTTCGCCGACCCCCAGGTGGGTGCCGTCTCGGGCAACGCGAAGGTCGTCAACCGCGGTGGCCTGCTGGGCCGTTGGCAGCACATCGAGTACGTCATCGGCTTCAATCTCGACCGTCGCCTCTTCGACCTCGCCGAGTGCATGCCGACCGTGCCCGGAGCGGTCGGGGCGTTCCGGCGCCGGGCGCTGCTCGCACTCGGCGGGGTCAGCGACGTCACCCTCGCCGAGGACACCGACCTCACCATGGCACTGTGCCGCGCCGGCTGGCGTGTGGTGTACGAGGAGGGCGCGGTGGCCTGGACCGAGGCGCCCGCGTCCCTGGGCGCCCTGTGGCGGCAGCGGTACCGCTGGTGCTACGGCACCCTGCAGGCGATGTGGAAGCACCGCGGCGCGCTGGTGCAGGGCGGCGCCGCCGGCCGGCTCGGGCGCAGAGGCCTGCTCTACCTCCTCCTCTTCCAGGTCCTGCTGCCCCTGCTCGCCCCCGTGGTCGACGTCTTCGCCCTCTACGGCCTGGTCTTCCTCGACCCGCTGAGGATCACCGCCCTCTGGCTCGCCTTCCTGCTCCTGCAACTGCTGATGGGCCTGTACGCGTTCCGTCTGGACGGAGAACGCCCGGGCCCGCTGTGGAGCCTGCCGTTGCAGCAGTTCGTCTACCGCCAGTTGATGTACCTGGTGGTCGTCCAGTCCGTCTTCACCGCCGTGTCGGGCTCACGGCTGCGGTGGCAGCGCATGGAACGCTACGGCAGCCTGCGGGCACCGGCAGGTGCGGAGACACCCGCCGTCGGCGAGCACCGCCGCACCCCTGACCGGCGATGAGACCCGCCCGGCGTGGCGGCCTCTTCACAGGGCGGCGTCGTCCCACTGGTCGAGGAGGTCTTCGACCGGCTCGGGACCGGGTTCGCCCCGCCCGCCGTGGGGGGCCTGTTCGGTCCAGATCACCTTGCCGCGTGCCAGGTACCGGGTGCCCCATCGCTCGGCGAACTGACCGACCAGGAACAGACCGCGCCCGCCCTCGTCGGTGGTGGCCGCCCGTCGCATGTGCGGCGAGGTGCTGCTGCCGTCGGAGACCTCGCAGATCAGGCAACGGTCGTACAGCAGGCGGACCCGGACGGGCGGGGAGCCGTAACGGATGGCGTTGGTGATCAGCTCGCTGAGGATCAGTTCGGTGGCGTACCCGATGTCCTCCAGACCCCAGGAGCCCAGGGTCCGTGCGCAGTCGGAGCGGACCGGCGCCACGGCCGCGGGGTCGGACGGCACCTCCCAGGTGGCGACCCGGTCAGGAGCCAGCAACCGGGTTCTCGCCACGAGCAGGGCGATGTCGTCGCTGGGCCGGGCGGGCAGCACCGCGTCGAGGACATCCGTGCACGTCTCCTCCGGCGTACGGTCCGCGGCGGCGACGAGGGCGGCGCGCAGCTGGTCGAGTCCCGTGTCGATGTCCCGGTCACGGTCCTCCACCAGCCCGTCGGTGTAGAGCACCAGCCGCGATCCCTCGGGCAGAACCAGGTCCGCGGCCTCGACCGGCAGCCCGCCGCCCAGCCCCAGGGGCGGCGAGACGGGCACGTCGGGGAACGAGACGGTGCCGTCCGGCAGGACGAGGGCGGGACCGGGATGGCCGGCCCGGGCCACGGCGGCCTGGCCGGCGACCGGATCGTAGATGGCGTACAGGCAGGTCGCTCCGGTGATGCCCACGCCTGCCTCCTCGCTCGTCTCGCCGCCGTCGATACGGCTCACCAGCTCGTCCAGGTGCACCAGCAACTCGTCCGGGGGCAGGTCGAGAGCGGAGAAGTTGTGCACGGCGGTGCGCAGCCGGCCCATGGTGACCGCCGCGTGCAGCCCGTGCCCGACCACGTCGCCGACGACCAGCGCCACTCGCGCGCCGGGCAGCGGAATCACGTCGAACCAGTCTCCGCCCACCCCCGCCTGCGCGGGCAGGTAACGGTGGGCCACGTCCAGAGCGGACTGCTCGGGCATGACGCGCGGGAGCAGACTGCGCTGCAGGGTGACGGCCGTGGTGTGCTCGCGGGTGAAGCGGCGCGCGTTGTCGATGGCCACCGCCGCCCTCGCCACCAGCTCCTCGGCGATCGACACATCCTCCTGTTCGAAGGGCTCAGGCCGTTCCGAGCGCCAGAAACCGACCACTCCCATGAGGATGCCTCGCGCGCGCAACGGGATCACGATCATCGAGTGGATGCCGTGCTCGATGACCCTGCGGGCGGTGTCGGGGTCGTGCTCGTGCCATCCGGTCAGGGCGGGCAGGTCCGTTTCGAGCACCGGCTCCCCGGTGGCGAATCCGACCGCGTGCGGGGTGGCCGGTCCGAAGTCCGTCAGTCTGCCGACCGGGTAGAGCGGGTGGTCGTCCCGGATGCCGGCGACGGCCGTACGGCGCATCGTCGTGCCCTGCGGCTCCCCGCCCCCGACGATCGAGTCGACCAGATCGACGGTGGCGTAGTCGGCGAACCGGGGGACCGCGAACCGCGTCAGCTCCTCGGCGGTGCGGACGACGTCGAGGGTGGTGCCGATCGTGGCCATGGCGTCGTAGAGCAGCCTCAGCCGACGCTCCGCCACGTCGGCCTTGCCGGTGACGAACCGCAGCTCGGTGGTGTCGCGCAGCGTCACCATGCTGCCCGCGGGCCCGCCGTAGGGTGCCGTCGGCCGCACGTTCACCGCCAGCAGACGACCGCCGGCCGCGCGCACCTCGTCCGTGGCCGGCTGCCCCGAGAGCAGCAGCTCCGCGAGTACCGGTTCGAAGCCCAGGCCGGCGACGCGTTGCCCCTCCGCGTCCCGGGGCAGTCCCAGCAGCCGCCGCGCCTCGTCGTTGGCGAGCACGAGCCGCCCGTCCTCGTCGACGATGAGCACACCCTCGCGCGCGGCGTGCAGCACCGCGTCGTGGTGGTCGTACATCCGCCTGAGCTCGGCCGGCTCCAGACCGCGCGTCTGCCGTCGCAACCGCCGGCTCACCAGCGCCGATCCGCCCGTCACCAGCAACAGCGCGCCGCCGGCGGCACCGAAGAGGATCGGCAGCTGCCCGGTCACCCTCGCGTGCACACTCCGGACCGTGATACCCACGGCCACCAGCCCGACGACCTTGCCGTCGCGGTCGAAGACGGGGACGGTCGAATCCACCGCCTCGCCGACGGGCGTACTGAAGGTGGAGGTGTGGGGGTGCCCGGCCAGCGCTTCGCCGAAGGTGCCGGTCACATGTCTGCCGATCAACCGCGGGTCGGGATGGGTCCACCGGAACCCGGCCGGGCTGAACGCGACGACGTAGTCGACCCCCGACCTCCTGCGCGCCTCCTCCGCCCCCGGCTGCAGCAGCGCACTCGGGTCGGCGGACTTCATCGCGGCGAGCGTGCCCGGAGCGTTCGCGAAGGCCTCGGCGCCGGCGAGCGAGCGCGCCCGCGCCTCCCGCACGCTCGCCTCCTCGGCCTGCAGTACCAGAGCCGTCACCGCGGCCGCGCCCAGCAGCACCAGGAGCACCAGCTGCAGCACGAACACCTGACCCGCGAGGCTGCGCACGCTCAGCGGGGAGCGACGACGTCGGCCTGGGCCCGGCGAGGGCGCCCCGGCGCCGGCGTGATCCGCCCGCGCCCCGAATGGGGCAAAACACCTCTTCATCGTGAATCATTATCGTAGGCGCCAAGCCCGGATGAACAGGCCGTTCGCCATATCCACGTACCTGGCCGCCGGGCTCTCGGTGATGCGCTGCGACAGCCGCTTCGACCGCTCCGCCGCCTCGCGCGGGCGCCCTGTGGCGCTGCGCGCGCTCCGCTGGAAGTGCCCCGATGTGCCGTCTGCCTACTGCGGCGCCGTCGTGGCTGGTCGCGCAGTTCCCCGCGCCCCTTCGGGGGCGCTCCCCGTCGGGCCGCTGCTCCGGGTTCCGGCGGGCGAGGCGAGGTCGGACGGGTAGAACTGCGCGTACCAGCGACGCAGTGCCTTGATGCCCTGTTCGTGGGGCAGCAGGATCGGGTGCGGTCGGTGGATCTTGTGATCCCAGATCCGGAGCTCCTCGCGCACCTCGCCCAGGGCCTGCGTTCGGAAGACGGCCTTGAGCGCGGGCGTCAGGAACGGGAACCGGGCCGGTTTGCGGATGTAGTACAGCATCCGCATCTCGCTGGTGCGGTCATCGACAGGGGTGGTGAGGGCGACGGCGGTCAGCGACAGGACGGGGCCGTGGGTGCGGACCACCATGACGCCCGGTCCGTACATGAAGGCGTCGAAGGTGTTGTCGATGTCCCGGCCGAGGACGCGCCGGCGGATCCGGCCGCGGGCTTCGGCGAAGGGGCCGTTCGACCGCCAGTCCTGGACAAGTGGTTCGCTCTGGCCGTGAATGAAGTGGAAGTGGGATTCGTCGACGATGTTCTCGCGCATCTCCTGGACGTGGATGCGCGCGCGGCAGGTGTCGTCGATCGGCTTGGCGAATCGCCTTGACGCCGCCTCCGGGATCTCCGGCACCTCCCATGACGGCTCGTCCGGCCCGGCGTGGACGAAGACGAGCCCACTGTGCTCACGGACCGGAAAGCCGCCGAGGGACGCCTTCGGGATCCGGCGCGCGAACGGGGCCTCCACGCACCGCCCGTCCGGGCCGAATCGCCAGCCGTGGAACGGGCATTCCACGGTGCCGTCCACGACCTTGCCGCCGACGCCGAGGTGCGCACCGTAGTGAGGGCAGTGTGCGTCCCGTACGGCCGGCCGGCCGTCGGCTCCCCGGAAGGCGATGAGCGCCCGTCCGAAGTAGTGGAGGCTGGCGACCCGGCCCGGACGCAGCTCGGCGCTGCGGAGCACGGCATACCAGCCGTACGGAACGGCCGGCATCGGGTAGTCGTCGGCTCGCGGGTCGCGCGGCAGGGCGGCAAGCTTGTCATGGCGCCGACGAAGAGGCATGAGTGGATGCTAGCGAGGGCCCTGCTCCCGCACCGCCGACAGCGGCTCATGACCGAAAAGTGCTCTGCCGACGGCCGGTCCACCGCAGTCTGCTCGGCATGAAAGGCCGCGCGGGAGCGGTCGCCGGTGGCACCGCCGCGTCCGGGGAACCGCCCTTGTCCACGTCCGCGTGCCGCACGACGGTGCTCACGACGTGTTCAGCAGGCGCCGGATCGCGTCGACCCGTGCGGCGATCATGCGGTTGCCGATCGCCGTCCCGGGGATCATGTGGGCCGGGTGGAACGCCCCGCTGTAATGGCGCACCTCGGTGGGCACGCCCGCCCGGATCGTTGAGCCGAGGTCAGCGGGCTGCTCGTCCCGGCTGGTCGGCGGGTGTGAACTGGGGCAGGCGCGCCATGACGGCCCGGATCTCCGCGTCGTCGGAGACACCCTGGAAGTCATGGCGCGGGGTGTAGGGCGCTTCGAGCGTGCGGATCTCCTCGTCGCTCAGCTCCAGGGCCAGCGAGGCGACCGCGTCGTCGATCTGCTGTGTCGTGCTCGCTCCGACGAGGGGGGCGGTGACGACCGGCCTGCCGTGCAGCCAGGCCAGGGCGACCTGCGCACGCCCGACGCCACGGGCGTCCGCGATGCGGCCGACGGCGTCGACGACGGCGTGGTCGGATGCTTCGGTCTGCGGTGTGTAGAGCATCTCGGCGAACCCGTCATTGCCGCCCCGCGCGGTCGACCTCGCGTCGGACCACGCCCGCGCGAGCCGCCCCCGGGCCAGCGGACTCCAGACGACCGTGCCGACGCCCTCGTCCAGACAGAGCGGGATCATCTCGCGCTCCTCCTCGCGGGCCAGCAGGTTGTAGTGGTCCTGCATCGACACGGACCGGGCCCAGCCGCGCTCGCGCTGGAGGTGCAGCGCCTTCGCGAACTCCCAGGCCGGCATCGACGAG
>NZ_JAGXJL010000071.1:37075-39975 GCF_019091475.1 Streptomyces sp. GbtcB6 | reverse complement strand
AGTCCCCGACAAGGCCTCCGCCGCGGCCCGGCTGAAGGCGGCGAAGGTCAGCACACCGGTCACGCTCAACCTCCAGTACAACAGCGACCACTACGGCTCGTCCTCGGCCGACGAGTACGCGCTGATCAAGTCCCAGCTGGAGGCCACCGGGCTGTTCAAGGTGAACCTGCAGTCCACCGAGTGGACCCAGTACGGCAAGGACCGCGTCAAGCACCTCTACCCGCTCTACCAGCTCGGCTGGTACGCCGACTACCTCGACGCCGACAACTACCTCTCGCCCTTCTACTCGGCCAACAGCTGGGTGGCCAACGGCTACGACGACTCCGCCGTGCGCGCGCTGATCCAGAAGGAGGAGACCGAGACGGACGCCACGAAGCGGACCGAGCTGCTGAAGCAGGCGCAGGACAGGGCCGCCGCGCAGGTGCCGCTGCTGCCGCTGCTCCAGGGCTCCACCGCCATCGTCACCCGCACCGACGTCAGCGGTGTGCCGGCCGAGCTGGACGCGACGTACCAGTTCCGCTGGGCGGGGCTCGCGAAGAAGTGAGCACTCTGACGCAGGAGACCCCCGGCGCCGTCGCCACCCCGGCCGACGGCGCCGCCGGGCGCGGGTTCGCCCGCTACCTGGTGGTCCGCTTCCTCCTCATCATCCCCACCGTGCTGATCCTGGTCAGCCTGGTCTTCTTCCTGATGCGGCTGACCGGCGACCCGATCACCGCCGCCTTCGGCGACCGCCTCACCCCGGACCAGCTCCAGGCCAAGCTCCATCAGGCGGGCTACGACCGGCCGTTGCTCACCCAGTACCTGGACTACCTGCGCTCGCTGGCCACCGGCGACTTCGGCCGCACGGTCACCGACAACCAGCCGGTCACGCACGTCCTCGGCACCTACGGCGCCGCGACGGTCGAACTCGCCTGCTACGCACTCCTGGTGGCCCTGGTGATCGGCGTCCCGCTGGGCATGGTGGCGGCCTCCTACCGTGACCGGGCGCCCGACGCGGTCCTGCGCCTGTTCGCGATCCTGACCTACGCCACGCCTGTGTTCTTCGTGGGTCTGCTGCTGAAGCTGGTCTTCGCGATCTGGCTCGGCTGGCTGCCCGCGTCCGGCCGGGCGAGCACCGGCGTCCAGCTCTTCCTCCAGGACCAGACCAGCACGACCGGCGTGTACCTCATCGACGCCCTGCGCAGCGGCGACGGCACGGCGATCGCGGACGTGCTCCGGCACGCCGTGCTGCCCGGGGTGGCCCTGGGCCTGCTGGTGGCCGGCGTGCTGCTCCGGCTGGTGCGCACCAACCTGATCGGCACGCTCTCCGCCGAGTACGTCGAGGCCGCCCGCTCCCGGGGCGTGGCCCCGCTCCGCCTGGTCACCCGGCACGCCACCCGGCCCGCGCTGATCCCCGTCGTCACCGTGCTGGGACTCCAGGTCGCCGGGCTGCTCGGCGGGGCCGTGCCCACCGAGACGACCTTCGAGTGGAAGGGCCTCGGCTACGAGCTCGCCCACTACCTGACGGTCCGTGACTTCCCGGCGGTGCAGGGCATCGTGGCCCTGTTCGCCGTCGTCGTGGCGGTGACGAACTTCCTCGTCGACGTCGTGGCCGCATTGATCGACCCGCGAGTGAGGTACTGAGTCATGGCGCTGGTTCTGGCACGACGGCTGCCGCTGCGGCTGCGGACGGGCGCGGGAGTGCAGCGCGCCATGCTGCTCACCGGCCTGGTCCTGACGGGACTGTTCGTCCTCACCGCACTGCTGGGGCCACTGGTCGCCCCGCACGGCTACGCCCAACTCCGTGACGGCAACGTCCTGTTCGGCTCCCAGCAGCATCCGGGCTCCGGGCATCCGCTGGGCACGACCATCGCCGGGTACGACGTCCTGTCCCGAACGGTCTGGGGAGCGCGGACGGCGCTGCTGATCATCGTCGCCGCGCTGCTGCTTTCGGTGGTGCCGGGCACCGTGCTCGGACTGGTCTCCGGTTACCTCGGGGGCAGGCTGGACCGGCTGCTGGTGGGGCTGGCGGACGCGCTGTACGCGTTCCCTCCGCTGCTGCTCGCCATCCTCATGTCGATCGTGATCAGCGGTGGCCGGTCGAGCCTCGTCGGCGGTCTCGGCGCCGCCGCCTGCTCGGTCGCGGTGTCCTTCGTACCGCAGTACTTCCGGGTGGTACGGGCCGAGGTGATCCGGGTGAAGGCCGAGCCGTTCGTCGACGCGGCCCGGGTGATCGGCACCGGGCCGTGGCGCATCATGACCCGGCACGTGCTGCGCAACTCGGTGCGCACCCTCCCGCTGATCTTCACGATCAACGCCTCGGAGGCCATCCTCACCCTCGCCGGCCTGGGCTTCCTGGGCTTCGGCATCGAACCCAACTCCGCCGCCGAGTGGGGCTACGACCTCAACCGCGCGGTGGCCGACGTCACTTCGGGAATCTGGTGGACGGCGATCCCGCCCGGCCTGGGCATCGTGCTCACGGTCCTGGGCACGACCCTGCTCGGCGAGGGCCTCACCGACCTGGCCGACCCGCGACTGCGGCGCCGGACCGGTGCCCCCGCCCTTCCCACGGACGGAGGCGGGGACGATGACTGACCTGCTGCGCATCGAGGACCTGCACGTCGGCTTCGCCACCGACGCCGGCCCGGCGACCGCTGTCCGCGGGGTCAGCCTGTCCGTCGCCCCCGGCGAGGTGCTGGCCCTGGTCGGCGAGAGCGGCAGCGGCAAGACCGTCACCGCCCGGTCGGTCCTCGGCCTGCTGCCCGGCACCGCGACCGTCCGCGGCCGTGTCCTGCTCGGCGACGGCGCCTCGGAGCCCGAGGAGGACGTGCTCACCGCGTCCCCGGCCCGGCTGCGCGCCCTGCGCGGCACGCATGCCGCGATGGTCTTCCAGGAACCCTCCCCCGCCCTGCACCCCGTCT
>NZ_JAGXJL010000071.1:0-37065 GCF_019091475.1 Streptomyces sp. GbtcB6 | reverse complement strand
AGGGCCTGCGCGCCCACGCCCGCGACGGCAGCAGGGCCGAGCGGCGGGCACTCGCCGTGGAATGGCTCGACAAGGTCGGCATCCCCGACCCGGCCACCCGCGTCGGCCACTACCCGCACCAGCTGTCCGGCGGCCAGAAACAGCGCGCGGTCATCGCTATGGCCCTCGCCCTGGGCACCCGGCTCCTCGTCGCCGACGAACCGACCACCGCCCTGGACGTCACGGTCCAGGCGGAGATCCTGGAACTGCTCCACCGCTGCCGCACCGACTTCGGCACCGCCGTGCTGCTCATCACCCACAACATGGGCGTCGTCGCCGACCTCGCCGACCGGGTGGCGGTCATGCGCGCGGGGCAGGTGGTGGAACAGGCGCCGGTACGCGATCTGTTCGCGGCGCCCGCACACCCGTACACCCGGGAACTCCTCGCCGCCGTACCGGACTTCGGTACCGGCAGCGGATCCACGCGGGCGGATGCGGCGGACGGCGGGGTACAGCCGGTCGTGCGCGCCTCCGGACTGGTGGTCGACTACCCGGGGCGGCTGGGGCGCAAGGGTTTCCGAGCGGTGGACGGGGTGAGTTTCGGGATCCGGCCGGGTGAGGTGCTCGGCCTGGTCGGCGTGAGCGGCAGCGGCAAGACCACCATCGGACGGGCCATCGCCGGACTCACTCCGGTGACGGGCGGACAACTGGAGCTGTTCGGCGAGCCGTTGACACGGAAGTCACAGAAGTCACGGAAGCCACGGCCGTCGGGGAAGCCGAGGACGGCCGGGCGGATCGGCTACGTCTTCCAGGACCCGGCCACCAGCTTCAACCCCCTGCTGACGATCGCCGAGAGCATCGCGGAGCCCCTCGTCGTGCACCGGCGGGAGCTGGGCGCGAAGGAGATACGGGCGCAGGCCGAGTCGCTGCTCGAAGCGGTGCGGCTGCCCCGCGCCTACGCGTCCCGCTACCCGCACGAGCTCAGCGGAGGCCAGCGCCAGCGCGCCGGCCTCGCCCGGGCGCTCGCGCTGCGGCCCGGGCTGCTGATCGCCGACGAGCCAACCTCCGCGCTGGACGTGTCCGTGCAGGCCAAGGTGCTGGACCTGTTCGGCGAACTGCAGCGGGAGCTGGGCTTCGCGGCGCTGTTCATCAGCCACGACCTGGCCGTGGTCGAACAGGTCGCCGACCGGGTGGTGGTACTGCACCGGGGACGGATCGCCGAGGAGGGTCCCACCGGCCAGGTGCTCGGCAGTCCGCAGGACGACTACACCCGCCGGCTCGTCGCCGCCCTGCCCGTGCCCGACCCGGTCCGGCAGGCGAGACGTCAGCGGCACCCCCTCACGGAAGGAGCGGTCGGCTCATGACCGACGGCACACTGATCGACGAAGTACTGCGCGGCACACCCGTCTTCGACGGGCACAACGACCTGCCGGTGGCGCTGCGCGCACGGGCCGGCTACAGCGTCGAGGGCCTCGACGACGGCCGCCCGGAGCTCCACACCGACCTGCCCCGGCTGCGCGTCGGCGGGGTCGGCGCGCAGTTCTGGTCGGTGTACGTGTCCTCCAAGCTGCCCGAGCCCGAGGCCGTGGTGGCCACCCTGGAGCAGATCGACGCCGTCTACCGGCTCGCCGCCCGCTACCCCGACGCCCTGCGGATCGCGTACACGGCGGCCGACGTGGAGCGGGCGTTCGCCGAGGGACGCATCGCCTCCCTGCTCGGCGTCGAGGGCGGACACAGCCTCGCCGAGTCTTCCGGTGTGCTGCGCTCGTACGCCCGGCTCGGCGTGCGGTACGTGACCCTCACGCACAACGACAACACCTCCTGGGCCGACTCGGCCACCGACGAGCCGGTGGTAGGCGGTCTGAACGACACCGGCCGGGCGATCGTCGCGGAGCTGAACCGCACCGGCGTCCTCGTGGACCTCTCCCATGTCGCCGAGTCCACGCAGCGCGCGGCCCTCGCCGTGTCCACCGCCCCGGTCCTGTTCAGCCACTCCTCGGCACGAGCGCTCAACGACCACCCCCGCAACGTGAGCGACGGGGTGCTGGAGCTGCTCCCCGGCAACGGAGGCGTGATCCAGCTGACCTTCGTGCCGTACTTCGTCTCCGCCGACGTCGCCGCCTGGGGCCGGGCGCTCCAGGACGAACGCGCGCGGCTCGGTCTGTCCGCCGTGCCCTGGAGCTGGCCGCGCGCACCCCGGCCCGGCGAGGATCCGGCGGAGGTCGCCGCGGAGCACGCGGAGGTCTTCGGCGCGGCGGTCGACGACCGGTTGAAGAGCTGGCTCGATGCCCATCCGCGCCCCGAGGTGACCGTCGCCCAGGTCGCCGACCACGTGGAGCACGCCCGTGAGGTGGCCGGGGCGGACCACATCGGTCTCGGCGGCGACTACGACGGGGTGGACCACCAGCCGACCGGCCTCGCCGATGTCTCCGGCTATCCGGTCCTGCTGCGCGAACTCGCCGACCGGGGCTGGTCCCGGCCCGAGCTGGAGGCCCTGACCGGCCGGAACGTCCTGCGGGTGCTGCGTGCCGCCGAGGAACGGGCCACCGAGCCGCTGTGGCCCGCGGCCCCGCTGCGCTGACACGGCGGTGCCCACCGGTGTGGGCCGCGTCGCTTGTTCTTGACACCCGCCGGGTCGGGCGACGTACGGTGAACCGATCGGTTTCTGACGGGCGGAGGCCCTTGATGCACGTGTCCGGCGCGACACCGCAGGGTGGCCGCTGTGGCGTGCGACTGATCACGCGCCGGCATGTCGACTACTGCCGCACCTGCTCCGCCGTCTGTCCTTCCGGCCACCGCCGCTGACCCCTGCCGGCCAGTCCCGCGGGCCCCTGCCGGCCCGTCCCGCAGGCCCGGTACGCCGCGGCCGCGCCAGGTCGCGTACGCCGGGCCGCATCCGGTCCCGCGCGCCGTCGCCACGCCGGGCTCGCTCGTCGTGGTCCCGCTCCGCTCTCCTCCTCTGCCGCCGTCCGGCTCGCTCGTCGTGGCCGTACGGCCACGAGCTCCCGTGTTTCCCGGAAGGAACGTCCATTGTCCGGCCCCGCCCTGCACCTCGCCGTCGAGATCGACGGTGACGGCGCCCACCCCGCGGCCTGGCGCCGCGCCGCCCACGCACCCGACCGGTTGCTCGCTCCGCGCCGTGCGGCCGGGCTCGCCGCCGTGGCCGAGAACGCCGGGTTCGCCCTGATCACCCTGGACGACGGGGTGCTGCCGCCCGGTGCCGCGCCGGATCCCGTCGGCCGTATCGGCGCGGTGGAGCGGGCGGCCTTCGTCGCGGCGTCCACGAGCACGATCGGCATCGCGCCCGTCGTCCCGGTCACGTATGCCGAACCCTTCCATGTCTCCAGCCAGTTGGCGTCCCTGGACCACATCTCGGCCGGTCGCGCCGGGTGGGTGGTGACGGAGGAGGACCGCCCCGAGGCGGCCCGTGTCTGGGGGCGTCCGCCGGTCGCCGACGCGGCCGGGCGGACCCTGGAGTCCAGGGACGGGGTGGAGGTGGCCCGTGCGCTGTGGGACTCGTGGGAGGACGACGCGGTCATCCGGTCCGTGGCCACGAGCCGCTACCTCGACCGCGACCGGCTGCACTACATCGACTTCACCGGCGAGACCTACGCCGTCAAGGGCCCGGCGATCGTGCCGCGCCCGCCGCAGGGGCAGCTCGTCGTCCTGGGCCGCCCGGACCTGGTGCCCGCCGCGCAGCTCGACGTCGCCCTGGTCGAGGGCCGCGACCCGGCGTCGGTCGCCGCGGCCGCCGCCGGCGCCGGTACGCCCCGTGTCTTCGCCGAGGTCGAGGTGGCGCTGGACACTCCGGACGCGACCGGCGCCGAGCGCGTCGCCGACCTGGCACGGTACGCGCCCTGGACCGACCGCGGACGGCTGCGACACGTCGGTTCCGCGGACAAACTGGTCGCTCTTCTCGACGAGTTGAGCCGTCACGTCCACGGGGTACGGCTGCATCCGCTGGTGCTGGACGAGGATCTCGCCGTCCTCTCCCGCCTCGTCCTGCCTGCCCTGTCCGAACGGCGCCTCGTCGCCCGCCCGCTGCCCGGCACGTCCCTGCGCTCGGCCCTCGGCCTGGAGCGCCCCGCCAACCGTTTCGCCGCCGCGGCCGTCCAGGAGGAAGCCCGATGACCCGCACCGACCCCCTCGACGTCCCGCGGCCGCACGCCCAGCTGCATTTCGGGGTGTTCTTCCAGGGCGTGAACCACTGGACCATCTGGTCCGCCCCCGACAGCGGTTCGCAGATCGACCCCGCCTCCTTCCGGCGGGTCGCCCAGACCGCCGAACGGGGCCTGTTCGACGCGTTCTTCCTCGGCGAGGGCCTGCGGCTGCGCGAGGTCGACGGCAGGATCCACGATCTCGACGTGGCCGGACGGCCGGACGCGATCACCCAGCTCGCGGCGCTGGCCGCGGTCACCCGCCGGATCGGCCTGGTCTCCACCTCCAACTCCACCTTCAACGAACCCGCGGACCTCGCCCGCCGCCTCTCCGGCCTCGACCTGCTCTCCGAGGGCCGGGCCGGCTGGAACGTGGTGACCACGGACAACGCCTGGACCGGCGCCAACTTCCGCCGGGGCGGATATCTCGACCACGCCGACCGCTACCGGCGCGCCGAGGAGTTCCTCACCGTGGCCCGCGCCCTGTGGGACGGCTGGGACGACAGGGCGGTCGCCAACTCCGTGGACGCACCCGCCTGGTCGGTGCCCGGCGCCGTACGCCAGGTGCGCCACCGGGGACCGCAGTTCGACGTCGACCTGGCACCCACTCTGCCGCGCAGCGCCCAGGGCCACCCGGTGATCTTCCAGGCCGGTGACTCCGGCGAAGGGCGCGACTTCGCCGCCCGCAACGCCGACGTCATCTTCTCCGCGCACGGCAACGACTTCGACGACGCGTTGGCCTTCGCCGAGGACATCCGGCACCGGCTGCGCGCGGCGGGGCGGCCCGACGACGATCTGCGGATCCTGCCCGGCACCGAGATCATCATCGGCGCCACCGAGGAGGAGGCGGAGGAGAAGAAGCGCTGGATCCGTCTCCAGCAGGTCACGCCGGCCACGGCCCTGGGGATCGCCGGGCTGCTGTGGGGCATCGACCTGTCCGGCCGCGACGCCGACGGGCCGCTGCCCGCGGAGGACCCGGTCGTCGCGGAGAACGACGGCTCCTTCGGGGCCCGGCGGACCGCCGACCCGCGCGCGGTGGTGGCCGAGTGGCGGGCGAAGGCGGAGACGCACGGCTGGTCGCTGCGCGAGACGGTCATCGCGCTCGGTCCGCAGCGCGGGCACGTCGGCACGCCGTCCGGCCTGGCCGACAAGTTCGCCCGCTTCGTCCGGCACGGCGCGGTCGACGGCTTCAACGTCACGCCGTACCTCATCCCCGACGGCCTCGACGACATCGTGGACCTGCTCGTCCCGGAACTGCAGGAGCGCGGGGTCTACCGCACCGAGTACACCGGCAGCACGCTGCGCGAACACCTCGGCCTGCGCGCGCCGCTCACCCACCGCTCCGCCGCCGAGCGACGGGAGGCGGGCTGACCGGCGCGGCGAAGGGGCACGGGCCGGGCGGCTCAGCCGGCCCTGTGCCCCGCGAGCGCGAGCACGGTCTTCCCGTGGGTGCGCCCGGCCTCGTGGCGGCGGTGGACCTCGACGAGGTCCGCCGCCGGGACGACGGCCGGAGGGACCGCGGCCAGGTCTCCGGAGGCGAGCGCCGACAGCGCCCTGGACAGGTGCTCGCCGATGGTGGCCGGGGAACGGCGGGCCACGTCACCGATGTTGTAGCCGGCGACGGTCCTGTTGTTCTTCCACAGATCCCAGACGTCCGCCGTCCAGTCCGCGTGACGTCCGAGGTCCCCGTAGGTGACCACCCGGCCGAAAGGAGCCAGTACGCGCAGGCCTGCCTGGCGTACCGGCCCGCCGACGGGGTCCAGCACCAGGTCCGCCCCGCGGCCCGCGGTGGCCTCCAGGACCGCGTCCTCGAAGGCGTCCCGGACGAACAGGGCGTCGTAGCCAAGCTCTTCGGCCAGCTGTGTCTTGGTCACGGAGCCGACCGTGCCGAAGACCCGGGAGGCGCCGAGCGTCCGTGCGATGCGCGCCGCGGCCGAACCGACTCCGCCGGCCGCCGCGTGGATCAGGACCGTCTCGCCCCGGTGCAGCCGCCCCGCGTCCGCCAGTACCCCGTAGGCCGTGGGATAGACGCACGGCACCCCGGCCGCGTGTGCGAGCGGGAGCCGGCCCACCGGCCGGACGAAGTCGGTGTCGGCCACGGCGAACTCCGCGTATCCGCCGAAGGCCGGAAGGTAGGCCGCGACCTGCTCGCCGACGGCCGGAGCCGTCACCCCGGTGCCGAGCGCCGCGACCGTGCCGGAGACTTCCAGCCCCGGGACGTCGTAGCCGCCGGGGCCGCCGGGCTCGCCGAACTCGCCCCGCCGGTGCTGCACCTCGGCGAAGTTCACCCCGGCGTACGCGACCTCGATCAGCACCTGTCCCGGGCCCGGCCGCGGGACCGGCACCTGGATCTCCTCCAGGACTTCCGGTCCGCCGTTCGACTTGAATCCGTATGCGCGCACGTGTCGTCCTTCTCCGTTCGATCGGCACACAGGCCCGAGGCCGCCCTCGGCCCGGGGCCGCCCGCCTGCGGCAACAGCGCACAGCACCACGCCATTCCGCTCCGGGTCACCGCCGGGCCCGGCGCCGTACGGACGTGTCACGGCCGCGCTGCCGGTCGAGGACGTCGTCGGCCGGGCAGCGGCCGCGGCGGACGTAGCGGTCGGTGTGGGCCGCGACGGCGTCCATGACCCTGGTGCTCGCGCCGAGCCGGGGCAGGGCGTCCAGCGCCGCGGCGAAGCAGGTCACGGCGGCGCGCTTCAGCTGCGGGTCGGCAAGCCCCCTGCGCGCCGCGTCGGTCCACAGCGGATTGTGCGGTGCGGGGGCTCCGGCGGCCCGCTCCACCAGGGGCTCCACCGCCCGGTGCGCGATCGCGGCGGCGCCCGGGTCGTCGAACAGGGCCGTGACCACCGCGAGCGGTACGAGCCACCCGTCGTCGCCGGGCTGGGCGTCGATCATGCGCAGTTCGAGGTGGCCGCGCGGCCTGACGGGCGGAAACAGCGTGCTGATGTGATAGTCGAGGTCCGCGTGGGTGGGCGGGCGCATGGTGTGCGAGCGGGTCCAGTCGCGGAAGCTCACTCCGTCCGGCACCTCCCAGGGGCCGTCCCGTCGTACGCACATCACCGGCGCGTCGAGGACCCGCCGGACCCAGGCGCGGCGCGGGTCGTGGGCCAGGGAGGGTCCGCCGGCCCGTCCCGGATCGAGTTCCGCCCACATCAGTTGCCGCGTGGACAGCCAGCCCGTGGCGCGGCCCTCGGCCATGGGCGAGTTCGCGAACGCCGCGACCAGGACCGCGCCCAGGTGGTGTGCCAGCCACCAGCGGCGCGCGAATCCCATGACGCCGGGTTCCTCCCGTCCGGCGTCGAGGCACACCTGGACGGAGGCCGACGTGCACATCAGGGTGCGCCCCGCCGGACCCGTACGGTCGAGGCAGGCCTCCATGGCGTCGTAGCGCCGCTCCCGCAGGAACCGGCGAGGCGGTTGCCAGGGATCGACGCCCATACCGGCCAGTGCCAGGCCGTGTTCGCCGAGTGCGGTGCGCACGGCAGCCAGATCGGCGGAGACCTCCGAGACGCACTGGGCCAGCGACGGGGCCGGCCGGGAACTCAGCTCCACCTGACCGCCGGGCTCGACGCTCAGCCCGGACGTCAGCGGCAGGGTTCGCAGGTCGGCGTGGGCCGCTTCCAGGTCTTCCCGGCCCACGGAGTCGTGCGGCGCACGTTCCCGGTGCACAAGCCACTCCACTTCGACCCCGACGCTGCGCGGCGGGCCCGTCTTGAAGCAGATTCCCTCGACCAGCGCCTCCGCCTCGTGCTCGGTGACAGCAGGACCATCAACGCCGCACTCCGGTGAAACCGACATCCGCGGGCCTCCTGAGCCGCCTCAGGGCCGTCGGGGATCCGACGTCCGCTACGCGTACCACCGTGCCTGCTGCAAGAGTCCGCCGTCCCGCCCTGTCATGACAAGGGCGCACTTTCCAGACGACTGGGCATGCGGCATCCCGCAACGGGCAATGCGGAAGTCCCCGGGACGCGCTCAGCCGGACGGGCGCCACTCCGCCGACGCGGAAGTCCGGTGCGGTGGTCAGTCGTGGGAGGTTCCTCCGGTGGACGGTTCGCGTGCCGGCGGGTGACCGGGGGACGGCGAGCGGCCGGTCGGCGCCGTCGCAGACGCAGACGCGGACCGGGAGACCGGCGGTCCGGCCGGGGCGGGCGGTGCGGTGCGGGCAGGCGGCGGGGCCGAAGCGGGTGGCACGGCCGGGGCGGGCGCCGAGCGAGTCGTCCGCGCCAGCCACAGCGCCACGCCGAGCGCGGCCAGGACGGCCGTGGCGGCGCCCACGGCCAGCCCCCGGCGCACCCCCGCGTGCTGGGAGACCCAGCCGATGACGGGGGCGCCGACCGGGCTGCCGCCCATCGAGATCACCGTGTAGACCGCCATCACCCGGCCCCGCATGGCGTCGCTCACCTCCGACTGGACGAAGGCGCTCACCGCCGTGTTCAACGTCATCAACGTGAAGCCGGTGGGCAGCAGCAGGGCGAGGAAGGCGGGGTAGGTGGGCATGACCGCCGCCAGTGCCTCGAAGCCGCCGAACAACAGCGCGCCGGCGACGACCGTCCGTACCCGGGGCGAGACACCGCGCGTCGCGGCGATCGTCCCGCAGACGGTGCCGACGGCCAGCGCGGTGTTCATGAGGCCGAGTCCCCGGGAGCCGACGTCGAAGACGCGCCCGGCGAACAGGGTCAGCGTGGTGGGGAAGTTGACCGCGAAGGTGGCGACCAGGCCGAAGATGGTGAACACGCCGACGAGTTCGGGCCGGGCCGCCACATAGCGCAGCCCCTCCGCACCCGCCCCCGTCCACGCCGGTCGGGGGACGGCGCGCGTCGCCCGCGCCCGTGGCCGGATCGACAGCAGACCCGCGAGGACGACGGTGAAGGACACGGCGTTCAGGGCGAAGACCCACCCGGTTCCGATCGCCCCGATCAGCACACCGGCGATCGCCGGACCGACCAGGCGGGCGGCGTTCAGGGACAGGATGTTCAGGCCCGCCGCCTTCGGGATCAGAGCCCGGCCGACCAGTTCGGTGACGAAGGACAGGCGTGCCGGGTTCTCCACCGTGAACACGCAGCCCAACGCGAAGGACAGGACGTACAGCAGCCACAGCGCGGCATGGCCGGAGAACACGATGACCGTCAGGAGCAGTGCCTGCACCGCGTACAGCGTCTGGGTCCACAGGAGAAGGGTCCGGCGGTCGTACCGGTCGGCGACGACCCCGCCCCACAGGCCGAACAGCAGCACGGGGGCGAACTGGAGCCCGGCGACCCAGCCGAGCGCGGTTCCGCTGTGGGTGAGCGTCAGGACGAACCAGTCCAGCGCGACACCCTGCATGGCGCTGCCGATGTTGGACACCAGGCCCGTGCTCCAGTAGATCCGGTAGTCACGGACCCGCAGCGCGGCGAACACCCCTGTCGGAGCAGTGCTGTTGACGGCCATGAATCTCTTTCCGACCGGGCGGTACGGGGGGGGGAGGGAGCCGGGGTACGCGGCGGCGCGTGGGCGCGGCGGTTCGCGGGCCGAGAAGGGGCTGAAGGGAGCTGAAGGGAGCGAGTGGTCAGCGACAGGTCTGGTCGAACTGATCGGCGCGGCGGCCCGCCCAGAACGGGTCGAGCAGCACGGTCCGTGCCTGACCTGCGGTCTCCATGGCCGGATCAAAGCACACGGCACAGGGTGCGTCCACCAGGCGTCCCGGCACGTGAGACGGCCCCGTGTTCTCAAATGGGGCGCCCCGGTGGGGCATTGACGTACGACAAAACCGATCCGTACGATCGCCAACGGCATTGAGTGTCAGCGTCAAGCCCTGGCTCGCTGACCGGCAACCCTCCCGCGCGGTGGGGTGCTCCAGGTGAAAGCCCGGCGGGGTCACCGATGACTCCCGCAAGCGCGTGGCCCCGTGACGGGGCCGGAGACGGGGAGGAGCGGCATGCGGCACAGCGATGACCCTGCGGTCTCCCTCACCGACGCCACGGCGTACTCCAGGCTCTCGCGTCGGCGCCACATCGATCTGAAGCGCTCGACCAGCTGCTTCTGTCGGGTCTGACGAGCCCGCCCGCCGCCGGCTGACCTCCGTCGCCGGCGCCGGCCCTTCGCGCCGTCCTTCCTCTCGGCACCGGTTCGCGATGCCGTCCACCTGCCAACCCCCTGTCTCTGCACAGCGCTTCCCCGGCCGGGGCAGATCCGGCCGGGCCGCACGCCCCTGCGCGGCCGTGCCTCGCGCCCGTAGCCCGGCACCCCGCGCCTTGGTGACACGAGTAGGAGAACTCCCTCCGTGACAGCACTCCCGGATTTCAGACCCTCCCGATGGGCGCCCCTGGCCGCGCTCCTGACCACCAGCGTCCTGCTGACCGCGTGCGGTTCGGGCGACGACGCCTCCGGCGGCGGAAGCGGCCCGGCGAAGTCCGGCGGCACCCTGACCTTCGCGGTGGGCTCCGACGCCGGCTGCGTGGATCCGCAGCAGGTCGGCAGCAACGACACCATCTACTCGGTGCGCCAGATCGTGGACTCCCTGACCGACCAGGACCCCAAGACCGGCAAGATCGTGCCGTGGCTGGCCAAGAGCTGGGACATCAGCGCCGACGCGACGACGTTCACGTTCCACCTGCGGTCCGGGGTCACCTTCAGCGACGGCTCGAAGCTGACCGCGCAGGTGGTCAAGGACAACTTCGACGCGGTGCCGGAGCTCGGCGCCCTGGGCACCCTCGCCGAGGGCTACCTGAGCGGCGTCAAGAGCACCGCCGTGGTCGACCCGCTCACCGTCAAGGTGACCTTCAAGCAGCCCAACGCCCAGTTCCTGCAGGCGACTTCGACCCACTCGCTGGGCATCGAGTCCTCGGCGAGCGTCAAGAAGAGCCCGCAGCAGAAGTGCAGCGACGGAGTGGTCGGGTCCGGGCCGTTCGTGCTCAAGCAGTACGTGCAGAACCAGTCGATCACCCTGGACAAGCGGACCGGGTACGACTGGGGCTCCTCGCTCTGGTCGAAGAAGGGCGAGGCCTACCTGGACAAGCTGGTGTTCAAGGTCGTGCCCGAGGCGGGGGTGCGAGCCGGCAGTCTCCAGTCCGGGCAGGTGGACGCCATCAGCAGCGTCGGCAAGGCCAACGAGGCGGCGCTCAAGGGCGGCCAGGTCACCCTCCAGAGCCGGGCCAACCCCGGCGTGGTGTTCGGCCTGGGGCTCAACAACTCGCGGCCCCTGCTGCAGGACGCGAAGGTGCGGCAGGCGATTCTGGCCGCCGTCGACCGGAAGCAGATCGCCGACACCGTCTTCCCGACCGGCACCCAGCCGGCGACCAGCATCCTGGCGCACACCACACCCGACTACACCGACCTCTCCGCGGACCTCGCCTTCGACGCGGCCAAGGCCAAGTCCCTGCTGGACGCGGCCGGTTGGAAGGCCGGCGGTGACGGCATCCGCGCCAAGGACGGCAAGAAGCTGAGCCTGACCATCACCTGGTTCCCGAACGCGGCCACCAACCAGCCCGCGCTGGAGCTGGTCCAGCAGCAGCTGAAGGCCGTCGGGATCGACGTGGTGCTCAAGCAGCTTCCGGTCACCCAGTTCGCCACCACGCTCCAGTCCGGTGACTTCGACGTGGTGTGGGGGAACACGACCCGCGCCGACCCGGACATCCTGCGCAGCTCCTTCTCCACCCAGCTGGCCAACTTCTACCACCTGCCCGCCAGTTCGCTGGACACAGCGCTGTCGCGGCAGGCCGCGACCACGGACACCGCGAAGCGCAGGCAGCTGGTCACCGAGACGCAGCAGCTGATCGTGCGGAACGCGTACGACGTGCCGGTGGTGGAGCTCCAGACCCAGCTGGGTGTCTCGAACAAGGTGCACGACCTCACGTTCGACTCCGGCAGCCGCGTCCAGCTGCACGACACCTGGATCGGCTAGCGGATGCGCCGCTATGTGATCAAACGGCTGGCGCAGGCCGTCGGCGTGTTGTGGGCGGCGTACACGGTGTCGTTCCTGGTGCTGGATTTCCTGCCCGGTGACCCGGTCTCCGCGATGGCGGGTGCCGGGTTGGACACGGGGCAGGTCGATCCGGCCCAACTCGCCGAGCTGCGGCACGAGTACGGCTTCGACAAGCCGGTGCTGGTGCAGTACGCGGAGTACCTGGGCCGGGCGGTGCGCGGGGACTTCGGCGACGCCGTCTCCACGGGCCGCCCGGTCACCGCCACGCTGGCCGACGCACTGCCGCAGACCCTCCAGCTGACCGGTGCCGCGCTGCTGCTGGCCGTGGTCCTCGGCGGCGGGCTCGCGGTGCTGGCGACGTACACCTCGCGGCGGTGGCTGCGGCAACTGCTGTTGTCGCTGCCCCCGTTGGGGGTGTCGGTCCCGACGTTCTGGGTGGGGCTGCTGCTCGTCGAGGCGTTCTCGTTCAAGCTGCACTGGTTCCCCGCGTTCGGCAACGACGGGCTGCGCGGCCTGGTGCTGCCGGCCCTGACGCTGGCGGTGCCGACCGGCGCGCAGGTCGCCCAGGTGCTGGCGAAGAGCCTGCTCACCGCGCTGGACCAGGCCTATGTGGAGACCGCGCGGGCCAAGGGGGCCGGCCGGTGGCGGGTGCATCTGCGGCATGCGCTGCGCAACGCGTCGCTGCCGGCGCTGACGGTCGTGGGTCTGCTGGTCGGGCAGCTGATCGCCGGTTCGGTGGTCGTGGAGACGGTGTTCTCCCGCGACGGCCTGGGCCGGGTGACCGCGGCGGCGGTCACGGTGCAGGACATCCCGCTGGTCCAGGGGGTGGTGGTGTTCGGGGCGCTGATCTTCGTGGTGACGAACCTGCTCGTCGACCTCGTCTATCCGCTGCTGGACCCGCGGATCGTGGTGGCCTCGGAGAGAAAGGCGGGCTTCGCGTGAGTCAGAGCCTTGTCGACGACCAGGCCGAGGCGGCCCTCGGCCTCGCCCGGCCGGTCGGGAGCGGATCCCCGGCGGATCCCGCCCCGCCCGCCGGGATCCGCCGGGTGCTCCGCTTCCTGCTGCGCCGCCCCGGTCTGCTGCTGTCCGCCGTCGTCATCGTGCTGGTGGTGCTGGCCGCCTTCTGGCCGGACCTGTTCACCTCGCAGGACCCCCTGAAGGGGGTGCCGACCCAGAACTTCCGCGGTCCGAGCGGCAGTCACTGGTTCGGCACGGACGAACTGGGCCGCGACGTCTTCTCCCGCGTGGTCCACGGCGCCCAGCTCTCCCTCAAGGCCACGCTGATCGCGGTCCTCGTCGCGTTCGTGGTCGGCGGTCTGCTCGGCGTGGTCGCCGGGTTCGTGGGCCGCTGGGTGGACGACGTGCTGATGCGCTTCGTCGACGTCCTCCTCTCCATCCCCGCGCTGTTCCTGTCGCTGGCCCTGGTCACCGCGCTCGGGTACGGGACGGTGAAGGTGGCCGTCGCGGTCGGTATCGCCAGCGTCGCCTCCTTCGCCCGGGTGGCCCGGGCCGAGGTGCTGCGGGTGCGGCAGGCGGTGTTCGTCGAGGCGTCCCGCTCCTGCGGGGCCCGCTGGTACTCGGTGCTCGGCCGGCACGTCCTGCCCAACGCCGCAGGGCCGGTGATCGTGCTGGCCACGCTGGACTTCGGCACCTCGATCCTGTCCGTGTCGGCGCTGAGCTTCCTCGGCTACGGCGCGCCGCCGCCCGCCCCGGAGTGGGGGACCTTGATCTCCGACGGCCGCAACTACCTGGCCAACGCCTGGTGGCTGACCGCGCTGCCCGGGCTGGCGATCGCCGCGACCGTACTGGCCACCAACCGCGTCGCGCGGGCACTGGACGGCGAATGGGCGCGGCAGCGATGACCCACGACGCGCATGAGAACGGTGACGCACGCGAGAACCGTGACGCACGCGAGAACGGTGAGAACGGTGAGAACGTGACCACACCACTCCTGGAGATCCGCGGCCTGTCCGTGTCGTACCGCACCCGGGGCGGCACGGTCTCGGCGGTACGGGGCGTGGACCTGGACGTATGGCCCGGACAGGTGACCGCCGTGGTCGGCGAGTCCGGCTCCGGCAAGAGCACCACCGCACACGCCGTCACCCGGCTGCTGGCGGCGAACGGCACCATCGACGCGGGCACGGTCCGCTTCGGCCGGCACGATCTGGCGAGCCTCTCCGAGGCGGAGCTGCGTACCGTGCGCGGCGCGCGGATCGGGCTGGTCCCGCAGGATCCGACGGTCTCGCTCAACCCGGTCAAGCGGATCGGCGAACAGGTCGCCGAGGTGCTGCGCATCCACGGCCTGGCGACCCGCCGTGGAGCGGCCGCCGAAGCGATCGCCGTCCTTGACCGGGCCGGGCTGCCCGACGCGGCCGTCCGGGCCCGGCAGTACCCGCACGAGCTGTCCGGAGGCATGCGGCAGCGGGCCCTGATCGCCGTCGCGATCGCCGCGAAGCCCGAGCTGATCATCGCCGACGAGCCGACCAGCGCGCTCGACGTCACCGTGCAGCGGGTGATCCTCGACCATCTCCAGCACCTCACCGAGGAGTCGGGCACCGCGATCCTGCTCGTCACCCACGACCTCGGGGTGGCCGCCGACCGGGCCCAACGGCTGGTGGTCATGTCCCAGGGCAGGGTCGTCGAGGCGGGCGAGACCCGTGCCGTCCTGGCCGACCCCCAACACGAGTACACCCGGCGGCTGTTGGCCAGCGCCCCGAGCCTGACCACGGCCCGCCCCCGTACCCCGGTCTCCGCCGCCCCGGCCGACACGGCGGGTCCCCTGGTCGAGGTACGCAACCTGGTAAAGGAGTTCAGGCTGCCGCGGGCCGGCGGCGAGGCCCGGACGCTGCGCGCGGTCGACGACGTCAGCCTCACCCTGCGGCGCGGCCGGACCCTCGCCCTCGTCGGGGAGTCCGGCTCGGGCAAGTCCACCACCGCCCGCCTGGTGCTGCGGCTGGCCGAGGCGACCTCCGGACAGGTGCTGTTCGACGGCACCGACGTCACCACCGCCAAGGGCGCCGAGGTCAGGCAGCTGCGCCGGCGCGCCCAGCTCGTCTACCAGAACCCGTACGCCTCGCTCGACCCGCGCCTCTCCATCGGCGAGGTGATCACCGAGCCGCTGCGGGCGTTCAAGGTCGGCGACCGCGCTTCCCGGCTGGACCGCGCCCGCGAACTCCTCGACCGGGTCGCGCTGCCCGCCGCGACCCTGGAACGCCGCCCGGCGGAACTGTCCGGCGGACAGCGCCAGCGGGTGGCCATCGCGCGTGCTCTCGCCCTCTCCCCCGACCTGGTGGTGTGCGACGAGCCCGTCTCCGCGCTCGACGTGTCCGTGCAGGCCCAAGTCCTGGACCTGCTCGCCGAGTTGCAGGCGGACACCGGCGTGGCGTACCTGTTCATCTCCCACGACCTGGCCGTCGTACGGCAGATCGCGCACCAGGTCGCCGTCATGAAGGCCGGACGGATCGTCGAGTCGGGCCCGCCCGAGGACCTGTTCTCCGAGCCCCGCCACGCGTACACCCGCGAGCTGCTGGCGGCGATCCCGGGCGGGCGTGTCCCCTCTCCCGCCACGGCAACCACAACCGGTCAAGGACCAGCATGAGCACTCCCGCCATCACCTCTCTGGCCTTCCTCACGCCCGGCAACTTCGCGGACGACGACCCCTACCCGGGCCTGGAGGAGACCCTCCGGCTGTTCGAGTACGGCGAGCGGCTCGGCTACGACGGTGCCTGGATCCGGCAGCGCCACCTCGAACACGGCGTCGGCTCGGCGGCCGTGTTCCTCGCGGCGGCCGGGCAGCGCACCGAACGCATCGAACTCGGCACCGCGGTCATCCCGATCGGCTACGAGAGCCCGTTCCGGCTCGCCGAGGACCTGGCGCTGGCCGACGTGCTGTCCCGGGGCCGGCTCCAGATCGGTTTCAGCACTGGCATGCCGCACGCCGACCTGCTCGGCGACCTCGTGTACGACGGCGACTGGCGCGGCTTCGACCTGTCGTACGGCAGGATCGCCCGGGTGGTGGAGAACCTGCGCGGCGACTACCTCGGCGGCCCGGACACGCTCATCCACTCGCCGGGCAACGTCCAGCGCCCCCGTCTGCAACCGCACAACCCCGGCCTTGCACGCCGTATCTGGTACGGCGGCGGAAGTCTGCGCTCGGTCCGCTGGGCCGCCGGGCAGGGCCTCGGCCTGCTGTCCGGGAACATCGTCACCGGCGAGGGCACCGACGACTTCACCACGGCCCAGCTCGGCCTCCTGTCCGAATACCGCCGCGCACTTCCGGAGGACCGTACGGCACGCGTGGCCCTCGGCCGGGTGATCGTGCCCCTCGACAGCGCCGACGCGGCCACCCGCGCCCGCTACCGCGCCTATGCGGCGAGCCGCCACGAGCGCACCCTCGCGCCTCAGGGTCCGAAGCACATCCTGTTCGCCCCGGACGTGGTGGGGACCGCCGAGCAGATCCTGGAGCGGCTGACCGCCGACCCGGTGCTCGCCGGGGTGTCGGAACTGCGCCTGGAGTTGCCGTACGAGTTCCACCGGGAGGAGTACGAGCAGATCCTGTACGACGTACGGCACCTCGTCGCACCCGAGCTGGGCTGGCGAAACGACGGTGCCGGGGCCGCAGCGGGGCAGGCCCCGGGTGTCACGCCCCGTCGGCCGGAAGAGCGTACAAGCCGGGCAGGTTGACCACGACGGCCTCCTGGGTGCTGCGGGCGATGACGACCACGGCCTCCTCGGCGGGGTCCGGGTTCTCCTCGCGGTGCGGCACGAACGGGGGTACGAAGATGTAGTCGCCGGGCGAGGTGCGCAGCCGTACCTCCTCCGGCTGCTCGCCCGTGTCGTCCAGGAAGACGAACTCGGGGTGCCCGCTCACCACGTAGATCGCGGTCTCGGACTCGCCGTGGTGGTGGTCGGAGCTGGCGGTCGCGGGGGCGACATGGGTCTGGCCCATCCAGAGCTTCTCGGAGCCGACGGTCCGTCCGCTGACGGCCGCGAACCGCCGCATGCCGCCGGACTGTGCGGTGTCGCCGTCCAGCGCGTCGGCGCGGATGTGGTGCAGCCGGCTGCGCAGGGGCGTCGCCGCGTGGTCCTGGGTGTCGTGGAGATGGGGGTGGAAGCCTTCACCGGGGGTCGTCAGCGCCTCGCTCATGGCGGGGACGCTAGGACCGCCCCAGAAAGGATGTCAAGAGGTGTCCTTTGCGGTTCACCTGCGGCAATGTTCCCGCAATGAACGGACCTGGCGCGAGGAGACCCTCCGTCGGACACCGCCGGTCCGGCATGATGGGCGCATGTACATCTCCGCGAAGGCGGACTACGCCGCACGCGCTCTGCTGGAGCTCGCCCGACAGCCTGACCGCCCGTTGACCTGTGAGGCGGTCGCCTCCTCGCAGGACATCCCGTTCCGGTTCCTCAAGTCCGTGGTGGGCGAGTTGCGCCGGGCCGGTCTGGTCCGCAGCCAGCGCGGCTGCGAGGGCGGGTACTGGCTGGGCCGGCCCGCCGCCGAGATCACCCTGCTGGATGTCGCACGGGCCGTCGACGGCGAGGTCATCACCCTGCGCGGCGAGCCGCTGGCCGGGCTGGACTACCCGGGGCCCGCCGTCGGCCTGCCGGACGTGTGGCGCCGGATCGAGGAGGAGGCCACGGCCGTGCTGGCCGGGGTCACCATCGCCGGGCTGCTGCTGTCGGAGCCCGCCGGGCGGGCACACGCCAAGGGCGCCGCGTGACGCGCGGACCGGGCGAGCCGGCGGCCGAGGACGACTTGGACGTCGAAGTCGTGGAGTACACCGACCCGTTGTGCCCCTGGGCGTGGGGATCGGAGCCCGTCTTCCGCGCGCTGCGCACCGCACTGGCCGGCCGAGACCGCCTGGTACGCCCGCTACGTCGAGGACATCGGCCGCCACGCCAAGGCCCCCCGCATGGCCTGTCCGAGCCGGGTCGCGGCGAGTTCCCGGCCGGCCTCGCTGGTCGCGAAGACCGCCGAACTCCAGGCCCCGGACCTGGCCGACCGGGTGCTACGGCGACTACGGGAGACCGTGTTCGCGCTCGGGGAGCCGGCCGTCCCCGACCTCGCCAAGAGCCGGGACTACAACAGCAAGGGCGACCAGATCAGCTTCTCGGCGGCGCTGCACGGCCGGACCCCGCGCCTGGCGGCCGTCGGCTGAGCCACCGTCCCGGGTCGGTGGTGCGGCCGGCCAGGCTCGCGGCAGTGACAATTCCTCAGGCCCGGGTGTGCTTTGCCGAGTGGGCATGGAGCTTGTGCGCCAGCCAGCCCAGGGAGTAGTCCATCCACTCGCTGTAGTGGCCCATCGCGCAGTGATCGTCATGGGGGTACAGCTTCAGCTCGCCGAGCGGCGCCGCCTCGGCGAGGTCGACCGAGTCCCGGGTGCTGATGAGGGTGTCGGTGTCGCCGTTGATGACCAGGAGGGGAATCGCGATCTCGGAGTAGAGGTCGCGGATCGAGAACGCGCGGAGCTTGCGGCCGAGTCCGAGGAGGCTCTTCGCGCCGGTGGTGTTCCGCAGGGTCGAGAGCATGATCTCGGGCATCCCGAAGGCTCCGGATACCTGGAAGCTTCGGTGGTAGGGCCCGCCGTTGGACACCGCGGCTTTGAGGCGCCCATCGCGCGCGGCCATGCGCGTTGACCAGTGCGCGCCGAAACTGAGACCCATGATGCCGATGCGCCCGGCATCGATCCGGGGGTCGGCCACGATGTGGTCGAGCACGGCTCGGTAGATCCGCTCCGAGTCCACGGACAGCGGCTTTCGGTAGGCGAAGGTGCCCGGCATCTCCATCATGATCATCGCCATGCCGCGGTCCCGGAGCCTGAGGACCGGCATGACCACTTCCTGGGTCGTGCCCTCCAGCCCGTTGGTGACGAGTACGGCAGGGACCGGGTCCGCGCTCCTGGGCAGCGCCATGCAGGCGGTGACGGTCTCGTCGTCGACACGGATCTCGAGACGCTCGACGTCCAGTCCCATCGCCGGGCCGAGAGCGTGCAGCAGCACGTCGAAGATCCGCCGGGAATCGCGGTATGCCGCCAGGCGCCGGGGCGTCCAGCCCGGCCACGAGGCCGCGAAGAGGTACGTCATCGCTTTGACGAGCGCGTCGATGGCCACAGCTGCGTCGCCGTACTCGGGATGCCGCCCGGTGAAGGACGCGACGAGGTCGGCCGCGTTCTCGGGACGCCGCTCGGCGAATACTTCGACGGCCGGTGAGAGCACCGGGCGGAGTCGCTGTGCGGCGGTGTCGGGATCACCTTCGAGCAGGTCGGCCATCCGCGGTCCGTTCAGCCGCCCGAGGGCGGTCTCCGCGCGTGCGGTGTGTTCGGCGGCCAGGCCGCGCCAGTAGTTCGCCCAGGTCAGATCCTCGAAGGAGCGGCAGGCGTCGAGCTGCGCGGCGAACACCGCTTTGTCGATGCCCCCGAGGTTCGAGAAGCGGTCCACGAAGAGCGCCGGAAGGAAGTACCCGACGCCGCGCCGACGCGCTGCCCGCTCCGTCGTGTTCGCGAACGCACAGGCGGTCACCAGCAGCTTCTTCCCGGCTGTGGACATGAGCTCTCCGATCTCCATGGCGCCGGCAGCACGCGGCACGGTAGGCCCCGTCGGCACTAAAGCAAGTTAGATTGCGTTACTCATTAAAGCAATAGAACCTGCGTTAATTTGTCAGCGTGAGGCGAAGGCCCCCACCGGACGGAACAGAGGTGGGGACATGGGCGAGGACACGATCGAGGCCGCGCGCCGGCGGCGTGCCGGGGAGGTCGTGGCCTTCGAGGTGCCGGCCGGCGGAAGCCGGGCGTCGTGGCCGGCCGACGCCCCGGCGCCGCCGCCGGTTCCTTCCTGGCGCGAGGAGCACCCGGCGCCCGCGAACGGCACTCCCCCGCCGTTCGCGTCCGCCTCGTTCCGCGACTTCATGCTCTACGAGCGGCACGCCGTCGATGCCGCGCGCGATGGCGCGTAAATACCTGCCGACCGCCGACAAGGGCGCGTCCGGTCTTGAGCGGCCGGCCGGGAGGACCTTCCCGGGGTTCATGCCTGCTCGGCTCTGGTACCGGCAGCCCGTCTACTACATGAGCAACGCCCTCACCATCGGCCCCAGTGGCGCGACGATCGCGGCGCACGACGTGCAGCTCGCCGAGATGCGCGGCGGCTTCGGACCGCACGGGGCCACACACTTCGCGAGTTCGATGTCGTCGGTTCTGGTCGCCGCCTCGGAGGTGCCCGATGGATCGGCATTGTCCACCCGGGTCGGGGTCAACGGCGTGATGGTCGCCCGTGGCAGCACGTCGGGGATGCGGCACTCGGCTGGCGAGGCGCTCGCCCACGCCTCCTGAGGCGAACAGCTCTTCCCCGGCGAGCTGTTCGGCACCGGCACCGTCCAGGAGGCTGCGGTCTGGAGACCGCTAGGCGGTGAACGCCTTCCCCGTCGTCTCGGCCAACTGCTCCAGGAACAGCTGATCGATGGCTTGACGGGTCATCAGGATCCGGAAGTGGATGGGGGCGACGAAGGACTCCAGGAGACGTCGTTCATCGGTGCCCTCGGGCAGCTCGCCGCGGGTGATGGCGCGAGTCACCAGGAGGGAGCATTCGTCGAAGCGGGCCTGCCAGAACTCGGCCCGCGCGGCTCCGATCGCCTCTTCGTCGTCCGACAGGGCGAAGGTGCGCATCAGCGCCCGGCCGAGCGGCGACTGCCCGTACTCGGCCAGCGAACGCCCCAGCGCGACGAGGTCGCCTTCGAGGGTGCCGGTGTCGGGCGTGGGGAGCAGTTCCGCGCTCAGTTCGGAGAGCGCCTCGACCGCCAGGCGCTCCCGGGTGCTCCACCGGCGGTAGATGGAGGTTTCATGAACGCCTGCCCTCTTCGCGACCTCGGCGATCGTCAGTCCGGCTGCCCCGGCTTCCGCCAGGACCTCCAGCGTCGCCGTGAAGACCGCGGAGCGGACCCGTGCGCTTCTGCCGCCTGGGCGCCGACGGACCTCATTCGTGGTGCTCACGGGCGCATTATCGCAGGCATGCTTGCGATTGTCGCAGAGAGAGCGGGCTGGTCCGGCCCAGGGCGCTTGGCGTCGCCGTACTCCGGGTCGGCGTACTCTCCTGCGGCGTACAAGCGGTCCCGGGCGCGGGTGAGCTCCGCCCGGATGCCCGCCGTGTCGATGCCGACGAGTGCGCCGCCCCGCTTGACGAACCGGCCGTCGATCATCACCGTCGCCACGTTGCCGCGCGCCGCGGACAGGCCGAGGTTGAGGCCGGCGTCCACGGTGGGACACGAGATCGCGTGCGCACCGTGGTCGGCCGGCAGACGGAACTCCTCCGTCGTGGCGTCGCATCAGTGCACGAAGTGCGTTTCCGTGCCGAGCAGCCCCTCCTCGGCGAGCCGCGCGATGGACCGCTTGGCTCCCAGCCCCATGGGCACGCCCACGTGAAAGCTCATCGGTACGCCCATGGCGCGGGCGGCCGCGATGTCGGCCCGGGTGATCTCCAGGATGGCGCAGTCGAGTCCCTGGAGTGCCAGGGCGAAGGTGAGGCGCTGGTCGGCGCAGGAGCAGTGCCGCTCTCGCAGTTGTGCGGCGTGCTCCCAGGAGCCCGCGGTGTGGATTCCGGCGACTTCCTCCGGTTTCTGAGTCATGGAGGCGCCGCAGGCGAAGACCACGCGCAGGGGCAGGCTCAGGTGGACGTCCATGGCCGCCTCGGCGTGCGCCGGCGTGCTGATCACGTGGCACCAGTCGAAGACGGTGGTGACTCCGGCATCGATCGCGTCGACGATGCCCGCGCGGGTGCATGCGTGGAGGTCGTCGGTGGTGAAGGCCGGGCCCGGCTTGGGCCACCCTCCGGTGACCATGCCGACGATGCACATGTCCATTCCGCTCCACGGGCCCGCATCTGTGTCTCCCGGGCGGTCGCGGACGAACTCGCCGTGGGCTGGGGCCTGACGGCGGAGGTCATCCCCAACGGCGTGGCGTACGACCGCTTCGCCGCCACGGATCCGGCGGACCGTGCGAACTGGCGCTCCCTGCTTGGCCGGTACGTCCTCACGATCGGCGGTATCGAGCCCCGCAAGGGCTCCCTCGACCTGCTGGAGGCCCACGCACTGCTGCGCATCGCGCACCCCGGTGTACGCCTGGTGATCGCGGGCGGCGAGACCCTCTTCGACTACCGCGACTACCGGGCCCGCTGGGAGGCACGGGCAGCGGAACTCGACGTGCAGCCGCTGGTGTTGGGACAGGTGCGTGACGCCGAACTGCCGTCCCTGGTTGCCGCGGCCGGGGCCTTCGCCTTCCCCTCCGTCAAAGAGGGCTTCGGCCTCGCCGCCATGGAGGCCCTCGCGGCCGGCGTGCCTCTGGTCGTACGCGAACTCCCCGTGCTGCGCGAGGTGTTCGTCGGCGCCGCCCGGTTCGCCGCCACCCCTCGGGACCTGGCCGCCGAACTCGATGCCGCCCTCACGCAGGACGCCCCCGTACACCGGGCGGCGGGGCGAGCACTGGCCGCTCGCCACACCTGGACCTCCGCCGCGCGGCACCACCTGGCGTTCTACCGGTCCCTCGGCTGACGGCCCGCCGTCCGACGACCGCCGGCCGGTGGACCGGATTCCGGGCTCCGGCGCGCGGCCCGGCAGCCGTCTGACGAGCCCGTTCGGGCCGCTAGACTCTGCCAAGTGGCGACGGCGGGTGAAGGGTACGAGTTCGGGCTGCTGGGACCACTGAGTGGCCGCCATGGCGGGCGTGAGCTGGATCTGGGCAGTCCGCTCCAGCGTGCGGTCCTGGTCCGTCTCCTGCTCGGAGAAGGACGCCAGTGCGGCCTCCACCACCTCGTCGACGCGCTGTGGGAGGAGCCCCCTGGCAACGCGGTGCGCTCCGTGCAGACGTACGTCTACCGCATCCGCCTCTCGTTGGGTGAGGAACGCTCCCGGCTGGAAACCACGCAGGGCGGATACCAGCTCGGCATCCCGGAGCAGGCCGTGGACGCCCTGCGTTTCGAGGGACTCGTCCGTGAGGGCGAGGAACTGCGGGCCGCGCGGCGGACCGGCCCCGCCCTGCGTGCGTTCGACACCGCACTGGCGCTGTGGTCGGGGGAACCGCTGTCCGGCGTGCCCGGCCCCTACGCCCAGCGGCACCGCCGGCGCTTCGTCGATCTGCGGCTGAACGCCCGGGTGGCACAGTTGGAGTGCGCCGATGAGCTGGGTGAGCACGCCCGCGTGGCGACCGAACTGGTCTCACTGATCGCCGACCATCCGCTGCGCGAGGACCTGTACGCGCTGCGCATGCGTGCGCTGTACCAGGCCGGGCGGACGGCGGAGGCCCTGGCGGTCTACGCCGCGGCCCGCGAGACCATGGTGGCCGAACTGGGCATGGATCCGGGGCCCGAGCTGCGCGAGTTGCAGGGCCGCATCCTCAGCGGCGCCGAGCCCGCCCCTGTCGAGTCGTATGCCGGGGGAAGCCGTGCCGATGCCGCGCCGTCGACCGGTGGCAGGGTCTCGACCGGTGCCACAGCCCTGCCCCGTGCCGCGACCTCGCCCCATGCCGCGACCTCGATCCGTGCCACGACCTCGATCCGTGGCACGACCTCGACCAGTGCCATGCCGTCCGCCGGTGCCGTGCCGTCCGCCGGTGCTTCCGGCGACACCGCGACACGGTCGGGAGGCCGGGGACAGGACACCGAATCAGGCGCTGCCGAAGCGGCCGACCGGTCCGCGTCTGCGCACGTCGAGCCGGTCCCGGCCGGCGTCCGCCCGCAGCAGCTGCCTCCGGCGCCGGGCGACTTCGTCGGGCGGGAGCGGTTGCAGGAGCGGCTCCGGCTCGCGCTGCGGCCCAGCGGGGAATCGGTCGCGCTCGCGGTACTCAGCGGCATCGGCGGCGTGGGGAAGACAGCGCTCGCGTTGCGCGTCGCCCATGGCATCCGCGGTGACTATCCGGACGGGCAGCTCTATGTGGACCTGCGGGGTGACGGCGGCCAACCCGCCGATCCCGCGGACGTACTGGTCGACTTCCTCCTCGCGCTCGGCATGCCCGCCGCCGACATCCCCGCGACGCCCACCGCCCGCACCGGCGCCTACCGCACCCTGACCGCCGACCGCCGGATTCTGGTGCTCCTGGACAACGCGTCCGACACCGCCCAGGTGACGCCGCTGCTCCCGGGCACACCCGGCAACGCCGCGCTGATCACGACCCGGCACCGGTCGCTCGTACCGCCGGGTGCGACGCGTTTCGAGGTACCGGTGCCCGATCAGCAGGAGGCGGTGGCCATGCTGGGCCGGTTCACCGGCGACGCCGAGATCGCCGCCGCCCCGGAACTCGCGCTCGAACTGGTGCACGCGTGCGGGCAGCTGCCGTTGGCGCTGCGCATCATCGGTGCCCGTGCGGCGGCTCGTCCCGGACGCGGGCTCGGAGCGCAGTTGCTGCGCCTGCGCGCCGAGGAGCACCAGCTCGACGAGTTGCGGGCCGGAGGCATGTCGGTGGAGGCCACCTTCCAGGTCGGCTACCGGGCCCTCGCCCCCGTTCAGGCCCGGGCGATGCGCCTGTGCGCGCTGCTCGACGCCGCCGATTTCCCGGTCGCGGTCGCGGCGGTACTGCTCGACCGGCCCGAGCAGGAGACCGAGGAGCAACTCGAGCACCTGGTGGAGGCCGGTCTCCTCGAACCGCACTCGGCCGACCGCTACCGCTTCCACGATCTGGTACGGGCGTTCGCCGCCCGTCGTGCGGACCGCGAGGAACCCGTCGCGGACCGCGAGGCGGCGCGGGTGCGGCTGACGATGTTCCTCCATGCCACCCTGCTCCAGGCCATGAGCGCGACCGAGCGGGCCGGCTCGCTCAGCACCCACCTCTTCTCCGTGCCGCTGACCGGGCTGCGGTTCACCGACGCCGCGGAGGCGCGCAGCTGGCTGCTGGCCGAGCACACACTGCTGGTCTCGGTGTTCTCCCGGGTGCTGCGCGACATCCCGGACGCCGCGAGGATCGTCGTCGCCGCGCTCTCGGTCGTCGCGGCGAGCGGGCTGTTCGCCGGGCCCGCGCATCAGCGGGAGCTGGAACGCGTCACGGACCAGGCGGTCGCGGCGGCCGAACTGGCCGACGACCCGGCGTGGCAGGCGCAGACCCGGCACATCCGGGCCTGGCTCGCCTTCATCCGCGGGGATCTGACAGCGGCGGAAGCCGATCTGCGCGAGGCGGTCCGGCGGGAGCGCGCCGTCGACGACCCGGTGACGTTCTTCCTGTCGGCCCGGCTGCTGTCCGTCGTACTGGCGGACCAGGGGCGGACGGCGGAGGCCGTCGAGTTCTTCGCCGAGTCAGAGGCCGTCGCCGGCTCCGAGGACGATCCGAAGAGCCCGGCCTACTTCGGCCAGGAGGTGGGCCGCCTGTTCACCGCACTCAGCTCGGACCGGGCCGACGTGAACATCTCCGCGGCACAGCATGTGTACGAGGTGAGCGATCGCCTGCGGCAGGAGGCGGCGAAGCGCTGAGCGTCCTCGCTCGTCGAGTCGGCCCCGCTTTCACGCGCCGTCGACCGGATGTCGATCCGTGTGCGGCACGGTGATGCGAGAACGAACCGCAGCACCCCCTCGAACAGGTGACAGACATGCTCAAGATCGGTCTGGGCTCTCCCCAGTACGGATTGTTCACCGGCCCCTCCGCGATCTCCGGATTCGCCGCCTCGGTCGAAGCGATCGGCTTCGACAGCCTGTGGGTGGGCGACCGGGCCCTGGTACCGGCGCAGCCCCGTGACCCCTATCCCGGCGGTGGTCCCGTACCGGAGGGGTTCCGCAACTTCCTGGACCCCATCGCCACCCTGTCCTTCCTGGCCCACGCCACCCGACGGCTGCGTCTCGGGACCAGCACGCTCAACGCCCCCTTCTACTCCCCGCTCCTGCTGGCCCGTTCCCTGACGTCCGTCGACATCCTCAGCGAGGGGCGGCTCGACATCGGGTTCGGGCTCGGATGGTCGTCCGACGAGTACGAGGCCATCGGTGTGCCGTGGCGGGGGCGCGGGGCACGGCTGGAAGAGATCCTGGACGTGCTGGAACACGTCTGGTCCGGTTCGTCGGCCGCGTACGAGGGGGCGCTGTGGACGATCCCGAGTGCGCACCTCGAGACGCTCCCCGTGCAGCGGCCCCGGCCGCCGGTGCTCCTTGGCGGTTTCACTCCGGCCACCCTGGAACGTATCGGCCGACGCGCAGACGGCTGGGCGGGAGTCGCGCTGCCGGTCCCGCAACTGGCCTACGTCATCAGCCAGATCCGGCAGATCGCCGAGGCCAACGGGCGTGACCCCGACGCCCTGCGCACCGTCGTCCGGGTGAACCCCGTGGTGACGGCCGAGGCCGCGCCGAGCGACGCCGTTCCGCACCGGGGAACGGTCCTGCAGGTTTCCGACTACCTGCTCGCCGCCCATGCGGCGGGGGCCGACGAGGTTCTCATCGACCTGCAGCAGACCGCGCGAAGCGCGGAAGAGCTGACGGACCTGGCACACCGCTTCCACGAACTCCTGCGCAAGGGCTAGGGAGCACCTGGACCTGGACACCGCCGACCGCTTGTCGGCCCAGGCATTCACAGCCGCCATCGCCGGGCTTCACCGCCCGGCGATTCCCCATCACGCGCGTCGCATACCCGCATACCCAGATCAAGGAATACCCGACCATGCCTGATGCAGTCAGCTCGAAGCCGGATGTCCACGACATGGTGGTGGTGCACCGCAGTTTCCGTCGATCGTGCGCGGATCTGCCGGACCTGGTGCGCGGGCTGCGGCCCGGTGACACCGCGCGGGCCGCGCTGGTCGTCGATGCGGTGCGGTTCATGCTCATGGGTCTGGAAGCCCACCACGTCAGCGAGGACGAATTCCTCTGGCCCCGGCTCGCGGCACGGACGGCGGGGCAGGCCGAGGCGATCGCGCGCATGGAGGAGCAGCACCACCGGCTGGAAAAGCTGGTCACGCAGGTGACGGACGCGCTGGACGAACTGGCCGCCGATCCCCGGCAGCCCCTCTGTGAGCAGGTGGGGTCACAACTCACCGAACTGGGCTCGGTGTTGATCGCGCACATGGACGAGGAGGAGAACACCATCCTGCCGTTGGCCGCCGAATGTCTGAGCGTCGCCGAATGGGAGGAGCTGGGCGAGATCAGCCTGGCAAAGCTGGAGAAGAAGCATCTGCTGCGCGCCTTCAGCGCGTTGATGGCAGTAGCAACTCCCGAGGAGCAGCGAACGCTTCTCGCCAAGGCGCCCCTGCCCGCCCGCCTCCTGTGGCGCCTGTCCGGGCGCCGCTCCCACGCACGCTGGGAGGCTCGCCTGTACGGGGCGTGAGCCGCGGCATCCTGATTCCTCCTTCAGGGCACGGTGCCCACCTCAGCCCGTCGATCCCGCCGAGTGCTCCCCGGTCCGCGGTTCCGGGGAGCACGGTTCACCGCGTGTGGCCGGGTGTCCAGCGAAGGGTCATGTCGGGCAGGTTCTCCATGTTGCGATCGCCGTCGTCGGTGTCGAGGACGGTGAAACCGTGGCGCTCGTAGAACGCGCGGGCATCGGTGTTCTGCTGAAAGACGTGCAGGGACACCCCGTCGGGGCTGTGCCGCCTGACCTCGTCGAGGAGCAGCGTGCCGATTCCCTGCCGGCGGACGTCGGGGCGCAGATAGAGGTGTTCGAGCATGTCGCCGTCGAGGGCGGCATAACCGGTGATCTCCGCGTCACGCACGGCGACCCAGGTCCGGCATTGCCTGAGCAGGACGTCCCGGACCCATCGGGTCACCTGCTCGTGATTGCGCTTCTGCGGGGGCAGATAGGGCATGGTCGCCGACCGGGAGGCCATGTGGACGCGCGCGATCACGGCCGCGTCCGCCTCCACCGCGAACCGGATCCGAGTCTTGCCGTCGTCACTCATCCCGGGATTCCAGGGAGATCAGCTCAGCAACTGCTTCTGAGCCGCGGACAACTGCGAAACGAGTCGGGCGAACTCAGTGTCGGCGAGTTGGAACGACCTCGACTGTGTGGCCTTTCCGATCAGGTCGACCATGTGGTCGTGACAGGTCTGCGTGCACTGGACCGCCCGCGCCGCATCGCGCGCCTCCAATGCCGAGACGACGGCCATCCTGTCTTCCTGGAGCGGAGCCGTCGCCTTCTTCCATGCGCTGGGCTGCTTGGTGCCCATTTCAAGGGCAAGACCCACCTGGATATCAATCAGAAATCGACACAGCACCGCCAGCAGCGGATTGTGGCTGATCGCGGCCAGGGCCTGCAGAAAGTGCTTCAGATTCGCGGCGGTCTCCTGGAGGTCCGCCCCGGGCACGCGCTCCGCCGCTTCCCGCAGCTCGGCGAGATCCGCGTCCGAGGCACGCGTGACGGCGAGCGAGGCGGCGTGCGACAGCAACGCACCCAGGACCCCCAGCACGTCCGTCGGCCCCAGTTTCTCCAGTTGGATGACGGAGGCGAGTGACATCGCGGTCAGGCTGTCACCCTGTGCCGTGACGAAGGTGCCGCGACCCTGCTTGGAGGTCACGAGCCCCATGGCGGTGAGGGCCCGGATCGACTCGCGCACCGTCTGTCCACTGACGCCGAACTCGGCGGCCAGGTCCCGCTCGGCCGGCAGCCTGCTGCCGTGCGGCAGGGCGCCGCTGAGGATCCGATCGCGTAGATCCGCGAAAATCTGGTCCGAGATTCTTTCGCGGGTGAACTTCCGCCCCCCGCCGTCCATGCTCATGGACGCGACATTAAACACCTAGAGACCCAGTGTCAAGGTAACCAGTCAGCGCCTCAGCGCCGGCCCCGCTTCGCAACTTGCCAGCAAGTCTCTAGGTGACCTAGTGTTGAAGTCACCAAGGCAGAGATCCGGAGATCGAGGACCATCCCGCGAAGGTCTCGCGGATCCTCCTCCGACATCACCCGGGGCCGTTGTGCGATTGCCGCACGTTCCGCACGACCGTCGACGACGGCGCGCCTTGCACCCACCGGATCCAGTCCCGGAACGGGCCGGACATCCCGCGTGGGCCCCCCACATCCACCACTCACCCGTGGAGGTCACCGTGCAGATCGTGCACATCGACGAGGAGAACTGGTTCAAGGACCACCCCAGTGGTGTGCTGCACTTCCAGCACCTGCTCAAGGGCGAACCGGAATCGCCGGACAACTACATGTACGTCCTGGCCAAGCAGGTCGGCGAGTGGTCCATGCCGCGTCACCGCCACAACTTCGAGCAGATCCGGATCCCGCTGGTCGGCTCGAACACCACATACGGGCGAGGTGTGGAGCTCAAGGAGGGGCAGATCGGCTACTTCCCCGAGGGCCTGTCCTACGGTCCGCAGGAATCCCCGCTGACCGATCTGAAGCCGGGTGAGCCGCTGGCCCTGGCACTTCAGTTCGGCGGATCCTCCGGGTACGGCTTCATGAGTATCGACCAGCGGCGCACGGCCATGCGGGAACTCGTCGAAGCCGGCGGGAAGTTCGAGGGCGCGCTCTACGTGAGTCCCGAAGGCAGGCGGCAGTGGGGGCTCAACACGGTCTGGCAGCACGTCTTCGGTGAGCGGCTCAAGTACCCGCGCCCCCGCTACCAGCACCCGGTGATCGCGGACCCCAAGCGGTTCAACTGGCTGCCGGTCGACGGGAGCAAGGGCGTCGACCACAAGTTCATGGGCTCCTTCTCCGAGCGGGGAGTCCGGATCGAGATGGTCAGGCTGCGCCCCGGCGCCCGCTGGACCTCGATCGACTCCGGCGCACAGCGGATCCTGACGGTGCTGTCCGGCGAGGCCGGGTGCGAGGGCGAGGACCTCAGGTACCTGAGCACGCTCCGGGCCGACGCGGGTGAGCAACTGGAGCTGGCGGCCTCCGACGCCTCCGAGGTGGAGATCCTCCTGATCGGCCTGCCTCCCGTCGTGATCCCGGAGGCGGCTTCGGAGGAGTACGACGTCGACCCCGACCCCGACCCGAACCAGCCCGTTCACATCGACTCCGGCTTCTGAGGACGAGGCGGCATGCCGCAGCTGCCCGACAGCGACGAGCGGTACGGCCGGACGCAGTTCTGCGCGGACCGATACGGGGACGCGCCGACGCGGCTCCGCTCCGAGCGGAGCACCGCGGCCGACCTCGACGAGGCCGAGGACGGGCCCGATCGCCCGCCCATGACCCGCCACGAGCTCCAGGCCTTCTTCGACCATGCCGACGGGCGCGTGCAGCGGACCGTGGACGGCGGCCGCAAGGGTGCGATGGCCGCGTTGCGCGACACCATGATGTTCAAGGTCATGTACGCCTACGGGTTGCGCCGGAGCGAGGTGGTCCGTCTCGACGTAGCGGATCTGCGGCCGGACCCGCGTGTGCCGCAGTGGGGACGGTACGGATCGCTGCACGTGCGCCACGCCGGCCCCGCGGGCGGCAGCCCGACCGGTGAGCGCATCGTGCTGTCGCTGCCCGAGTTCGACTGGGCCGTGGAGGGCCTTCGGCAGTGGGTCGAGCTCGCGCGCCCACGGATGCGCGGGGAGGCGTGCCCGGCACTCTGGCTGACCGAGCGGGCCAGCCGGGTGACCGGTTCATACCTGGACAGGCGGTTCGCCGAGCTGCGCGACGAACTCGGATTCGCGAAGGACCTGGTGCCCGAGTGCCTGCGACAGAGCTATGTCGCGCATCTGATGGATTCCGGCTATCCGGAGCCGTTCGTCAGCGCGCAGGCCGGCCACCCCGGCCCGCGCGTCCGACCGGGCCGGCGCGCACCAGGAAGGCGGCCCGTGAAATGACGCGGAGGATGACGTTCAACTGGCGTGCTCGGCAGTTGATGGCGGCCCGCGGCATGCTCCAGGAATCCGATCTGCTGCCGCTGCTGGCCGAGCGCGGCGTCCGCCTGTCGCAGGTGCAGGTCCACCGGCTGGTGACGGGCCTGCCACGCAGACTCAACATGGAGTTCCTCGCCGCGCTCTGCGACATCCTGGAATGCACTCCGAGCGAGCTCATCGAGCCGGTGGTCCTGCCGGAGGAACACCGCGAGGACCCCGCCGACGGACAGACCGGCAGCGTGCGCATCGGCGACCTGCGCCCCGTGCGCGCCCGCATCGCCACCGGCCATCCAGATTCAACAAGTCACCTAGTATCCCAGTGACCAGTGATGTGGCTCACGTCAGGACGGGGGCCACCGAAAGCGCCGTGACCCGGTTCGATTCGATCCGGTCCGGCGAACAGGAGAGCGATCATGAGCCAAGTCCGTGTGGAACAAGGCCTCCTTGAGGGCGACCGGCGGTCCGGGGTGTTCCGGTTCCGGGGTGTGCCGTATGCCGCCCCGCCGGTGGGAGAACTTCGCTGGGCCGCGCCGCAGCCGCCCGCCCCGTGGGACGGCGTGCGGTACGCGACGGAGTTCGGATCCGCTGCCGTCCAGACCGCGGACACCGGCGCGGATCTCGGGGCCGACCAGAGCGAGGACTGTCTCTACCTCAATGTCTGGTCCGCCACCCTGGACCCCGAGGCCCGCCAGCCGGTCATGGTCTGGATCCACGGCGGCGGCTTCATCAACTGGTCCGGCTCCATGCGGGAGTACCACGGCACGTCCCTCGCCGAGCGAGGTGTGACGTACGTGTCGTTCAACTACCGGCTGGGCGCGTTCGGCTTCCTGAACCACCCCGACACCGGTGGGAACGCGGCCGTCCAGGACTGGGTGGCGGCGCTGGAGTGGGTGTCCCGCAACATATCCGCCTTCGGCGGCGATCCGGACAACGTCACCGTCTTCGGCCAGTCCGCCGGCGCGGAGGCGGTACGCACCCTGCTCGCCACGCCCAGCGCGCGAGGTCTGTTCCATCGCGCCATCCTGCAGAGCGCCGGCTTCGAACCGCTCGCCGCAGGCGCCGGCTCGGGCCAGGGGCGCCGCCTGGCGGCGAGTGCCAGGTTCTTCGAGCGGATGGGCGGAAGCGACCTCGAATATCTGCGCGGGAAGCCGGTGCAGGAGGTACGCCTGGCCTCGCTCATGTCGTCCAACACCATGCCGCCGCCCGGCCAGGTGCACACCCCGGCCAATCTGGCCTGGGGCCCCACCGAGGACGGCAAGGTGGTGGGTGCGGACCTGACCTGGTGGAACCCCCGGGTACCCGTCCTCTTCGGCCACACCCGCGACGAAGGGCGCTTCTTCATCAGGCCCACCGGCCCCTACGGCGGTCCGCCCCGGGCCGTGGACCCGGCGGAGATCTACACACCCGCGACCCTGGCGAACATGGCAGCCGTCCTCGGCGGCCGCCGCGCCGACGACATCCTCGCCACGCTAGGCGGCAGCCCCTACGAGGCTCTGGAGGAGCTGTACACCACCGCCCTCTGGACGGAGCCGGCCCTCGCCTCGTACCGGCGCTTCGTCGACCTGGGCCGTACGGCCTACGCCTACCGGTTCGACCGCGTCTCACCGGCCAACCACAGGTCGGGCCTGCTCGCCTGCCACTGCTCCGAGTTCCCCTACGTCTTCGGGCACGTCGACCCGTCCGCCGACGGCTTCGACGAACGGGACGCCCTGGTGTCGGACGTGATGATGCACGCCTGGACGGAGTTCGCCCGCACCGGTGTGCCCAGCAGCCCGGACGGCACGCCCTGGCCCACCGCCACTTCGACAGCGCCACAGCTGACGGTCGTCGGTGAGGAAACCGGCAGCCGTCCGCTGGACATGAGCCCGGTCACCGAACTGATCCACTCGCTGCGCGCCGCCACCGAAACCCCCTGACCGCCCGGACAGCACCGCCGGGCCCTCGGCCTGGATCACGCGAAGTGATCGTCGCCGAGTTCGCCTACGAGTTCACGCTGCCGGACGACTCCACGGCCAAGGAGCCCTGCGTCTTCGTCATGCGTGTCCGGGACGGCCGGATCATCGAGTCACGCGACTGCATCGACCCGATCCGCACGTACACGGCACGTGGGATGGGGGCCGGAGACGCGGTCCCGCTCGAAGTCCTGCTCCGCTCAGCCAGCCAGTCGGCCAGCCGTTGTGGATCCGGCCCCGAGCCGGCCGAATTCCACGACAAGCCGACAGCAGCACCCCTCCCCCATCGCATCGGCCTCCGGCGTGCTCCCGGGAGGCAGTCCCTGAGACCAGATGCTGTCTCGCGTGTGTTCGCACCGCTCGTGTGAGTCTCTCCCCCTTCCGACGTGCTGTGATGGGCTTCACCGCAAACATGAGGCCCCCCTCGAGTACGCTGGGCAGCGCCGAACATGAGGGGCCCCTCCGGATGCCCCTCGCAGACCGGCACACGGACGATCCGGAATTTCCGGGTCGCACAACAGGGACATCACAGCGGCCGCCACACCGGCGGAATCGCAGCACATCACAAGGAAATGACCATGAACATGTGGATCAGGCGCGTCTCGATCGCTGTTGCTTCTACGGCACTGGCAGGCGGAGCCCTTCTCGGAACCGGCAGCTCGGCATCGGCGGCGACCGCCTCGGGACCCGCCGAGCACACGCGGCCCTCAGTCACCGCCTTCACCACCGGCAGCGACCACGACGGCCACCGCGACGAGGGATACGCGAGCGGTCACCACGGGGAGCAGGACGACGGTTGGAACGCACCCCGTGACCGGTACCAGAACGAGGACCGCCAAGGTCGCCACGCGTACGCCCAGGACACACACCACCGGGCAGAGGCGACAACGCGGTACGGCGTCGGCCTCGACCGCTGGTACCTGGACCAGGTCGCCTGGTATCAGCAGCAGCGCTGATGCGACCGCAGGCCATCACGGTCGGTTTGACGAACCGCGACGACGTCGTCGGGGATCACGTCGTCGCGGTTCGTCAAACCGACCGCTCGCCGAGCCGGCATCAGGCCCGGCCCGACGAAATCGCTTCTTGGCCGAACGGGGCCGGCACGCAGGAACCGCGTGTACTTCTCTCGCCTTCAGACGCTTCTGGTTGTGTCGGCGAGGCCAGCACATCCCGCGCCTCGAAGCACCCGGGCAGCGATCGCCGTGCCGGGCGAGCGGGACGCAGGAGTGAGGGACAGTGAGATCGGTCAGAACCGTGGCGTACGAGCTGCCCGCGCAGCTTGTCCTGTCCCCCGACCTGTCGGTGCCGATGCGTGCCGCATTGCGCTACGAGACGGATGACCCCTATGCCGTCCGCGCCGTCTTCCACCCCCCGGGCCAGGGGCGAACGGTCGAGTGGTTCTTCAGCCGCGACATGCTGGCTCAGGCCCTGGGCGAGCGCACCGGGCAGGGGGACGTGCACATGTGGCCGGCCGTCGACGCGGGACGCGCCATGGTGTTCATCGCTCTCCGTACACCCGCGGGGTCGGCCCTGCTCGGGTTCCCCGCGCAGGGCGTGGAATCCTTCCTGCGCGAGACGTGGTCCGCGGTGCCGTCGGGGGCCGAGTCCGGCCGGCTCGATCTGGACGCCGCGCTGGCCCAGCTGCTGGCGGGAAACTGAACGCCTCAGCTGGACGGCGACACCCTTGCGGGTCTGAGTGAGCCCGGTGCCGACTGCGGCACCGGGCTCGCTGTGTGTCCTGTCGCCGGGCGACCTCACCTGCCGCGGCTCATGCCTCCTCGTGGCACTCGCGGCACTCCTCTTCGGGGCACTCGAGAGTGGTGAGGGTCTGGTCGACCTGCCGGGGGGTCAGCGGCGGCTCCGGCAGCTCGTGGGCGCACTGGGCGCGGAAGGCGTCGAGCATCAGGTGAAGGTGGCGGCGCCAGGCGTTGGGGGCGACGGCACGTGTGGCCTGGATGATCCCGGCCTGGGACCAGATCACGAAAGCGAGGTCCTCCGGGGTGACATCCTCACGGAGGACGCCCTCCTCCTGGGCGTTGCGGAAGATCTGAGCGGCCCGTTCTCCCGCGCGCTCGAACATTCCCCTGCCGAGCGCATGAAGCGGCAGCCGGGCCGAGACCAGATCGTTGAAGGCACGGTCACAGGCCTGCAGCTCACAGAGCTTTTCCAGGTAGTGGCAGAACCCTTCCCAGGCGTCGTCCATGGCCTCAGCTTCTTCGGACGCGGCCAGCAGTTCCGTGAACTTCGCGGTGAAAAGCTCTTCGACCAGGTCGAGTCTGCGGGGGAAGTGCCGGTAGAGCGTCCCGATCGCGACGCCCGCCTCACGGGCAACACCCTCCAGGGACGCGTCCAGCCCCTGCTCGGCGAAGGCCTTGCGGGCGGCGGCCACGATCGCGTCCCTGTTGCGCTGCGCGTCGCGGCGCAACGGCTTGGCCGACGCCTGGGGCGTGGACAGGACGTGCTGCTGGCTCATGCATCCACGCTAACATGAGGGACCCCTCGAATTCAGGCTATGACCCAGCTCACGGCAGGGACGCAGCTTGGGCGGGCCGGGATACGGTCTGTAGCCGCACGGCGCCTCCCGGGCCGGAAGACACCGGCAACCGAGTGCCGGCCTGATCGATCCCCAGTCCGTCCGCACGGCCGATCCCGTCCGGAAACCAGCGGACGGGCTGGTGCGGGACCCCGGACTCACTGCATGTTCTCGAGGTGGGGGTGCTCGAAGGACGCGGGGCAGATGTAGATCTGCATGTTGTATCCGCGGCCGATCTGCACCATCGGCGGGTCTGACGGTTTGCGCAGCCCGACGGGCGCCGAAGGTTCCTCCCGATCTTCGAGGGGGATCCAGCTGCCGCTCCCGCCGTCCCATTCTCCGGAGCTGACGGTGAGCAGCGGCTGGTACGTGGCCTTACAGACGTCGCAGTGCATGGGCCAGGGGTCGCAGAAGCTCCACGGGCCCCAGCCACCGACTTTCCACCCCGGCGCGACGGAGTGCTCGTACTGGTAGTAGGCGCTGCCGGGGCTGAACTCCTCGTCCGGGTCTTCCTCGGCCCACTGCCTGCGTCCCCACTCATCCAGACGATCCGCGAGTTCCTCGGGCAACTCGTGGGGCGCGGGGTACTCGGTCACTACTTCAGGGTGGAGCACGCACGGCTCGGGAACGTAGTGTCCGTAGTGATCCACATCGACCGGTTCCGGCGGATCGGCGAGCAGCTTGTCGACGCTCCTGGAGTCCCGCCAGACGAGGTGGGCTGCGGGAATCCCCTCGTCGTGATCCAGGGGGCACCACAGCACCTGCAGCAGGTCCGTTCCCTCGGGGCCGGCCAGCCCGGGTATGTCGCGCAGGTAGAGCTGGGCGACGGGGAGCAGCGCATTTGGCCCGGGGTGTGGTGGATGCCCTGTTTCGAGTTCGTCGAGGTACGCCCGCTGGTCGGGGCTGAGGAGGTTCTCGCGAGGAGCGCGAGGACGCAACCAGGCTGCTTCGAGCAGCGCCCGGCTTTGACGGACATCGTCAAGGGAGACAGGGAGATCGCCGTAGTGGTGGTGTTCCTTCGTGCAGACCGGCCACTCGTCGTCGGCCGGCCACAGCAGCGGGCCGCCGACGGAACTCTCGTGGACAGTCGGCTCACCAGGGCGTGGATGAAGGCGCACTGCCTGCCGTGCCAGCGGAGCCAGCTCCGGGAACACCGACGCGATGTCAACAGGCCGGGGTGGTGTGGTTCTCGCCAACAGGACTCCTTCTCCAGCACACGCGCGAGTCTCGGGCGGGACTCTATATGCCTGCACTGACAGCCCCATCGGCACCCGTGCCAGTGAGGCGGCCCTTGGGGATCAAGGTGCTGCGCCTGCCAGAGGAGTACCGGAAGGAGGCCACCGCGACAGGTGAGCCGTACGAGGCCGGTCTGCGGGTGCCTGACGACACCGTGCTGGTCGGCTGCGACGACATCGGCTTCGCGGCTTGCGCCGTCGTGCCGTTGGCCTCGGTCGGACGGCCTGCCACCGTGATGGGGTAACAGGCCGGGCGACTGCTGGTGTGACGGCGCGGCTGCGCGGTGCAGTCAGCAGGGACAGGACGGTGCCGCCGGCCCGGTTGTGCCGGCATCCAGCCGAGCGCGAGGTCGCTGGATGCCGAACCGAGGACACCAGCAGGGGGGACCAGCCCGGCCTCCCGGTTGTTCGCCCCGGCTCACTGCTCGGCGGCTGCCAGTGCCGCCTGGGCCTTCTTGCGGTAGGTGGCGAGCTTGTCCGCGGGGGCGATGACCTGGCGGCTGCGGGACTTGACCGACACGTCGTGTCCCTCGGCCGCCCCGCGCAGGGCGCCGACGGTGGCCTGGGCGCGCGGGATGTGGGCGAACGGGT